>PCWF01000252.1:153-15313 GCA_002796165.1 Nitrospinae bacterium CG11_big_fil_rev_8_21_14_0_20_56_8
GCCGGAACGATTTGAGCATGCCCTGGAAGATATAGGAATGAAATTTGGACATCAGGAGCCAGTAAAGATCTCCCCAAAAAGGCTTCGGGATAAAGTGGGCCCTCAAAACGACCCGCGTCGTCTCGTAATCCCCCGGCACCAACTCGAACTGAAGCCATGAAAAACCGGGGGAGATCATCTCCGCGCGAAGCAGAAGCTCGGTCCCGGCTTGAATTTTTTCCACCCGCCAGAAATCGACGGCGTCACCCACCCGCAATTGGTTTGCGTCCCGCCGCCCGCGTATCAATCCCACGCCCCCGATCATTCGATCGATCCAACCGCGAATTTCCCACAGAAGGTTCGCATGGGCCCAGCCGTGGTTCCCTCCCACCCGGCAAATGATGGGAAAGATCACGTCGGGATCGGCAGGGATATCGATGGAATGTTCGTCGATCTTGAAATGAGAGGACTCGTATTCATAAAGCGGCATCAGGTCGCTCATCTTTTCGGGGGGCACATCGCTCCAATGGGAATGCACTTTGGACTGTTTCTCCTTTTCCTGTGCCCAGGTGACGGCCGTCTTGAAATCCAGGGGTTCAAAGGGCAGAAGCGAGCGGATATCTTTCTCGGTACACACCACGTCGGTTTTCAGACTGCCCAATAACAGGGAGGTGATGTTGACGGGAATCGCAATGAACAGATGGAGCCAGGAGGCATACAGGCGGCACATCAACTCTACTTTGAGCGGAATCCAGGACACATCGAAAAATTTCACCTTGCGGCCGGCAATTTCGCTGAATTTCAGAATGAGGTCCCGGTAGCGAAGCACGTCCTGCCCGCCGATCTGGTAAATCCTGGAAGGAAGCTCGCCGATTTCCATCATGCCGACGAGATACTTGATGACATCGCGGATGGCCACCGGCTGGCACAGCGAATTGAACTCGGGGAGAAAAGGAATCCAGCGATTGTGCAGAACCAGCGACTTCAACAATTCATAAGACGCGCTCCCGGTGCCGATGATGATCGCGGCGCGGAGACGGATGACCGGGATCCTGCGGGTCGCCAGAATTTCCCCGACCTGCCTGCGGCTTCGCAGGTGCGGAGAAAGCCGCTCGCCCAGTTCGCCCAGGCCGCCCAGATAAATGATCTTCCGAACCCCGCACTCCTCCGCGACCTGCCCGAAGTTCTGCGCCGCCCGCTTGTCTATTTCCACAAACTCGTCCTTCTTCAACCGCATGCTGTGGATCAGGTAATAGGCCACTTCAATGCCCTGGAGAATCGGGCGGAGCTGTTCCTGGGTGAGGCAATCGGCGTAAACGTTCTCGATGCGGGGATGGGAAAGAATGGGGGGACACCGGCGGTTCCGGAACATGCAAAGCACGTGGTATCCCCTGAATATCAATTCCGGAATCAGGCGGTGCGCCACATAGCCATTGGCGCCGGTCACCAACACCCGCGTTCCCGGAGGCAGGGGACGGGTGGGCAGGTCGTCGCAATAGTGGTAATTGACCAACTCAGGGTCCATACCGGAAATATGGCCTCAACCGACACAACCCGCAAGTTTAAAACGAGGGACCTTTCCCCTCGAAGGGAAATTCCATCCCCCTACAGGGGTTACAACAATCCGGCCGAAGCGGGCTCCCGAACCGGAATTTTTCCACAAAAGAAGGGATTATGCCGTTTTTCTTCGCCGACGGTCGTGGCAGGCCCGTGGCCTGGATAGAGGCGGGTGTCCTCGGGCAACGTCAACAACCGCCGGGTAATGGACTGAAATAAGCCGGACCAGGAAGCGTTGGCGCGGCCCATGGAACCGGCAAAAATGGCATCCCCGGAGAAGACCGATTTGCCGATCTTGAAGGAGACCCCGCCGGGGGTATGCCCCGGCGTGAACAGGGCTTGAATTTTAAGCCGCCCCACCTCGATCCATTCCTCATCCTGCAGAAAATGAAATTCCCGGCCACCCGAGGGCCGCGGCTCTTTCTTATCCATGAAGGTGGGACAACCGAATTGCAGAATCAGTTTGCCCAGACCTCCGGCGTGATCGGGATGGGAATGAGTGAGGAGGATCCGCGTGGGTTTGACGTTCAGCTCGCGAACTTTGCGGATGATGGCTTCCGGGTTTCCCCCGGTATCGATAATGGAACTTTCCCCCGTCTGGCGGCACACCAGCAGGTAACATTTGACCGGATAGAGTCCCATGAACACATCGAGACAAACAATCTCGAACGGTCCCGGCTCGGGGGTCACCTCTCCCGGACCCCACGCTTTCTGCGCAATGGCAAGAAGCGAAGGGCCATGCAGGTCCAGCGCGGCGGCGATTTTGAGCAGGGCTCCCGCATCCGGGATCCAGGCACAGCTTTCGATTCGTCCGATCTCTGCCGCGCTCATCCCCACCGCGCGGGCCAGGTCGGCGGGAGACCAAGGCTTGCGTCCCCGTGCCTTCTGCACGATGTCGCCCAGTTCATCTTCCAGTTCGAGATTCATGATTCCCCCTGAATCCCGATTATACAACTAAATGGGCCCCTGCAAAAACGGCGGATCGGTCCCGATCGATTTTGCGGTTACGACTCCTGGAGGGCGGCGGGTTGAAAACCGGCCTCCGGTTCGTCGGAGGTCGACAGGGGTGCGGGACGGCCCGCCAGCCAGTAGAGGGTCCCCACCAGTCCCCCGCCCCCCACCATGTTCCCCAGCGTGACGTAAACCTGGTTATGCACAAATCCGCCCAGCGAAATGTCGGGCCCATGGGGCAGAATCAGCGCCATCCCGAGCAGGGCCTGATTGGCGATGCTGTGTTCGAATCCGCTCGCGATGAAAGCGAACAGGCACCAGAAGATCATGATGAGTTTCGCCGATTCGTTCTGCATCCGGAATCCCACCCAGATGGCGAGGCAAACCAGCCAGTTGCACAGGATTCCCCGCAGAAACGCCTCCTTGGGCGCAAGGGCCATTTTAGCCGCGGCGACCTTCAACAGGAGTTCCCGCGATTCGGGGGACAGGCATCCGCTCTGAACCACCAGGAAGGCCAGAAAGAACGAGCCCGCAAGGTTTCCCAGGAAGCACAGGACGAAGGAAGCGAGGACGGGTCCGCGCCGGGAGGTCCCGTTCAGGCTGGCCACGGCGAACACCATGTTGTTTCCGGTAAACAGCTCCGATCCCGCGAACACCACGAGGCTGAGAGCAATCCCGAACGACATCCCCATCACCAACTTGAGCACCGCGGCGCCCCCGCCCGCCGCCAGAGGTCCGCCCAGGGAGAAAATCAGGGTGATGCCGAACCCCAGGTAGACTCCGGCCAGGGCGGAGATAAGGAAATACCCGGCCGGAGAACGCATCATGAATTCGAGTTTCTTTTCTCCGGCTCTGCAAATCGCCGCCACATCATCTTGAAACATAGGTATTCCTCCCCGCTGATAAGTTTTCGGATCCGGTTTCAGCCCGAGGCTGGTCTTCCTCCGGGACAACCCGCGCAGACTTTTGGCCGGAAGAACCGGAAACTTCCTTTTGGTCGCCGGAGCTTTTCCGCTTCAATCCCTTGATGAGATGCATTTTCTCCCGCGCATGGTAAGGAATGATGCCTTCCAGAACGCGGGGGAGAAGATCGCAGGGAACGTTCTCCAGCACCTTGAGGGCCTGACGGGGGAATTTTCCGGCCCGTCCTCCCATAAAAACATCCACCGCGTCCACCACCTGCCCTCCCACGCGCGCGCGCTTGCCGATCAAACCGATATCGGCCACCAAGTGGTTGCCGCACCCGGCGGGGCACCCGGACCAATGCATGGTCAACGGCGCGGTGGACCCAAGGCTTTGTTCCAGTTGGTCCGCCACTTCGCGCGCCCTCCGCTTGGTCTCGATCGTCGCCAGATGGCAATAGTCAATACCCACGCAACTGACCAGGCCCTTCATGATGGAAGACGGATGATACACAAATTCTTTCAGAAGCGGTTCCTCCAGCAAATCGCCCAGTTTCGGGTCGGAGATATTCGGAAGAATCAGGCATTGCGCGGGGGACAACCGCATCTCCCCGTTTCCGTACCGCTCGGCCAGACCCGCCAGCCCTTCCAGTTTCTCAGCCTCGATGCGGCCCACCACAACCTTGAGGCCGACATAATTCATCGTGGGTTGACTTTGCCGGTAGATGCCGATGTGCTCGGACTTTTCCAGCCCGCGCAGATCCTCCCCCCCGCGTGCGAGGGGCCGGGCCAGCCGGGTTTCCAGTTCGCTCCGGAACCGCTCCTCGCCCCATTCGTCCAGCAGGAACGCCAGCCGATTCTGGGTGCGCGTTTCGCGGTTGCCGTGGTCACGGAACATCCGGACGATCTCCGCGCATACCTCCACCGCCTCCCCGGGCCGCACGAACACATCCAATGGAGAGGCAATGCGGTACCCCCCCGATCCCAGTTTCCCGCCCGCAAGGATATTGAATCCGGTGACGTCTTCTTCCCCTTCCCGCCGCGTTGCGGGAACAAGCGCCAGATCCTGCGTCTCCGAGTGAATGCAATTGTCCGGACACCCGGTGATGGCGATATTGAACTTGCGCGGGAGATTGGTGAATTCCCGGTTACCGACAATCAGCCGATTCAATTCGCCGATCACCGGAGAGGGATCCACGAACTCGCGCGGATGCAGACCCGCGACCGGACACCCCATGATGTTGCGCACGTTGTCCATCCCGGTTTGCATGGAGGTGAGTCCGACCTCGTCCATCAATTCGAACACGTATGGGACATGATCGATTCTAAGATGGCGCAACTGGATCTGCTGTCGCGTGGTGATGTCGATCACCCCGTTGCCAAACGAGCGCGAAATTTGGGCCAGCGCGGCGATCTGCCGTGAATGGGCCTGACCCTGCGGAATGCGCACCCTCAGCATGAAGAAGCCCGGAGTCGGATTTCGCAGAAACAACCCGTACCATTTCAGCCGCTGAAGATCCTCCTCGGAAATACTCTCCCATCCCTCCTTCGCAAATTTCCGGATATCGTGGATGATGTCCAGCCCCTCCCTTTCCTTTTTGATCGCTTCAACCTTGTTCACCGCCAATTCCTTTCCTTTAATGTCCCGGGGCCGGGGAGTGAGTCAATCCGGAGGGATCTTTCAAGTTCTGTGCCGGAAGGAATTACTCGGGAAATCGCGGGAAATCGGGATGCGGAGAGGAAATAATGCTGTCCGATGCATCACCGGGAGGAACGGTTTGCCTAAAAAACAAACACCCGGCCGGAATCGAGGGCGGGTCCGGGAGAACTCTTCAATTGGGAAGTTTTTAAAATCGGTATGGAAAATTAAGCCATTTGATTTTAAATTAGGTGGGAATGGGGGACCGGATGAAGCGGTACCGTGTCTCCCCCACCTTTCTCACCGGGCGGAACCATGACTTTGAATCAGCTCTTGGATTTTCTATCCACGCAGGAATTTTCCATCCCTCTCGGGCAGGTCGTCCTGTATGCGTTCCTGAGTTCACTCTGTCTCGTCTTCGGAAAGCACAAGTTGGGCATCCTGGTGACGTTCTCATTCGTTTTTTACTGGGGATTCATTTTCAATCGTGAGAATTTCGTCAACCTGCTGGGGCAATCGTCGATCGGACTTTATGTTTACGCCCTTTTGGGAATGGGGATGATCGTGATGGCGGTTATCGGGTTTCTTCATGACAACCGCTGACTGGAACGGCCTGGAAGGTCGGTGGGACTTTTGTCCCCCGCCGCCTTGGGGTTTTAAGAAACGTTTCCCCGCACACCTCCGTCAGGGAAGCTGAATGACCGGGGTGTAGTTCCCGGTGGGAATGCGTTTCCACCAATTCCCCGTTTCGTTCCTCTCCTCAAAATTGGTGAACCGGTAATCGTACACCACGGCCCGCATGTATTTTGGCGGTGACCCGGGGAACGGGTTCGTTTCCAGAAGCGCCAGTACCGGGGGCGACCCGTTCAACAGTTGCACCATCGTTCGAATGAGCCAGGGGTTCCGCCGATAGTTCCCCAGCGCGGCAAACCACATCTGCCAGTCCAGGCGCGGCTGATGAGGCGCGACGAAGGCGGGAACCCTCCCAGGGTCTCCCGGTTTCCATTTGAAGACATAGGTTTTCCATTCCTGCCCGTCCCGGCTTCCCTCGATCATGATTTCCGGCCGTGTGGTAGTCATCCAGGCGAACAGACCATACCGGTTCACGATATGGAAGGACTTGATCTGCCGGTAGGCGGCATTTGCCCATCCTGGCCATTTATAATCCCAGAAGACCAGGGGGACCATCTGGACGAAGATGCTGACCACGAGAACCACCACGGCCGTTATCCCCACCCCGACGTTTTTCCCCCTCGGTTCCCGTCCCCGGCCCTTCTCTATAAGAGAAACCTCTCCCCAGCGCGCGGGAAACCATTTTTTCACATAGCCGTCGTCAAGAAGGGAAAGGCAGAGCACGATCGTCAACAGGTTGAAGAACCCGTAATTTCCCGTCAATTGGATGAGAACCTGAAAAAAAACAAAAATCTGGAACACGCGAAGACGAAACCGCCGCGGAAGGAAGATAAAAATGGGAACCACCAGTTGAATGAGGAACACGCAAAAAACAAACAACTGGTGAATGGAAAAGGGGATCTGATGGAAATACCACCCGATCCACGTGGGCAGGGGTTGGGTTTCAAAGTGGAACTCGAGCGCCTGCAGTTCGGTCCAGCTCTGGTCCCCGCTCAGCACCTTGACCAGGCCCGAGGAAAACATCAACTTGAACAGCAGGAACCGGATGAGCCACAACACCACGGTAGAAGGAGGGGGTTCGTCTTTCAACCGGGGCCGGATCTTCCAGGGCGCGAAAAAAATAGCCAGAAACCCGACTTCCAGAAGCAGGGTGTCCCATTGGTAGGCCATGAACCGGTCCCCGACGACCAGGAACGACAAATACAGGAGGTCGAGCACAAACAGGCACCCGGCAGGAAAAATGTTGCCGATGAGCAAAATCGAGACCCCCGCCCCCGCCAGGCAGGACATCCTGAGAAACGCATCTGAGGAATCGAACCAGAACAGGGTAGGAAAATTGAGAAAGGAGACCGGGTCGCCCCCTTCCCGGATGGATTCCAGGGCCTCTTTCACGGGAGCGATTCCATGGCTCCCGAACAAGCCCTCCACCTGGACGGACAGGGAGAGAAAGGCGATCAGATAAATGAATCCCAGTCCGCCCAGAAACAACCGCCGCGTCAGGATGCAGGGATAAAACTCAAAATCCGTTCCCCACAGCCAGCGGTTGACCTCGTTGAGGCCTTCCCGATGGTGGGCCACGGTGGCATACACCCGCTCGGACACGGGAGCGACCCCGGGGATGTTGCGGTAAATCCAAAAAGGCCAGCCTTTGCCCGGAGAATGGGCCAGGGTTCGAAAGACCGCCTCCGCGCCGCGGTAAATCGATCCATCGGGCTCCACCAACTGAACCGATTGGGCAAATTCTCCCTTGGGGATCTGGGGAAACCGCGCCCCCACTTCCTCGTAAGGCGCATAATCGACCCGCTCTCCGGTCAAGTGCCGCCACCGTCTCACCCAATGCCTGCAGAAACCGCAATCGCCCTCGTAGATCAGAATCGGTTTGTTCGCCGTCTCCATCTTGGATTCCGTCAGCAACCGTCGCCGTTCCCGGCTGATGCGATCGGGAGTGGTCTCGGAAAAAGGTTTATCTTAGAATGAATAAGCAACGACCCTTATCGCCACGGCATTTAGTTCGGGTCATTCCGTTGCCGTGTATTAATTATAAGTAAAGAACCGTCATGCCCACCGGGAATCTTGAGAAGGTCGATACGACCCGGATTCCCGCAAAAAAAAAGGAAAAAGAATGATCGGCGCAATCGCGGGCGACATCATCGGCTCGGTTTACGAGTGGCGCAACGTCAAAACCAGGGACTTCCCCCTCTTTTGCCCGGAATCCACTTTCACCGACGACACGGTATTGACGGTGGCGGTGGCGGACTGCCTGCTATCGGGCGCCGACTACGTCTCCCGGTTCAAGGATTATTATACTCTTTATCCCGATGCGGGTTACGGGCAGAGTTTCAGCCTATGGGCGCAGTCGCCCGCGCGGGATCCTTATAACAGCTGGGGAAATGGTTCGGCGATGCGGGTCAGTCCCGTCGGGTTCGCCTTCGATACGCTGGAGGAGGTGCTGGACGAAGCACGAAAAACCGCGGAGGCTACCCACAACCACCCCGAAGGAGTGAAGGGCGCCCAGGCCACGGCCGCCGCGGTCTTCCTGGCCCGCAAGGGAAAGACCAAGGAACAGATCCAGTCCTATATCGAAACCACCTTCCACTACTCCCTCCAAGACAGTCTGGATTCCATCCGTCCCGGCTACACCTTCGACGTCTCCTGCCAGGGAACCGTTCCGCCGGCGCTACGCGCCTTCCTCGAATCTGCGGATTACGAGGACGCGGTCCGATTAGCCATCTCGATCGGGGGCGACAGCGACACCCTCGCCTGTATCGCGGGAGGAGTCGCCCATGCCTATTACCGCAGGATCCCCGATGCCATCGTTCAACGGGTCTACCGGACGCTCGATGGGCGGTTGAAAAACATCCTCGAAAATTTCATGGAACGGTTCCCGCTTCCGGCTTGAACAGGCTTTCTTCCTTGCGTTCTCTTTCCGGGTAGGATATTTTTTGACTTCACACTTTTAAGGACTACGCGGATCCCATCTGAAAATATCAGGGGTCGGCGATACCCAATAACTTTGAACAGGGAAGATTATTAAGATGGCGGAGTTAACCCGAGAAGAGGTTGAGGCTCGCATTGCCGAGTACGTCGAAGCCCGGAAACAGGCGGAAGAGGAAGAGCTTGAAGAAGAGCGCGAAGAGCTGGAAGAGGAGATTCGGGAAGAGGAAGAGGGCGAGGAACCCGACGAGGAGCCGGTAACGGACCTCGTGGTGGAAGAAGAGGAGGAAGTTCCCGGTCCCCTGGAAAATCTCGATCTCTCCGGTCTGGATCTCTCGGACATGCCGTTCATGGGGATCAGTCTGAACGGGTCCAACCTCTCCAGTTCGAACCTCTCGGGATCGAACCTTTCCGGCGTAAGCCTGGAGGAAGCCGACCTGCAAAACGCCGATCTCTCCAACGCCAACCTGTCGGACGCCAATTTAAGCGGAAGCAACTTCACCCACGCCATTCTCGAAGATGCCAACCTGCAGAAGACGCTTGCCATCGGCGCGGATTTCTCGCAAGCCAACCTCGAACGCGCGGACATCCGGAACGCAAAGTTCATCGAGACCAATTTCTCCAAAGCCATTTTCCAGGAAGCCAACCTGGGCGGGGCAGACTTTACCCGGTCCAAACTTTGCGACGCCAAGGTGATGAACGCGGACCTGAACCGGGCCCGTTTCAATGGAGCCGACCTGACGAACGCGGATTTTACGGATTCGAGACTGAGCATGGCCGGTTTCTTCGAAGCCAATTTTACGGGGGCCAACCTGAACCGCGTCCTGCTCAAGGGAAGTAAATTGTGCAACGCCAATCTCACCGATACGCGTTTGTGCCGGGCCGACATGACGGGGGCCGACCTTTCGGACTCGAAGTTGCACCGGGCGGATCTCACCCGCGCCAAGCTCAACGGAGCCATCCTGCGCCGCACCGATCTGGAGGGTTCCTTCCTGGATGAAGCCAACCTGAACATTGCCGACCTCACCGGCGCCAACCTGGTCAATGTAAAATTGAGCGGTGCGGAGTTGGGAAGAATCAAGCTCGTCGAAGCTAAATTAAGGGGAGCTCACCTGGCCGGGGCCAACCTGAGCAAGGCAAAACTGGGGAACGTGGAGCTTTCCGGCGCCGACATCAGCGGAGGAAACCTCACCGGAGCCGACTTCAATCACGCCAATCTTGAAAACTCGGATCTGAGCCGGGCCGACCTGCAGGACGCCATACTGGAATCGGCCAACCTCAAAAACTCGTTTTTTATGGGTGTCGATTTGAGAGAGGCCAACCTGGAGGGGGCCAACCTCGAAGGGTGCAACCTGGCCGGTTCCAAACTCAACCGGGCCAAGCTGATCCGCGCCATCCTCACGGGAGGCGACCTCCAACGGTGCAACCTGGAGCATGCGGACCTGAGTCACGCCGACCTGACCGGGGCCAACCTGGCCGGGTCCAAACTGGCCGACGCGCGGTTCAAAAATGCCAACCTGACCGGGGCCAATCTAACCGGCGCCGATATTGCCGATACCGATTTCTCGGGGGCCAAAGGTTACTCTGCCCCGAAATAACCGCCTTCCCGCCTGCCGGAACCCGGATTACAGGCATTAGCCATGCAGGAAGACCTGAACCACCTCGTCGAACTGCTTTCTGACTTTGTCCTGAATCTGCGGCAGGTAGGTTTCTTCATCCAGGCCAACCAACTCCCATGATTTTTCCTTGAGGGGCGGCACCCCCGACTCCCCACTATTTCCCAGATCGAGCGAATGTGAGATGGCATCGGCCAGATTGATCAACGCGGCTTCGTCCGCATAATTTGTGGCGCGCTGGGGCTTATGGTGACACCGGATCGACTCCTGAAGGCGAAAGGGTAAATTCCATTGCCGGAGCAATTCGCCTCCCACGTCCGCATGGTCATATCCGAACACCCGTCGCTCCTGTTTGTAAAGCAGTTCCCCCTTTTGAACCAGCTCCATGGCCCGGCGCAGTTGGTCGGGGGCCTTGAGACACATGACGAGACGTCCCACGTCATGCAGAAGGCCTCCCACGAAAAAACGCTCGGCATTGTATTCTCCATTGATCGATGCCATGGCTCGCGCCACGAGCCCTGCCGAAATGCCGTGGCGCCAGAACGAATGCATGTTGATCAGATGTTCGGGAACGCCGCGAAACCGGGTCATCACCGAAGTGGCCAGGACCAACTGGGTCAATTGATCGGTTCCCACGATGCTCAAAGCGTGGGTGATGGTTTCAACCTAGGTGAAGAAACCGTAAAACGCGCTGTTGGCTAATTTCAGCAGGCGGGTGGCGAGGGCGGGATCGGAGGAGATTAACCCTCCGATTTCGTCAAAACTGGAATCTTCATCGTCGATGGCTTCCTGGAGTTTGTAATAAACCTCGGGAAGCGACGTGAGATGGGTATCGCCTGTTAATAATTCCGAAGGGTCCATGACATTTGCCGTGCCAAGCCCCTAATGATACGTCAGGGTTAATAAAAAAATATTGGGTTCATGGGGGAGCCCTTTCGGCATGGCCATTCAACCAGGGGAAAAACTTCTGCCCCTGGAAAACCCCCGACAAATAAACCCCTTTCTTCCTATCCTTAAATTCAGTATCGGGAAGGGAATTACAAAAGTCAAGGAATCCAATATTTTTTGTTGATGAAGTTCGAATAATTAGCGAAAATACAAAATCTTTCAAAGAGATCCGTTTCCCCATCCGAAGCAAAATTTTTCTTAAAAAGAAATTTACAATTAATGAAAGATCCTGAATGTTTTCGATTAGAATGTAAAAATGCGCGAAGAATTTCGAAATAAACGAGTGCTGGTCGCCGACAATTCCCCGGTGATGACCCGGATCATTAAAAACAACCTGACGACCATCGGGTTTGAGGGGGACAACATCCTGATGGCGCATGATGGCAACCAGGCTTTCATGATGGTGGAGTTGGCGGACGTCGATCTGGTCGTCTCCGGACTTCACATGAAGGTGATGAACGGACTGGAACTTCTGCAAAAACTCCGCAATGGAACCGATGCGAAGCTCAAGGGTCTTCCTTTCCTGATCATCAGCGCGGAGAGAAAGGAATATTTCAGGCAGGAACTGGAACAGGCGGGCGTGAACGGGTATCTGAACAAACCTTTCACCCCGGACCAATTGGGAAAAACCCTGGAGGAAATATTTTTTCCGGAACCTTCCGGAACCCTGGAGACCGGGGAATCCGGATCGGCCGCCCCCGCACCTCCAGGCATCCCCGAGGTTGCTCCCCGCGTGATCCAGGCATTTGTGGAAAGTACCCTCGAAGCTCTGGGTCAATACATGGTTTGCGCGGAACCCGAAGAACCCACCGACCAATATGATGCCGATACTTTTTTCAGTTCGCTGATCGACCTGTGCAATCCAGCACACGGTTTGAAGCTTCAACTTGCCATGTATTTCCCAAAAACGGTGGCGTGTAATATCTATGAAACCATTTTCGGGGAAGTGGATATGGAACAGGTCTGCGGAGTGGTTCAGGAACTGGTCAATATTATCGGAGGAATCGTCAAACCCAAGATTGCGGGCTATTCACGGGATATTCTTCCCCTCGTTCATCCCGAGGCCAGGGGGGGAGATCAACCGCTTGAGTTCGATCTCGGTCTTCCCGTGGCCGTCATGGGAGAGGACCGGACCGTTCCGATCGACAACCCGCAGACTCACAGGTTCATCGTACCGTTTAAAGTGAACGGCGAAACCATCACCCTGACCGTCTTCTTTCAGAAAATATAATCTTCCCCTGCCCGCGTCTTTCAAGCCAGGGCTCCCGCGATACATCCGGTCAGCGCCGTGGCAAGGAACGCGGTCCACAACCCCCGAAAACCGAGAACGGTCAGATCCCGCATCCTTTCGGGAATCAACGCCGCCAGTCCCCCCACGAATATTCCCATGCTGGCGAGATGAACAAATCCGCAGAGGGAGTAAGTCATGATGGTGATGGACCGGAGGTCGAACGGAGGTGGGGAGGCCGACTGGACGGCGGCCAGGGTAAAATAAGCGGTCACTTCCGTTTCGATGAACCGCGAGCCCAGTATGGCGGCGCCGGAGGCCCATTCTTCCGGCCGCAGGCCCATTAAGACCCCGACGGGCCAGGTCGCCCAGCCCAAAATGCGGCCCAGGGTGAGGGGCGCTCCCCCCGGACCGGGCAATTGGCCGAGAACCAGATCGAGTATGGCTTCCAGCCCCAGAATGACGATGAGAACGGTGGCGATACCCGCCGCCATGCGAAGGCCCTGGCCTCCCCCTTCGATCAAGGCCACCATCAGGTTGGAGGGTTTCTCCCCTCCCACATTGAACGATCCGTGCGCCGGGGGCAGTTCTCCCAGGGTTTCCGGGCGGCCGGTCTCGGGTAACGAAAGTTTGCTCACCAATACGGCGCAGGGGATGGAGATCAGGGACGCGGAAACGAGGTGGCCCGCGATCTGGGGGAATACGCTTTTCAGGGCGATCACGTAGATGCCCATCACCGTGCTGGCGACGGTGGCCATCATGCAGGTGAGCAGGGTTAAAAGTTCGGACCGGGTCAAAGTGGGGAGATAGGGCCGCACGGTCAGTCCCGATTCGATGCCCACGAATACGTTTGCGGCGGCGGCCAAAGCTTCCGCCCCTGAAAGCGACATGGTGCGGTGAAAGATCCGCGCGAAGACGCGCACCACCGCCTGCATGATCCCCAGATAATACAACCCGCTCACCAGCGCCGAAAAAAAGATCACCGAAGGCAGGACCTGCATGGCGAGAATAAATCCGACCGAGGGGGTTCCGTCCGGGAGCGTTTGCCCCGGCCCGAGCGCCAAGGGCCCAAGCAAAAAGAGGGTTCCCTTTTGGGAAGCTTGAAGCACGGTGACCAGCAAATCGTTGACCGCCGACAGGGCCGAACGGGACCAGGAAAATTGAAAGGTCAGGATCCCCAGCACCCAGGCCAGAGCCACGCTTCCTCCCACGGTTCGGAGATTTACAGCGCTCCGGTTCCCGGTGGCCCAGGCCAGGGCGCAAAGTACCCCGAAACCGGCGGCCGATATTATCCTCAAACTCGCTACATCGGAATTCATATCCATATCCTGCCCACGTGAATCTACGGATGCCGCAAGGCGACATCCTAGCTCAATTTATCCGGATTTGAAACTTCCTCCTCGGGGAAATCCCACCGGTTCGACCCGCCAAGGGTTCATGGTCCTCAGGACCCTGTCTCGACGGGCTCGGGGGACCGACGCGTCGCCGTCAAAATCGGGATTTTTGATTCCCATTCATTTAAGGCTCGATCCCCCGAAATATCCGTTCCGCGATTCTTGCGTTGAAGGTAAAATTGGGCCATAATCGGGCCGCTCCCAAAACAACCGTATTTCCATACGGTCAAGGATTGGGCAGAGTAGAATTCCTAAACGGGAATCCATTCCTCAAGGCTTCATGGAAGCAGAAACCGCCATCAGCATGAAACAGATGAGTTGGAATCTTTTCCTCGCTGACGGGAAAACTTTCTCCAGCCCGAATCACGACGATTTTTTCAATATCGGCCGGGTCATCGAAAACTGCGAAACCACCTTCTGGCTTGATATTGAGAATTTGAGCCCTGAGGCAGGCGATTTTTTGGAGAAATCCTTTTCCTGCCACCCTCTCGCCATCGAAGATTGCCACAATTTCAAGGTGCGGCCCAAGGTGGAGAAATATCCCGGCCATCTTTTTATCGTGTTTCGAGGGGTCAATTACAACGCCGGAGAAATAGAAACCCACATGATCAATCTCTATTTCTTCCTCGGGCATAACTACATCATCACCGTACACAACAAGCCCCTTCGCGCCATCCGGGATACGTGGAAAATCGTCGAATTGAACCGGGACGCGCTCAAGAACAACCCGGGCCGGGTTCTTTATGAAACCCTGGACCACATCGTAGACAATTATTTCCCCCTGCTTGAAAAAATGGACGCCCGCCTCACCGAACTGGAAACCCAGATCTTTTACGATTTCAATCAATGCACGGTGGAGGATATTTTCGGGATCAAAAAGGAGATCATGGTACTCAAACGATGCGTGGGACCGCAAATGGATCTCATCAATTCCCTGATGACCATGAAATGGGGATTCATCCGCGAAGAAAACATGCTCTATTACCGGGACGTTCGCGACCATGTGGAGAGAATCGCCGACCACCTGGACATGTACCGGGACCTCACCGTCTCCCTCCTGGATTTTTACATGACCCAGGTCTCCAACCGGATGAACGATGTCATGAAGACGTTGAGCATCGTCGCCACCATCATGTTGCCCCTGTCCCTTCTAACGGGGGTGTTTGGCATGAACTTCCAAAAAATGCCCGGATTGGAAGAGCGGGAGGGATTCTGGTATTTACTCGTCAGCATGATCGTGATCTCGGCGATCCTGGTGACTTATTTCAAGCGCAAAAAATGGATGTAATGGAATAGGGGATTCCCCCCGACTGACCTCATGATCCGATTACGCGTTCTGCTGGCCCTCCTGCTGATTCCCCTCCCATTTCTGATGGGGC
>PCWF01000189.1:0-32247 GCA_002796165.1 Nitrospinae bacterium CG11_big_fil_rev_8_21_14_0_20_56_8
AAAAGCTCCCGCTTCGCCTTTATTCAGACTCCCGCGGTAACCAAAATAATCATCAGAAATAATAATGCTTCCAACTTGAAGCATCGGGCCCGGAATCCTGAGCCCAATGAGCCCGCTGGATAAAATTTATTAACTTATTTCCTTTGAATATTTGTCTTCAGATTTCTCTGGGCTAGTCAAAAGCCACGTAAAATGGGAGCCGCGGTTACCGGTTACAGTCTTCGAAGGCATTTTAGCTGAATGATTTAGAGTGTCAAGGAAGTAGTCCATGCCCTATTCCCTTGAATTATATATAGTTTTACGGCCTTTCGGCTGAAAGTTTGTGAACCCTATTCCTTCGCATCCTTAACCGCTCCACAAACGCCCTGAAATCGTCTCCCTTGCGTCTTTTTCAAACCAAAACCCTTGCGCCCATTTTTCTAGAATGGAATATGCCGCCTCAATCCGCTTTCAAATTTTGTCGGACTGTTTTGATAAAGGTTCATGGCCGAATCATTTCCCTCGCTTCCAAGGTTTGAGTTAAACGTATTTCGCCAAGATGCCTTTCAGGGTTTTGGCGTAGTTTTCCCAAGTGTAATTTTTCGCTACCCGGTACGCCGCTTCGCCCATCTTTTTTGCGAGATCGGGATTGTTCAGCAGTTTGTTGATATGACCGATCATGGCTTCCCGGTCTCCTATGGGGGGGTGAAACCCGCTCACGCCGTGTTCAAACAGTTCCGCTACGCCGGAACCCGCCGGGATGATCCCCGGGCATCCGCACCCGGCGGCCTCCAGGGTTTGCATGCCAAAGGCCTCATGGACTGGATGCACATGTACCGTAGCTTTCGAGCACAGGTCCATGATCATGGTTTCGTTCAGAGGACCCAGGACGCGGACTCTTCCTTCCAGTCCCCGCTTCTTCAGGTCCATCAGAAAATCATCTTTCAACGACTCAGGATGCCAGAATCCCCCTATGGTCAGGATGGCGTCCTTGCGATCCAGTCTTTCAAGAATGTCGAGGAAAACGTTGGGGATGTTTCCAATGTCCCAGCGGTCGAAGGTGAGAAACATTGGCTCCCGGTCCGAAAAGGGCGGGAGGGTCTCTTTCACGAAGCAACCCGGTGCAAGAACTTCGAGCGGCTTGGCGGTCAGTTTTCTCAAATGGGGATGGTGGAAGGTACCGCTGGTGATGACGGCCCGGCATTTTGCCAACGCGAAACGGTCAAGCCATTGGGCACCCAGGTATAACAGGGGAAATTTCCAGCCGAACCGGTTTTCATAAATTTTCTTCGCCGTGTAGGTCGAGGGGTCCCACATCAGAAAAAGGAAGGGAATACCCCGGCGCCTCTCGATGTTTCGGGTGGCGAACGTACTGTATTGACAACAAGCGATGATGACGTCAAATTCTTTTTCCCCGATGGAACGATGGGCAAAGAAATAACTCAAGAGGTGATGGAGAGAGAAAAATGACATCCCCGGAAGCTTGAAGTTGATCCGCCGCGCCCACGCGGGAAAATTCTCGAAAAGGTAGCGGATCTTGATTCCTCCCATGTGGTAATCGTAGTGCTCCCGGTGTTTTTCCCAATGGTCTTTTTCAATAATTACCAGAGCCTCGGCTTCCACCCCCTGCTCCACCAGTTTCCGGATGGGCCAACCGAGGAGTTTCGGCGTGCTCCCTGGAGCCAATTCGTCTATCAGAATTGCGATTTTCATTTTTTGGATTTCAAAGCCTGCAAAGCGGGTTTAAAAGATATCAAGCAACCTTGCGCCGCACTATGGGTTCTTTTTGAGGTAAAAATTCCCGAGGGCCAGACCGTCCAATCCGGACGAGAAGTAGGTTTGCAGGGCAGACCGGGGTTCGCAGGTAATGGGTTGTCCCATCACATTAAGCGAGGTGTTCAGGACGACCGGGACTCCGGTGATCTTTTCAAACTCGGAAATAAGTTTGTGATACCTCGGATTAGTTACGGGATTGACGGATTGAATCCGCGCGGTTCCATCGACATGGGTTACTGCCGGGATGATCCTCTTCTTACTTTCGATCACATCGAAGGTGATCGTCATATAGGGGGACACAATGACGCCCTTGAAATAGTCCGCCTGTTTTTCCTCCAGAACGGAAGGGGTGAAAGGGCGGTACTCTTCCCGGAATTTGACCAGACGGTTGATTTTATCCTTCATGCTCTCGTCCCTCGGATCGGCCAGGATGCTCCGATTGCCTAAAGCGCGCGGGCCAAATTCCATGCGTCCCTGGAACCAGCCGATGATCATTCCCCGAGCCAGGTCCTCTGCTACCCGGGCTTCGATGTTTTCCAGAAATTCGTAATTCAAATGGCAATCATCCAAAACCTGCCGGATTTCCTCATTGCGGTACTCGGGGCCCAGGTAAGCGTGGTTGAGGGGTTTGGGAGCAATGTTGTTTTTGACGCTTTGGAGCAGGGCCCCCCCTATGGCGAGGCCGGCGTCGGAAACATGTGGCGGAACAAAGAAGTCGTCCACCAGACTCGATTCGCGGATTTTCTGGTTCATGGAACAATTCAGGGAAACCCCGCCGGCCAGGCAGAGGCGCCGGATTCCGGTCTTTTTCACCAGACGTTCCACCAGATGCAAGACCATGGTCTCCAGGGATTTTTGACCGCTGGCCGCAACGTTCATATGGTATTCGGTTACGGGTTCCCCTGAGAGACGCGCGGGTTGCGGAAGCGAAAGGTTCCCCACGTAAATTTTTTCCTGCTTGGAGGGGGCAGGAAGGCCGGGAGACACCGCAGATTTCAAATGAGCGGGATTTAACTGATATTTTTCTCCATGGATATGGAGCACTTCGGAGAAATCGAGGGTGGGTTTCCCGTAGGAGGCAAGGCCCATGACCTTGTATTCGTCGCTGTCTTTCTGGTAGCCCAGATATTGGGTGAGAATAGAGTAGAACACGCCCAGCGAATTGGGTTTGGAAATTCTGTAAAGTTCCCTGATATCCAGATTTTCCCCAACAGCGGCAAATGTGCTGGTCCCGTCTCCGGAGTAGTCCATCGTAAGGATCAAAGCGGGCTCACGGGTCCAGAGGTAATAGGTCGATGCGGCGTGGCACAGGTGGTGATCTTCCAGGACGATGGGAGGAGAATAACCGAAGGTGAAATCGAAATAATCGTGAAGAATTTCGTTGAAATTCTTGTAGGTGGCTCCGGGAAAGGTTACCGAGGCGACATCGCGAATCGAAATGCCCGCTTGCTTGAGGCAAAAGCGGATGGCGTTTTTCGGCAAAAGCCCGGATGCGTGCTTGATTTGGATCAGTCGTTCTTCTTCGGCCGCGGCAATGATTTCTCCGTTGTGGATGAGCGCCGCCGCTCCGTCCTGGTTTCCGGATAACACACCGCCGCTGATTCCTAAGAAATACATGTGAATTTTCCTTGGGTGAAGGGATGGCAAAACATAATGTCGTCAGGAAATTTTGGATTTTCTGAACAACGATTCCTGTAGAAAGCTCCTACCCTCCGCGCTGAACAGGGTCTGTTGGGTATAAATAAAAACTTGAACAAAGTTTAAAACGGGATGATACAGCCAATAAATATTTTTCTCCCGAACCGCAAGCCATAAGGCATGGATGCCGGAAAAAACGGGAATGCTTGCATAAAACAGCCAGAGCAGGAATCGCCTGAAGAATCCGGGATTAAACGCCCACCTCATGTTACGGTTTTTTCTCTGCTCCAGAAAATGTTTGGCGTAATTCCGCCTGAATTTTCCTGCCCACTCCCCGACCGACCGGACATGGTGGTGGATGGTGTGCAGGTCGGAAATAAAGGCGACACGATTGTGGTTTTCCTCGATCATGTTCTGGAAAATGTCGTTATCCCCGATAAAATCATCCGCGACGAAAAATTTACGGACATATTCCAGCTTCAGGATAAGCCCATTGGCTCCCCACACAAGCGGGTGGCGGGAATCGACTTGGAACACCTTTCCTTGTTTATTGCCGGCAGAAAAAGACTGGCCCGCAATCAGATACCCGTCAAGGTGTTTGTTGGTGAAAAAGGAAAGCGGTTCGCTTTGAATCAGGGCAAAATATTTGTTGACGGGTTTGTCGTGCTCTCCTGAAACCTGCCTTCCCCACAGGGCGGCGAGATCGGGGAACTCTTCGAAGCAGAGGTTTGCCGTGTTCATCCAATCGGTCCCATAAAGCTCATTGTCTGCCGCGAACATGACGACTAGATCCGCATCCGCGTTTTCCCCGTAAATCCGAAACGCATAATGGGCCAGGCGGTCGGGATTTTCGAGAAACCGGACGGGAAACTGCATGGCGATTTCATAGGTACGGTCCGTGGAGCCCCCGTCCACGATCACCACTTCAATTTTCTCCCTGGGGTAATCCTGACGGAAAATACTTTCCAGGCATGGGCCGAGAAAGGCTTCCGCATTATAGGTCGGGATGAAAATGGAGAATTTGTTCATTTTCAGGTTCCCGAAAACGGAGCTCAAATTTTGGACTTTCGGCTCGAATTGATAATTTTTGCCGGGACCCCCGCGACGGTGGTCCCTTCGGGGATGTCGGCAATGATAACCGAACCTGCCCCCACAATCACGTTTGAGCCGATTTTGATATCCGGGATGATTTTGGATCCCGCCCCGATGAAAGTATTTTCTCCGACACTTGTATTCGAAGTGAAGTTGACCCCCGGACCGATATAAACGTTGTTTCCAAGGCACGTCTCGTGCTCGATTGTGGAATTGGAGTAAACCACCACATTGTTTCCGATTTTTGCGAAAGCATTGACGACCACTCCCGGATTCAAAACGACTCCTTCCCCGATGTCGGCAAATGGACTTACGAAAGCGGTTTTATGTATCAGGGAGGGAAGAGCCAACCCGAGTTTTTTTACCCGGTTGAACAGATCGTGACGCAGTTTTAGAAACCGGTTGGAAATTCCCAATACCACATGGGTAATATTGTGTATTTGAGAAATTTTCTCCAGATCTTCAATCGTCCCCAATACGGGGAGATCCAGAACGCAAGATTCCGCCAGAGCGGGGTCGTCGTCCAGATATCCGACAATCCTGAACTCCTGCGGATAACATTCCCGAATGATCGCGACCAACACTTTCGCATGTTGCCTTGCTCCCAGGATGACCAGATTTTTAGCAGGCGGAGTCAAAGTGAGTACCGAACGGTTGAACCAGGTTCATGTGGCCGGCGCAGTGTTTCCACCGATGGGATTTTGGTTTCGCGGGTCCCACACGGGAATTCCGCGGACCTTATTCCTTCGGTCGTGACTGCAAGGCGGATTGGATTTCCTGCATAACGGTCACCACATCATGGCCCTGTTTCCCATCTGTCAGGGGAACCCGGCGGGTCCGGATGCAGTCAATGAAATGCGAGCACATTCCCTTCAAAGGCTCGTGCTCCTTCAAGACGGGAGAGATGATGTCCCCATCCCGCAGATGCAATTGGAACTCCCCGAAGTCGTCATAATCATCGGCGACCGAAATCCCTTTTTTAAACAACTTCACCTTTTCGAGGTTGTCCAGATCGTTAAAGACCACGCGGGCCCGGCTTCCCACAAGAGTGATGGTTCTTTCCTTGTTGGAATCCTCCCAACTGACATGGATGTTTGCGACCACGTTGTTGGGATAGGTCAGGTTGATGAATGCCACGTCCTCTTTTCCTCCCTTGAGATGACAGGCACCGATGGCATGAACCGATTGGGGCGAGGAACCCAGAAAATAATTAAAGATTGAAATATCGTGGGGCGCAAGATCCCACGCTACGTTAACGTCATCCCGAATCAGTCCCAGATGGGTCCGATTGGCTTTAAGGTAATAGAGTTTGCCCAGTTCCCCGTCCTCGATCAACTCCTTCACTTTCTGGATTCCTGCGTTGTATAGAAAAATGTGGGCGACCATCAGGATACGGTTTTTTTTCTGAGCGATTCGGCACAGTTCTTCAGACTCCTGGGCTGTTGTGGCCAGCGGTTTTTCGGCGAGCACATCTTTCCCGGAAAGCAGAAAGGTTTTGGCCAGTTCAAAATGGGTCGCGGCAGGGGTTACGACGACAACGGCGTTCAGCGTCTCATCGTTGATCAGGTCGTCCATGTTGCTGGTTTTTCTAATATCGGGATAGTTCTTGATGCGGTCAAATTGTTTGGGGTTTTTATCGCACGCCCACGTCACTTTCACTCCCTCGAGAGCGGCCATGACACGAACGTAATTGGGGCCCCAGTGGCCCAGACCCAAAATGCCGATGTTCAACATGGCTCAACCAAAAAAGTGTTTGATGGTTTGGATCACGCGGTCGATCTGATGGCCGGTCATCTCTGGAAACATGGGCAAGGATAATATCTCCTTGCAGGATCTGTCCGTAAAGGGATTGTCGGTTCCCGGGATCTTCAAATGAGAATAAACCCCCTGTGCATAAATGGGGTGGGGGTAATGGATTCCGGATTGGATCCCTTCGTCGTTGAGGTGCTTGAGAAGTGCGTCTCTTTGTTGTGTGCGCACCACGTAAAGGTGGAAAACGTGGTTTTCCCGTTCGGGAATTTGCGGAAGAATCAGGTCTCCAACTCCATGAAGATGGGCGTTGTACGAATGGGCAACTTTTCGTCTCGATTCGTTCCACCCGTCCAGCAGGGGAAGTTTTATGTTGAGGATGGCGGCCTGGACGGTATCAAGGCGGCTGTTGAATCCCAGAATGTCGTGAACGTATTTTTTTGGGGACCCATAATTCCTGAGGCGGATCAAGCGCTCATATAGGGAATCCTCGGAAGTGACTACGGCTCCGCCATCTCCATACGCCCCGAGATTCTTACCCGGATAAAAGGAAAAACATCCCAGGTTGCCGAAAGTTCCGGTCCGCTTGCCATTCCAGTTGGCGCCATGCGACTGGCATGCGTCTTCGACCACTTTCAAGTTGTGATCCTGCGCGATCTTCATCAGGGTATCCATGTCCACCGCCCGGCCATACAGGTGAACGGGAATGATGGCACGGGTCCTCGGTGTTATTTTCTCTTCGATTTTTTGGAGGTCCAGGTTGAATGTTTTTTCATCGGCGTCCACAAATACGGGAGTGGCTCCGGTGTATGAGATTCCGAGCGCCGTGGCGATGAAGGTGTTTGCGGCGGTGATCACCTCGTCTCCTTCGCCGATATCGAGAGCCCTGAGGGCCAGGTGGAGGGCGTCGGTACCCGAAGCCACTCCAATGCAGTATTTGGCCCTGCAGTAGGTAGCGAAATGGTTTTCAAATTCGGTAACCTGGGGCCCGAGTATGAATGAGGTGCTTTCGAAGACGGCTTCGACCTGGAGGCGGACCTGTTCCTTGAGATTCTGGTACTGAGTTTTCAGGTCGACAAATGGGATGATTGGTTTCACGGTTTTATCAGGAGGCAGGTTCATAAAAGGGTATGAGTGACGGATTCGTTTTGTTTGACCCAGTCAAAGATATTGGCGAGGGTTTCTTCCAGATCTCTTTTGGGTTTCCAGTTCAACCGTTTCGTTACCTTATCATTGTCGGTGATGAAAACGGGGATGTCGGCAGGGCGGTTGTTGGGGTCCCTGCCGATTTCAACCCGGTTGCCGGTCAGCTTGGTGCACAGATCCGAGAGTTCCTGAAGGGAGACGGAATTTTTGATTCCTCCCCCCATGTTGAAAATCTCACCCGAAAGCGCATCGAGTTCCCGGATCTGAATGACAATCAGTTCAAAGAGGTCCTGGACATGCAGAACATCCCGCACCTGTTTTCCCGTTCCGCCGAAACCGATGTAGTTCAGCTTCTTTTTGAAGTAGTGGGCCAGCATCCAGAGGGTGACCACCCCCTGGTCCACTTTACCGAACTGCCAGGGACCGGCAATCAGGCCACACCGGTTGACGATACCCCGGATCCCGTACATGGCCATGTATTCGGTCATCAACAATTCCGATGCCAGCTTGGTGGCGCCATACATCGATTTGGGCCCTGTGAGTGGAAAGTCCAGTCCCACGCCGTCGTAAGAAAGGCCGGGCAAGGTGTTCCCTCCAAGGTCCCATTCCAGGCGGGTGGGAGTTTCACGGGTTGGAATGGCCGAGAGCAGGTCGTAGGGGTAAACCCGGCTGGTGGAAAGGAAAATCACAGCCGACTTCTTTTTCCTGGCCAATTCCAGGCAATTGACGGTGCCAGTCAGGTTTGTCTGAATGACATATTTCGGGTTGACCCCATAACCCGCCATGACGGAGGGTTCGGCCGAACACTCAAGAATCAGATCCAAGTCAAAGGCCAAGTCCAGGTCTTCCTCGGACCGGATGTCCCCATGAACGAACTTTACCCCGCTTTCGCGCAGGCGGGGCAGATTGAATTCGGACCCGCGCCGTTTCAGGTTGTCCAGAGCCCAAACGCCGGACCGAGGAAATTCGCGCTTCAGGGAAACCGCGAGGTGGCTTCCTACAAAACCCGCCCCGCCGGTGACCAGAATGTTTTTTGGATCCATTCCCTTAAACTCCCTTAAACCACGGTTTTCTGGATTTCAAAGATTTCCCGAATGATATCGGCGCATTGATACTTGAGGTCCCATCCGGGGTAGTGGGATTTGAATTTGCCAACGTCGCTGATCCACCAGATGTGGTCTCCCCGGCGGTTTTGCGGAACGTGCTCGTAACGGAGCTTTTTGCCGACAATCTCCTGGGTCATTTCCACCGCTTCAAGCATGGAGCAGTAGCTGAACCGGGCTCCTCCGATATTGTAAACCTCTCCCGAGCGGGGGGCCTGAAAAAAGTGGTAGAAAGCGTTAACAAGATCCAGGGAATGGATGTTGTCGCGGACCTGTTTCCCCTTGTACCCGTAAATCTTATAAGGCGTTCCGGAAAGGCAGGCGCGAACCAGGTAGGAAAGGAATCCGTGAAGTTCGGTTCCGGAATGGCGCGGACCGGTGAGGCAACCGCCCCGGAACGTTCCCGTTTTGAGGTTGAAGTAGCGGCCGTATTCCTGGGTCATGATGTCCGCTGCGACCTTGGAGGCTCCGAACAGGCTGTGCAGGTTCTGGTCGATGGACATGGTTTCATCGATTCCCCGGTGCCATTTGTGGTCGGGAGCCAACTCATAGCGGGTCTCCTGTTCCTGAAGGGGGAGAGAGTTGGGCAGGTCGCCGTATACCTTGTTGGTGGAGGTGAAAATAAAAACGGCTTCGGGGCAATATCTGCGGAAGGATTCGAGAAGTACAAGGGTTCCATTGGCATTCACGCTGAAATCCTTCAGAGGGTCCCGGGCCGCCCAATCATGCGAGGGTTGGCCCGCCGCGTGGATGATGAGGACCGTTTCCTTGCCATAGGTCCTGAATATGTCTTCGATGGCTTTTTCGTTCCGGATGTCTATCGAGTGATGCTGGTATCGCTTATATTTTTTTTCGAGGAGAAGGCGGTTCCATTCGGTATTCGCGTCTTTCCCGAAAAACTCCATACGCATGTTGTTGTCGATACCGACGACGTCATATCCTTTTTCACAAAAGAATCCGGCGGCTTCGGACCCGATGAGGCCCGCGGACCCGGTTATCACCACGACGGACAAGGTTTAAATCTCCCTTTGTTTCAGGATTCAAGGATGGAATGGAAAACCGGGCCTTTAGCCGACATATCTCTTGTCGGTCACTTCGGGAATTTCTGAAGAAGCTTCCAGGCCTACGCCTTGGGCGCGCAATGTTTCAATTTCACCCTTGATCCAGAAGTAGGTTTTTTCAAGACCGGTGTTTAGGGAAATGGAGGGCCTCCAGCCCAGGACTTTTTGGATCAGGGAATTGTCGCTGTTTCGCCCGCGGACTCCCAACGGGCCTTCGATGTACTTTTTGGTCAGATGCTTTTTTTCGAAGGACATGGCGATATCGGCAAGGTGATTGATTTCCACCAACTCGTCACTTCCGAGGTTCAGAGGATGCGGATAATCCCCCCGCATGATCTTGAGGGTCCCCTCGACACAGTCATCGATAAACATGAAGCTCCTCTGTTGTTTTCCATCTCCCCAGATCTCAATTTCTCCTTTGGAGGCGGTCAGTATCACTTTCCGGCACATGGCGGCGGGAGCTTTTTCCCGTCCCCCGCGCCAAGTCCCATTGGGGCCATATACATTGTGATACCGGGCCACCCGGGTGACGAGGCCATAATCCTCACGAAAATACTGGCATAGAAGTTCCGAGAAGAGTTTTTCCCACCCATATCCCGCTTCGGGCATAGCGGGGTATGCCATGTCTTCGCTTAAGGCCGGGTTGTTCAAGTCCTTCTGCAATTCCGTGTTGTAAGCGCAAGCGCTACTGGAGTAAAAAAAACGACGGGCCTGATATTTTCGCGCGGCTTCCAGCACATTGGTGGAGATGAGAACGCTGTCGCGCATGATCAGGGCCCGGTAATTTTCGATGAACCCCATCCCACCCATATTGGCGGCAAGATTATAAACCTCGTCAAATTGGCCGCACGAACGGAAAATAGCCTCGGTTTCCTCCTTATAACGCAGGTCTACATTGAAAAATCGGTCGGCGGGGCTCCGTTCAAATTCCGGGTATTTCCAGTCGGCGGCGATGACGGTTTCCCCGTCCGCTTTCAGTTTTTTTACCAGACAATGGCCGATAAAACCCCCAGCCCCGGTAACGAGAATCAGCATGGTTATCCTTTAAACGAGGATGACAGAAGGGTTGATTTTTAAAAGAAACTGCAAGATTGGAACCTGACGTAAATTACATTTTTCGAACGGGAGCTTCGTTTGCGATTTCGGGTCCAAACCAATCCATTCCGCGGCTGGATTCAGGGGAAGGAAAGGGCCCCCCAAGCTTATAATCTCATTTCGAAATATAAATCAAAAAACTTGAGGGTAAGGTATCCTCCAGCTTTTACCGAAAAGGAGAACTGGGACGGGTAAGGGCCGTATTCGGTGGAACACGGTAAGGATTCGGGGCGAAAAACGGGCCAATTTCAACCGTTCCCAAGTTAACCAAAGCATAAAAAAAAATCAACATTTATATTGTTCGTTTTGATTTCAAAGGGAAAATTATTTTATGATTAAAAGCATTTACCACAAGCCGTATGCGTGGCAATTTTAATGTGTTATAGTTCCAGTAGGAACCGGGTTTCTTTGTCGACGACTATTTGTTTTCCCTTTTACAAGGAAGATAATTCACAATGAGAGTTCTGCTTGTTCAACCGTTCAAAGATGCCGGATTGTCCAACCAATCCTGGCCCCCCATAGGTTTGGGTTATCTCGCGACTTCGGTCCGGAACGCCGGACACGAGGTTCAGATCCTGGATTGTCTGAAGGAATGCCGGGATAATGGGGATTTTGTCCGGGCCGTTGAAAAATTCGACCCTCAGGTGGTGGGGTACAATCTGTATTCCATTGCGGTGCCCCTTGTTCAGGAGATGCTGGAAGCCCTCCATTTGTCTCGGCCGAAAGTCATCAACATTTTCGGTGGTCCCCATGTGTCTTCTCTTCCGGATCAGGTTCTCGATGTGATCCCCCATGTCGATTATGCGATTCAAGGAGAGGGCGAGGTTCCTTTGCCCATGCTTCTCAAGGCATTGGAATCGGGGGTTCACACTTTTGGTGAAATTCCGGGCCTGATTTACCGGGAGGAAGGGATGATAAAGAAAAATCCATCCCATTTTCAAAAGAATATCGAAGAATACGGATTTCCCGCCTGGGATCTTATTAAACCCCAGGAATATTTTCAATTTTTTGGAATTGGACCCGACACCGCACCCATATTTTTGTCAAGAGGGTGTCCATTCCCTTGTACGTTTTGCGCGGCCAGCGTGGTGACCGGGCGGTCTCTTCGATGGCGGGGTTTTGATCATATATTCGAGGAGTTCCGGCTTTTACAAAACGAGTATGGAATCAAGCGGTTTGTTCTCGAAGACGAAGGGACGGGAGTTGCCGAAAAATTCCTCACCAAATTCTGCCGTCGGGTCAAGGAGGAAAGTTTCAAGGCGGCTTTTGCCATGGGGGTCGGGATGCGGCTTGACCAGTATTCTGAAGAGCTTCTCCTTGAGATGCGGGATGCCGGATTTGAAAAGAGGATCGTGCTTGGTATTGAGTCGGGAAGCGAGCGGATACTCAATAAAATGAAAAAAGACAGCGATATCGATTTGATTCGGGAGAAAGTAGCTCTTATGGACCGGATGGGATTCGAACCCAACGGGTATTTTATCGTCGGATTCCCCAGCGAAACCCGGGAAGAAATCGAGAAGACCATTCAACTGGCTTTGAGTCTTCCGATCCGGGAAGCCAGTTTCACCGCGTTTCAGCCGCTTCCCGCGACACCTGCGACGGATGAATTGATCGCAAACGGTGAACTCCCTCCCGATTACGACTTCAGCAAACTGGTTCAGAACGGGATTGCATATGCGCCCAAAGGAATGACGGTGGAAGAGTTGGAACGCATCCGGAAAAGGGCCATCCTCCGATTTTATTTGCGGCCCAAAATCCTTTTCAGTTATTTCAAGTCCTTCCGAACCCTCAAATATGCGTTCTGCAAATTTCTTGCGATTTTCACCAAGGATAACGTCATTCCGGAACCCAATTGGTCCTAGCAAACCTGCCCCTTGTCAAGAATGTGTCCTTGCGGATGGAGTCTCTCCCTGGAAGGGGATAGGGATATAATACCGGGTGTCGATTGGTGGGGCTGAGGTTACCTGAATGAGCCATCTTTTCGATCGCCTTGGATATGTTACATTATTCGCTCTCTGTGCCTTCACTCTTTTGAGCCTGGTCACCGCCTGGAATTGGGTATCTGACCTGACCAGCCATTTTCGGGTTCAATATCTGGTCCTTTTGCTTCTTATCTCGATTCTGTTTCTGAGCCGCAAAAGACCGGTTCCCGCCGTGATGTCCCTCCTTTTTGCCGGGATTAACCTGTTTCCCCTGCTCCCCTTTTTGTTCGGCGCCGCCCCTGCCATGGCGGGAAATCCGGCGCACCGGGTTCTCATGGTCAATTTGCATCACTATGAAAATGATCAGTATGGGAAAGTCCGGCAACTGATTCGGACCCAGGAACCCGAGGTGATTCTTTTCCTGGAAGTCACCGAGAAGTGGACCGAAATGCTAAGAGGGGAGTTGGGGGGCTATCCCTACTCTAAAGTAGCACCCAGAGAGGATGCCATGGGAATCGGGCTGTTCAGCCGATTGGAATTAAAAGACCTCGAGATCGGCCCGATTGGCGAAACTAACATTCCCTCGGTATTGGGAAGGATGAAGGTCGGGTCGAAGTGGGTCCGGGTGATCGGGACCCATCTGATGTCCCCATTGACTCCCCGGTTTACCGAAGATCGGAACAGGCAATTGGGGGCTCTTCAGGAGGTTTTAAACGGGGAGAAGGGATTGAAGATGGTCTTGGGAGATTTTAACCTGACACCGTGGTCCTCGCTGATGAAAAACTTTGGCCGATCCACCGGGCTGATGGACACCCGCATTGGTCAAGGAATCAAACCCACCTGGCCCAGCATGTTCCCTCCCTTGTGGATTCCCATTGAACATTGCATGGTGTCCCCGGAAATCGGTATCCATAAATTCCAAATCGGTCCCGAAGTGGGGTCGGACCATCTCCCTGTGATTCTGGATTTTTCCATTGCTTCCTGAGGTTCAGTTTTTATGCCGGCACTCGAATTTCTTGTCGGTGATCCAGGTGATCTCAAGGTAAGCGGGCAAGCGGGTTTCTTTGTTGAGCAGGGCGGAATTGATCTGTTGGTCCGTCAACCCAACCGCATCCGTCAAATCGGCCCCTTTAAGCTCCGCCTCCTCAAGATTGACGTTGGCAAGATTGGCGCAGGTAAGATCTGCCAGGGAGAGGTCGGCATCGGCCAGGTTGGCGCCGGAGAGATTGGCTCCGGAAAGGTTGGCGGATCGGATGTCCGCTTCATTCATATCGGCTCCGGAAAGGTTGGCCTCCCTTAGGTTGGATTTGCTGAGCTTGGATTTGCTCAAGTCGGCTTTTTCCAGATTGGCCCGGCTCAGGTTGGCGAAGAACAGATTGGCGTAACTGAGGTCTGCTTCGTTGAGGTTTCCTCCGCTGAAGTCGGCGTGGTCAAGGTTTCCGCCGCTCAGGTTGGCTTTGACGAGGTTGTGTTTGGATTTTTCGGCTTGTTCCCGTTCGGCTTTTCTTAATTCTTCCGTCATAAAATCGATGTCGATGACTATGGAAATCCGAAAGTTTAAAAATCAAAGAGGACTGGTGAGGGACTGGGCTTTCATGAAACCCAAAACATTTTCCTCAATTTCTTTTTTTGCCGTCATTCCAATAACGAAGGAATCCACATAATTCACGCTGGATGCAAATGCGAGGGCTTTCTGCGGGGAATGTCCCAGTTTCCCTGCGCCAAAAAGTTTCATGGTCAGAATTCCTTTTCCCCCCCGATGCATTTCCTGAAGCATCTTTATGGTTTGGTTTCGTAGAGGTTCGTCCGGTTTATGGGGTTCAATCATTTTTGATACCGAGGGCAGGGCCGCCTTTGGAATTAAAAGCTTGGCCATTTCCACGGCCAAGGGAATGCTGGCTACCTTGGAAAGAAAATCTTCCTGGTAAGAATCCATGCAGACTCCATCATAATTCAGCCGACCCATTACCACATCGAATTCCTCCATTCGAGAGCCGGTTTCCATTGCCCCAATTCCGTGACAGGAAAATCCGACGGCGCGCAAAAGGCCTTTCCTTTTTAAATCGATTAAGGCGTTTAGGGCGCCTTTTCTGAGAAAAAAATCGAGAGCGTTTCTCATCCCATGGAGCAAAAACACGTCGACATAGCCGGTTTTCAATTCCTTAAGTGTGGATTCCACTTCATGGACGGCGGTCTTCCACGAGCATGCGCTCGTTTTGGAAACGAGGACAATATCTTCTCTTTTTACGCTTTTCAGCGCTTCCCTGAAATGGGGGTAAGTTCGGTAAGAGAAGGCGGTGTCCCAGAGATTGATCCCCAAGTCATAAGCATACAGCAAGAGATCGCTGAACTCCCTGACGGTCATGTCGCATTGGAGGTTGGTTCCGGAAAACCCAGTTGTCCCCGACCCTATACCCAGCCGGGAAACCAGAATGTCCGTTTTACCTAAAGGGGATCGGTTCATCTCCGCCTTTCTTCGTTGCCCCTGCGCTGGGAATTAAGGGGAATCCTCCGGGTTTCTTCAACCCGTTTGCGGAAAATATTGGAGCCCTTTTCTGGCCATCCGGGAAAGAAACCATTTAACGCCATTGAAGGCCGCCCCGGGTTTATAAAACGAGTTATAAGCCAGCCACTTCACTTTTTCCACGGTGGTCACTTTTTGCAGGGAAAGAAGGTCCAGCTCGTCTCTTAATGCAAGGACTTTTTCCGGCGCCACCAGGTCGGAATAAACTTTTTGCCCATGCTCCACGCCTTCCGCGATTTCCTTTTTCAATTCCTTATAGTAATCGGGGTCCACCAGGCCTTTTTCCACGCACAATTCGTATAACGGGGTTCCGGGGTAGGGGATCATGCAGGAAACCTGAAACCGATAGAGTTTCTTAATGTTTTTTACGATGAAGGCTCGGGTTTCAAGCATTTCTTCATAGGTTTCGGAAGGGGTGCCAATGATGAAGGTACCGAGAACATGGATTCCCGCCTCACAGGTCAGGTCGATGGCGCGTTGGTGATCTTCGGCGGTTATTCCTTTGCCCTTGATCAAGGTCAGCATGCGTTGGTTTGCACTTTCGAACCCATAGTCGATTTCGCAACAACCCGCCTGCTTCATCAGTTTCAAAAGCGGACGGTCGCTCTCTCTGACAAGATTGCTCCGAATCTGGACATCCCATTTAACTTTCTTTTGCAAACCTCTGCGGAGGATTTCCTCGCTCAGTTCCTCGGTGTGCGATTTTTTAACGAAAAAAATATCATCGGTAAAAAAGAACCACCGGGCGTTATATTTTTCGACGGCCTCTTCCATTTCATCGACAATGTATTGGGGTGAATGGAATCTCATGCGCCCATCGGTGGAAAAATTCACGCAACAGAAGATGCAGGTATAAGGACATCCCCTCGAACCTGCAATGGTCGTGACACCATAGGAGTTCATCCCACGGATGACGAAATACCGTTTATTGTAGAAATCGTAATTTAACAAAGCCCGGTCGGGATGGGGAATGGTGTCCAGATCGCTGATCAGTTTCCGGGGTTGGGTTTGAATGACCTTGTCCTGATCTTTGAAAGCCAAGCCCTCAATGGAGGACAGGTATTTTGTATTTAATTGTCTGCCATTTTCAATAAACCCATCAACCAGCTCTTTGAAGGTTGCTTCTCCTTCGCCCGTCACGACAACATCGAAACAGGAATTTTTCAGTAATTGTTCCCATTGAACCGCCGCATGGGCTCCCCCGCAAACCATGACCAGATCCCGGCCCGCCCGGGAACGCAATTCGCGGGCCAGATCATACAGAGCGACCACCTGACTGCTCAGGCTGGTGAACCCCACAATATCCGGGTTGAAGGCCAGGATTTCTCCGATGGGGTCCTTGGACCAGCAGACATCCACCAATTTGACTTCATACCGGTACTTTCCAAACTGCTTCAAATAAGAACTTAAATAGGTCAGGTTCAATGGGGGAAAGGAGGGGATATTTATGGGGTTAAACAGGCAAATTCTGATTTCGCTCATAATTTTTGCCGCCGATGTTTTGAGGTTAGACAAATGGTCATGAAGCCCCGAGTCTTGAACCGATACATACAAAAATTGCAGTTTTGGAAGATCCCTGAAGAGAAAGGAAACCCCGGATTAATTAATTCAATATAAAACCAAACGGACTCTTCAGGGGGCTAAAGGTATTGAGTTATGATTCGCGTACGTTTTCAGCCCCTGCGGCAAAGCCATAGGGCCGGAGAATGGCGATTTGAAAAGAGGCCTAAGAATCTTGCAGGAGAATGAATTCCCCCCTTAGTTTAATTATCGTTCAAAATCCCCTTTTCCTAAACTATTTATTAAACGGCAGACTACCTTTATTTCCCAAAACTTAAGGTCTTTAGCTTAATTCATACAGGGATAAAGTGCCAATATTTTTTCCTCTCCAATTTGGAGCATTTCCCAATGATCCACGGTCGATTCCGATCCGTAAACCCGGGATTGCAAACTTTCTCCGTTAAAACTTATTTGAGTTGGGCGAGGGGATATTTTTATTGATTCTCTGATGATTCAAACGGTAAACTTTTACTGCCTAGCGCAAGAGTCGATCCGGCCCTTGGTCCCTGGTTTTTTCCGGCTTGGAAAATCGTGGGGTAAACGAGGTGATTTTGGGGTCAATTGCCTCGCCCTTTTGACCGTTAAGCCACTCAGTGAAAATAATCGCTCATTGGTTATTGAGACTTCTAGACCACCGGTCAATTTCCACCTGATCCAGTTCCAAACCCAGCTTAAAGGCATGATCGCATGAATCCTCAAAAGGTTTATTTTAAGTATCTTGGGATTCGCCTGGTCAGGCGGATTTTGGAAAATCCGATATTTTCCCAAAATCCTTATTTCAGAGATTTTGTAAGGAAATTATCCCTGAGGAAAGCCAAAAGGCTTCAGAAAAGAACCTTTGACGGTTCCTTTGCCCCTTGGGCGGTTGAAATCGAACTCACCAATGGATGTAACATCGAATGTGTCTTTTGCCCGAATCCCGAGCATGTCCGCCCCAAGGGGATGATGTCCCTGGAAACGTTCCAACGGATCGCAAGTGAAATTAAAAAATTAAACGTTCCTCATATTATCATCAGCGGATTTGGCGAGCCCACTCTGGACAAAAATCTTGTAAGCAAACTTGAACATTTTAAGACCATAGGAATTTCAAGCGAGGTGATGCTCGTCAGCAACGGGACCATATTCAATCCTGAAATCCTGAAGGAAATCTGCGACCGTGAACTTGTGGATATTATCAGCATCAGCGTGGATGCCGGGGATGAGGAATCGTACGTTGAAATCCACAAAAAGGAGGGATATGCAAAGATCCGGGCAAGTGTGGAATATATCGCCGAGTTGAAACTGAAGAAGGGTTCTTCCAAGCCTAAGGTGGATTTGCGCTATAAGGATTTTTATATGAACAAAGGCCAAATCCACAAATTCATCGAAACGTTTTCGTCACATTCCGACAAGATGTCGATTTACGCCAATATATGCACCTGGCCCGGGGCGGATTCCAAAATCAAGGCAGTCGATAAAGAAACCCTGATCAAAATTGTATGTCCCAGCCTGTATCAGGGCATGAGAATCAACTGGAATGGCGATGTTGTTATTTGTCCGCAGGATTACGAAGCCCACGCCATCTGCGGCAATATCCTCAAGGAGTCGATGTTGGAAATTTGGAATGGCGAGGTTCTAAGCAAATACCGGAAAATGCATGAAAACTACCAATTTAATGAAATCCCGGTCTGTAAAGATTGCGATATCAACACCCACCTCTTGGTTCCCCTTTAATCTTCCCGCGCTGGACCCGTCTCCAATTTTTGGAGCAGGGCAGGGCTCTTTTGTACGGGCGGATTTCTAATAATCCGTTTAAAACCAATTTGTTTCCTGTGTTGTTGCTTGCGCGCCGGGCAGGGGATGAAAGATCCATTTGTGTTGACTTTCAGGCGAAAATGGGTAAATTGTTCTCGAAAAGGGGGGAACGATGAAAATTTTATTATTGGGTGCGACCGGGTACTTGGGGGGCCAAGTAGTTGCCAATTTGGGCTTTGCGGACCGAGTCCGGTGTCTAGTCCGGAAAACCAGCAACGTTTCTTCCCTCACGGCACCCAATATTGAGTTGTTTTATGGTGATTTAACGGATAAGGATTCCCTCGACCCGGCGATGGAAGGGATCGATATCGTCGTCCATACCGTCAAAGCGTCGACGATGGACAAGGAGGAGCAGTACAAGGTAAATGTTACTGGAACGCAGAATGTTCTCGATTTATGCCTCAGACATAATATTAAAAAATTGATTTACATCAGCGCGGTCGGGGTGATCTACAAAGAGGAACACCATAATGATTACATTAAGTCAAAAATCCAGGCTGAGGACCGAGTAATCAAAGCCGGCCTGAATTCCATCATTCTCCGTTCTCCCCTGATTTATAACCAGAACAGTTTGCTGGTTAAAATCGTCAAATTGTTTTCCCGATTTCCGGTTCTGATTCTTCCTGAAACCATGTTCGATTACCGCTTTCAACAGCCCGTGTATATTGACGATATGGTTCAAACCCTGGTGAAGGCGATTTTAACTGACGATTTCAAAAAAAATCATCCCTATTTTGTGACCGGGCCCAGCAGTCCCCGCCTTTCAGAATTGATCGACTGGTGTACCATTTATCCCTTCAGACCCTTGAAAATCAGAATGCCCTTGGCGTGCTTAAAACTTTTCCAGGGTATTTTACGTAACCCCTCGATTCAAAATTTTCTTTCATCTCAGAAGGAGTTTTATCAATTTGATTTGAAAGAATGTAGGGAAGATTTCGATTACCGTCCGAGGGAAATTTGCGAGGTAATCACCGGGACAGCAAAAATCACCTGACTTGGGGTGACTCGACCTTTGTATAAAAGTTAAGTGAGACCCTCCGGCCTGGTGAGGAAAACGTTGAATTCGGGAGAATAACACATTTCTCATTCCTTTAATCCCGCGCGTTTTGGGATGCCACCCGGTTCCCCATCATTAAGAATCTCTGGGTTTATTCCGATGAAGAGTGTGGCGTCATTCTAAAGATTGATCCTGTTTTTTGACATGTTTCTATTCATGTAATGTACGGCATCCCCGGGTGTCATTTCTCACGTTTCTTTTCTGGTTAAGGGATCCTTGGTTAGCTCGTTCCATTAACTTAAAATACTTTTGCCGTATAGGGTGGTGCGAATGAAACTTTCAGTAATCGGTTTGGGAAAATTGGGTGCGTGCACAGCGGCGTGTTTCGCTTATAAGGGGATACCCACCATCGGGGTTGATATCAATGCCGATTCTGTAAACGCGATCAATGCGGGCAAGGCGCCAGTATTTGAACCGCGTCTTCAGGAGTTGATCCAGGCCGCGGGCGACCGGCTTGAGGCGACTCTGGATTTTGACAGGGCCATCCAGGATTCAGAGGTTACGTTTATTGTGGTGCCCACCCCCAGTAGGGATGACGGACATTTTTCCAATGCTTTTGTCGAAGAGGCGCTGGCCGACCTGGCCTCGGCGTTAAAGAAAGTCAGAAAAAAGTATCATCTGTTTGTCATCACATCGACGGTTTCCCCCGGGGTGATTGAAGGAGAATTGATTCCCCTGGTGGCATCGGTTTCGGGAAAAAAGGTCAACAAGGATTTTGGTTTTTGCTACAACCCCGAATTCATTGCCCTGGGAAGCGTGATTTCGGATTTTCTGAATCCGGATCTCGTACTGATTGGCGAAAGTGACCCGAAAGCCGGGGATCTGCTTTCCCGGATTTATGAAAAAGTTTGCGATAACAAGCCCCAGATCTCCCGCATGTCGATTCCCAGTGCGGAAGTCACCAAAATCAGCCTGAATTCGTTTGTCACTATGAAAATCAGTTTTGCCAACACGCTTGCGAATATTTGTGAAAGGATTCCCGGCGCCAACATCGATGACATCACGCGGGCTTTGGGAGCGGACAAGCGCATTTCTCCCTTTTACCTCAGAGGAGGCTTGAGTTTTGGCGGGCCCTGTTTCCCCCGTGATAATAAGGCGTTTTCCGCGTTTGCCCGGGAGGCGGGGGTGGACGCCTTTCTGGCCCAGGCCACCGATGAGGTCAATGAGGTTCAGGTGGACCGGGTGGCCGAGAAAATCCTCCAGGACCTTCCCAATCACAAAAAGCCGGCGGTTGCCATTCTGGGTTTGAGCTACAAACCCAATACCCCTGTTATCGAAGAGTCTCCCAGCATCAAGATCATTGAAAAACTGCTTCAGGCCAAGGACCTGCTGGTCGAGGTTTATGATCCGGTGGCCCTTGAAAATACCAGGGCCCATTTTGGCGACCGGGTCCGATATTCTACCTCGCTGGAGGAGTGCGTGGGGTCCTCTCCCATTTGCGTGGTGGCCACGCCGGACAAGGCGTTTCGGAATTTGCGCCGCGAATGGTTCCGTTTCCAACCCACGACGATTTTCGATTGCTGGCGGATTCTGGATCGGGTTGCCCTGGGAAATGGAATTCGCTATCTTCCCCTCGGGATTTCGGTGCAAAACAGTCCTGGGGTTTTTGATCGGCCCGTCAAATTGGTCGGCAAAAGCCGGTGAAGGTGTTTTCTGGGAGAAAAAGGTGATATGGAAAACAACGTTACCCCTTTGGTCAGTATAGTAAACGTTACCTGGAATGGCAGGAGTCTTCTTGAAAAACATCTTCCCAGCCTGGCCGGTCTCCATTATTCCAATTTTGAAGTGATTATTGTTGATAATGGGTCCACGGATGGAAGCGTGGAATTCGTCCGCGAACATTATCCTCGGTTCAAAATCGTTGCCAATGAAATCAACCTGGGTACCGCCGAGGGGAGCAATGTGGCCATCCCCGTTGCCCGGGGTAAGTATATTTTCTGGGTCAGTAACGATATGGAATTCGATCCCGATATCGTCGATCATCTTGTGGCGCGTTGCGAATCGGATCCCCGGATCGGGATTTGCACGGTTAAAATGAGGAGAATAAAGGACGAGCAGTTGGTCGATGAGATCGATAGCGTGGGGGCCGATCTGGACATTTTCGGGTTTCCGGCCTCGCGGGGAATCGACGAAGAGGACCGGGGCCAATTGGACTATTCGACGAACGTCTGTTTTTCCTTTGGCGGCGCCATGATGATCCGGAAAGACGTTCTTGAAATTACGGGAGGTTATGACCCCTCCTTTCTCACCCTTGCAGACGATATCGACCTTTCCTGGAGAGTCTGGTTGGCTGGTTACCGAGTCGTGGTGGAACCGAAGGCGTTTCTCTATCACCGGGTTAGTGCGACTTTGGGCAAGACGCATAATCGGGCGCAGAAGCGGTTTATCTCGGAGCGGAACACTTTGCGCACGTTGTTAAAGAACTATTCCACCGGGGTCCTCTTTTTTATCCTTCCGGTTTATTTCCTTCTTTTGATAATGGAAATGACGTTTTTCCTTGCTGTCGGGCGTCCTCAGATTGCGGTTTCCGGCATAAGGGCAATTCGATGGAACCTTGACCGATTGAAAGAAACCCTGCTCCTCCGAAAAGAGGTTCAGTCTTTCCGCAAGATTGGGGACGCGAAGATCCTCTCCATGCGCAAAAAATTCCCGGAGAAATTCAGGATCTTCCTCGATTATCTGAAATACCGCAATACCCCTCGCTGGAAAGGATATATGGGAACCGGAATCGGCGCCCAATCTTTGAAAAATGGCTGACCTCCTGCAGATTCTGAAATCAAAAACCGTTTTGGTCGTGGGGCAACTCAAGACCAGCCGGACGGAAACTCTTGAAGAGTATTTAAAGGGGAAGGTCGGGGGCCTTTACGTATTTGGATTTTCCAGCCCGATGTCCAGGAAAGGGTTCGGGCGTCTCACGCAATACCATTCCGCAGAAAAAGTCCGGGAAAAACCGCTGAGTATTTTCTCCACTCCCAATCATAAGGGAACCACCGGCCCTGCGGTTCTGATTTCATTTTTTCTGACGGCGCTCCAGTTTTTTCGATGTTTTTTCAAGCTTCCTTCCCGGCCCGAGGTTTTTATCGGCGTGGCCACCTATTCTACGGTGCTTGGGATTCTCCTGAAAAAATTCAATTGTGTGGATCGTGTTATTTTTTACTGTCTTGATTATTCCGTTCCTTCCACGGCTCATTGGTTCGCAAATATGTTTATCCATGCTCTGCGGCGGGTGGATGCCTGGGTGATCAAGAATTCCGATATGGTCTGGGACATTACTTCCCGAATTGGCGAGGCCAGGAAAAATTTTGATCGAATCCCTCTGGAATCGTATAACCCGATTGTGGTCCCCTTGGGATACGGAGAGGGGATAGAAAGATTTCGCCCGTTTGAGGAGAGGGAGAGGTGGACCCTGGGGTTTGTGGGCACCCTTTCGTCCAACCAGGGGTTGGAGCTGATTGTGGATTCTCTTCCGGAGTTGAAATTAAAAATTCCTCAAATCAAATTGAGGATCATTGGGGACGGTCCGGCGTGGGAAAATATTCAGATGATGGTTCGGGAAAGGGGGGTTCAGGACTGCGTTGTTTTTCACGGATTTATACAGGACGATGAAGAGGTTTATGACCTTCTGTCCCATTGTATGATCGGGTTGGCGGTGTGGACGGGAGGGGCGGATGATAATTCTCATTTTGCGGACCCTGGGAAGCCGAAACTTTATGCCCTCCTTGGGCTTCCGATTGTTATCACGGATGCCCCTCAAGTGTCCGAAGTGATAAAAGAAACCAATGCGGGAAGGGTGATCCGGTATGATCGGAAGGCCTTTGTCAATGCGGTGGAGGAAATCCTCCTTTCAACGGAGGAACTGGGAAAATGCCTGGAGGGGCTCAGGTCATTTAAAAGCTACTGCAGAGCGGAACAGATTTTTGACGAGGCGACAACGGAGACCATGAAACGTTGGAAACAATTTACCGATAAACCTGCTTCCCCGAAATTTACAGGATTTTCCCTCCAGTCGGATTTAAACAGAAGATAAATTCTCCGGTCCTAATTCGGGGTTTGGTTTAAGTCCTTCCGTCCTTCTTGGAATCATGCAAACGTGAATCCCGATCCCCACGAGCAAGAGATATATTCCATCCACGGCTAATACCTCCGCCAACTGGATTTTCCCGATTTCATACAGCCAGAAACCCAGGAATACGGAAAAGGGAAATGCAAGAATGTACTTGGTCTCATATTTTTCATAAATCAGCGAACTGAGGGTTGGCCAGTATTTGTCGACCCGGTCCCGTATGGCCAGTACGAAACTCCGCCAAGCCAAAATACTGAAAAGCGGTGCAAAAGAAAAAAACGATTCTTCCAGGCCGAGTTCTCTTGAAAAGTGGTACTCATGCAACCCAAATGAAATTCCCGTCCATACCAGGGTTTGCCCAGGGTAGCCGAAGAGCCAATTCATGATGTTGTTCTTCCAGTAAAGATAAAAGTAGCCGAGTGAAATTAAAGGAAGGATCATTTCAGACCGTTTGGCTCCAGTTACGCCTCCCAGATTCGCCATAACATATCCGATGACCAGCAGACTGAAAATCAAGAGGGCGGTGGGCGTGTCCGGATTTTGTGGGAAGAGGAATTTGTTTCTGGGTAAACCCCTTTCGGAGGGATCGGTCCTCCAGCGGAATTCATGCCAAACCACCCCTAAAACCAAAATCGCGGTGGACCAAAAAAAGGTGGAACCCACCTGAATGGGCCGCCCGAGAACGGTGACGATGCTACCGCTTGAATTTCCCGCCAGCAACAATCCGGGTACGAGGGCAATAAAACCGATTGCCCGGTTGAGGGTGACTCGGTTGTGGAGAGCCCATTGATACCAACGATTGAGTTGGTTACGAGCCGTTTCAAATTGCCTGGAAAATTTTTGCGTGAACATACGTGCAATTTTGAATGTCCCAAGTCGGTACAAAAGAACGATTATTAAGGCGATAACCGTTACTATTTGGAGGTTGAGCACCGCATTCGAGGGGGGAGATCCCGAGCCCCATTGGTTTTTTGAGGTTGCTTTGACTTTTCCGGAATAAAAGATGGAAAGAGATACGGATTTTTGAAGGAGGAGTTGCTGAACTCGGAAAAAAGGATGCTCCCAATAATGAAGCCGGGTTTTGTTTGTGGTCTCATCATAGTTGATGTCCAGATCGTTCAACTGGATCCAAAACCCATTGCCCAACAGGGTTTGGGCTTCAATATTCTTGAAGGAATCGGGCAAGGGGTAAATATACTGGTTTTCAAGATGGACCATATGATGTCGGAGCAGATCTTTTCTGGGTGAAAACAAGTGACTCCCGCTGAGTTTGGCTTTAATGCTGAATTCTGCGAGGCCCAGGTGCTCGATAAAGCTTTCTGATGCGGATCCCAGGTCTACGGACCATTGAATTTTTTTAACCTGATCGTCGGGATGGATTTGTTCAAAAAAGATTTCGTTTAAAGGGATGTAAAAATTACTTTCGAGAGTGTTCCATGTTGGCGTAACAATACTACAATGGACGTTTGAGTTGGAGCCAGAACCGGTGACCAGGGAGAGTTTCAACCAGCAGGGAGAATCGAAATTGAGATCTTTGGGAAGTTTATAGGTCACCCATAGGCCCGACACCTTGCTGAAAGGAACGTTGATAGGTGTTTCCCAATGCACCGCCGGAAATTTGTTTTTCTCCCGGTCATACTTAACTGCCGCAATAAGGTTGTTGTTTTTGAATGAAATCCCAATCTCCGGGCTTAAACCCGGGGTAGTAGTGGGTTCAAGAACCAGGTTTTCGTCGAACAGAAGAGGCTCGTCCAATGCATCCTTCTTGGTTATATAAGTGGGCGTGAATAGAATAATTTCATTTAAGGTCAGGGTGGAGGATTCATTCTTAAAATTAAACCGAAGAGTAAATCCGAGCAAACGTCCGGTTGGCAACTCCAATTCATTGGCCTTCAGAGGCAAAATGGCTCGAGACTTCTGGGGGCCGGCCTCATGAACGGGAAAAAAATCTATCGAGGATATTTCCTGGATCCCCTCGCTAATATCAATAAAGAATTTGGTATCCGGGGTGACTTGGATATCTTTTGAAAAATGCATTTCCAGCCATTCTCCTTCCCCCTTGACCACCAATCCTTTTTGATTTTGGTCGAATCTGTCGAATTTATTCTTATAGGTCAGGTCTAAAAATTTTGGTCCATAACTGATATTCAGGGGGTAGCGGATTTTCCCGAAAGAAATCTTGTTTGATTTTAACCCTATGGGGTCAAAAATCTGTCGTGAGTCATTTTCGCTTCTTACTTTTTCAAGAGTGAAAGATATTCGCCCTTTCAGATTTCCTGTAATAAAGTTCTGTGAAGTATTTTGTTTGGCAAGGGGCAAGGAAGTTTTCTTGGTGCGCGATTCGAGGGAAGTTGAAATGCCCGGGTCTTCAGGTTTTTTTGAACTCTTAGAAGTAACTTTTTTATTTTTTCCGGTGTTGGCTTCCCCGGTGGACGATTCCATGGAGGTAGAAGGGGCAGTCTCTTCGGGTTTTTCTAAATTTTTAGAAATAACTTTTTCATCGTTGCTTGCCAGGGAAAGCACCGGGTTGCCAAGGGCCCGGATGGCCATAAGCGGAAATGAGTCCCCCCTTTTTACTTTAACCAGAATTTGTTTGTCTGGAAGAATGCTGTGGGAACCTTGGATTTCAATTTTAAAAGGACCTTCCAGATTATAAGTCAAGATAAATTCCTGATCCGATTTTGCTGGAGCGGGGTCCATGATCTGGGCATTGACAACGCCCTTTTTAGAAAGGAACAACAGATCAACCACCAGTTTTTCCCATTCCGATTTGACCCTGAAATATCCCCCTTCCTTGCCAGTCAGTTTTAAGCCGCGAGGACCTGAAAAAACCGACTGGTATCCTATTGTCTCCGGGACATTCTTGAATCCGAATTGAAAATTGATTTTAGGCCATTCAACTTTTTCCTCTTCTATTTTGGGAGGTAAAAATGGGCCTCCCAGCCGCGCAATCAATTTTTGCGCGGGCTCAAGGTAAGTGGGGATGCCTTCGAAAAAATTGGTCTGGTTCTCATATGTTTTGGGAGGGGAAAGGTAATTGATCATTTCTGAATTGTGCAGACGAAAGCCTCCAAATTGGCTCAGCTTTTCGGGTCTGGCGTACAGGGTCGCCCCAAAGAAACGGTGGTCCCAGGGGAGTTGGTCTGATAACTCTTTTATGTCCACCGTGAACCGCTTCAGTTTGGTTGAGAGAGAGGTGACTTTGGCCGAAAGGATTTTTGTAGGAAGCTCATTCAGTTTTCTGAATCCGGGGATTTCCGATTCGGCGCCGGAGGAAACGCCTTTTCCGATTGCGGCCAAATGGGGTAGGGCATTAAATACAATTTTATTGAGGCCTTTTTGGTTGGCGACATCGAGGGCCCTTCCATGAACAAAAACGATGACTTCCTCGAGAATAACCCCCTTGCCGGCACCCACTTTGTTGAAAAATTCCTTAAGCTGAATTCTCCAGACAGGTTCTTTGAATTCTTTTACCCTCTCCTGCGAAAAGACGGTTTTATCAATGACTCGCGATTCTCCTTTCCCGCCGATATTCTTCAATCGCAAATTGATGGTATGCATTACGGTCGTCCCCGCAAAATGAAAATCAATCGTTTCTACGGGCGTCAGATCCATGTTCAGCCTTCGCTGAATAACCGTCCATATCCGATCCTGTGTGTAATACCAGGAACCATCCTCGATATCGAGATTGAAAGCGCGGTCCAAAATGTACTTCAGTCCCTTTTTTCGCCAGAGAGCCGCGCCCACATCAATTACCTGATAGGGAAGGATCTCACTTTTTGTGGCGCTGATTCCCAGGATGGTGTTCTTTCTTGTGGGGTTTTTAGGAGACCCCGCAATCTGGAAATACAAGCGGGTGGGGTTTTCGGGGTTTAGGTCCTCATAGTCGAAATGAACTTCAGAAACCTTGGTGCTGTAAAAATTATTATCGTCGGGATGAGAAACCAGGGGTAGCTTGGTTAGACCTCCATTATTGGGCAACCATATTTTCTGATAAGGTTTCTTGTCACTTCCTGGTGAGTCCCTTAATAGCAAAGGGCGGGATTCATAGAGGATATCCTTTTCGTCCTGCCTGGCTCTTAAATTGGCCCAAACCTTATAAGTGCCGGGGGCGATCAGATCCTTGTTTTCTGCTTTTGAAAAGATAGGAACCCTGCTGTCTTCATAGGGGAAAGTACGGAGGGGGGAAGCTTCAGCAATCGAAAATGCCAAAACTACAGCGGTCAGACCCAAACCGATCCATGCCTGTACGATGATGCAAATTACCGATTTCCATAGGAGTTCCGGCCCTGTTATAGAGTCTCTATTGAGGGAAGTGAATTTTGATTTGAATTCTGAAATCAGGATTCCACCGTGAAGTGCCCAACCCGGAACCGGATCGGGGAAGAGCAATGAATAGAGGCGTTATTTATGTTTCAAGAGAGGTTTCAGGTGAACGGCCGCTTCCCTTGAGCAAATTAACATAATGTTGCGTTCCCAAAGGAATTAGGATAATCTTTAACTCGATTTTCTTAGATAGCGATGCACTGTGGGTTTTAACTTGGACCCATGGACCCAATGTCCCGAGTTGTCGAAACTGATTTCAATGTGAGTTTCGGGTTGGCTCAACTAACCGGAACAACCGATCGCGGTTGAATCCGATTTCCGGTGGGACCATTTTCGCTTCCTATAATACCGATAATAATATTTAAATCAAGATTCACTTTTCTGGGGTGGGTTGTTAAATCCGCTCGGTGATTCGGAAATTACCTTAAGGGAACCATTAAAAGGAGGGATCATTCCGCCTGAGGGTTTTTGTGTGGTTGCAATCCTCCCCTGGACACTTCAAAGGTTTTTTAACCCGCGCATCCCTGATCAATAACCGGTCGAGAAAATTCCCATCCCTAAAACCGTGTCCTCGAAAATCTCATCCAACTTAGGATTAATGCTATTGGAGCTCCACTTATGAGCGAGGGTACAATGCAGGTTGGCGGAAAAAACAAGCATTTTTACCCGGTTTTATTTTTACTGTTTGTTGCGCCCGCCATTTATGCGTCCCCCGACTTTTTCACCCCCGATAAATACCTGAATATAGGCGATTTCGAATATCGCTTCCAGATTAATGATGTCTGGTTGGACGATTATTTCTACGCCTGGAATGCCCAGACCGATGATGGGCTTGGGGGGAAGAATTTGCCGCGTTTCCCCGTGCAGTTGTTTTTTTATTCAATCTTTGCAGGCTTGAAATTTATCGGTCTCCCCGATTGGATTTTGAATCGATTGTTTTTGCTCCTTCCGGCGTGGCTCCTTTTATTTTCCACCTATAGTTTTTTAAATTTTAACCTGACCGGTTACCTGAAATACGCGATGTCTGCATCAGGCGCGTTTTTTGTTCTGGTGGCCCCTCCGCACACATTTATTGCTCCCCTGTATCACCTCATACTTTCCGGAACCATCATGATTCTTTGCGGGGTGCAACGGTACCTCGTTTCTCCCAAGGGATCCTACCTTTGCTTGATGGCCATAGGCCTTTTTCTTAGCTCCATCATGCCGAGATATCCCTATCTGGGATTTGTTTTGTCGTTAATATATGTGGTGGCCTGGTATTTGCTGAAACGTGGCGACGAGGACCTACTGAAACTTCCCGATCTATTCAAAGGTATTTTCATTTTTGCCGGCATTGCCCTATTGCTTAACCTGAATATGATTTTGCCCTTGATCGTATTTTTCGGGGATCACTCCTCACGCGAATTGATGGTAACCGAAGATGCGCTGAATTACCGGCTTGCCCTTTTCAACATGTTTCGGGGGTATACCGGGATTTTCAGTTCGATGAGGTTGATCGATTCCACCCCGGGAAGAATTTACGAGTATTATTTTTCCCACAAAATCATCCGCCCGTTCACCTTTATCATTCCTCTTTTAATAGCCTTCGCTTTATTGAGGGTTTTTGTTAAGGGAGAAAACAAGCGTGTTCAGGCAATAGGGATCTTGCTTGTTTTTTCATGGGTCATCAATTTGATTTTTGGATCGGACTTCTATGCTTTGCTGGTAGGCATTATTCCCGGGTTTTGGATTTTTAATAATCCAACCTACTATGTATCGATGATGGCCTTTTTTTCCGCGGTTCTCCTCACGTATGTTCTGCTGGAGATGGTTGATTTTCTGATCCAGAAATGGGGCGAAAGGTGGAAACGATGGGTAGAAGCCGGAGGAATTGTCTTTTTTATCTCAATAATATTTATCCATTGCGGTTATTTTATTGTGGATAAAATTCCCGAATCTCGGAGATTGTACGCGACTGCCGAATGGTTCGATCATGCCACCGGCGCCCGAGTTCCCTACTTTGAAATACCCCAAGAGTATTTCGACCTGAAAAAGACGATGGCTTCCGATCCGGAAGCCCGGGTGATGATTCTTCCCGAACTGTTCGGTTATACCCGGTACACTTGGTATCCCGTATTGGCCATGCCTGAAATTCTGCATCAAATGACCACTTTGCGCCTGGGGGCGACTTCGGAGTTTGATTCGGCGTTTATAACAAATACAATTAATACTCTGATGACCAATGTGGACAAGGCCCTTTTTTTGATGGGAAAGGGCAATTACAATTATATTTTTCTCCATAAGGATCTTCTCCCCCACTTTGGTCCGGTAAGATGGAAAAAATGGGCCGCCATACTTGGAGTCTCGAACTGTTTTCCAAAAGTAATGGATAACGACCATTTTATTTTCTACAAAATTGATTATTCATGCCGCCAAGTGAAGAAAGAGGCAGGTATCGGAACATCCATTGAAACCCCGTCAAAACCCTTGTGAGGTCCTCGTGCATTCCCTAACGATTTGTAAACCGTTTTTGCGATTTTGGTTTTTATTTTTAATCGTATCCATGATGGTTTCAGGAGACGGCTGGGCGGCGGGAAAATCTGAACCGGAGATTTTAAATGATCTGGTGATGGACCGTTTGTTTGAAAAAAAGGAATTTGTAAATCCAGTTTTTTTTTGTTCAATTCCTGTGACGAGCCATGCCAGTTAGCCCAACTGGTACTGAAATCTTTTGGTTTCGAGATGATCGGAGCGGAAACCCAAATGAGGAATCTTTTCGCGATCCTGTATGGAGACCTGGGATTAATCGGCCTTCCTGAAATTCACGTTCACAAAATCAACCCGACCAAATTTCTGTATTCGATCAAGAACGCCAAAGGTTCATTTTATATTCAGTTGAAGGAAGGGTATTCACCGGACTGGAAGGCATACCTGATTCCCCAGCATGGAGTTGAAGGTGCAGAAAGCCCCATTCATTCTTCGGGTGTGGACCACCCCTTGATTACCTTTGGTGCTGATGAATTCATGATGAAACTTGGCAGAGAGGAATGCGGGGGGGAGAATTGCCGCACCGATTTTGAATGGGTATTGAGTGGAGAAATGAACAGGAGTTTAGTTTCCCGCCTGATAAGAGCGATATTGGGGACGGATGGAATTGTGCAATGGCCGGAAAGTTTTCATTGGAATGAGAGCGGCCTTCATAATGTATGGTTTCTCGATTTGAGCTATTTGGAGGATTTAAATGAGAAGACGGATCCCTTGTATAAAAAGAACCCGGATGGGACCTACGACCTCCATGTTTTAGTTGAATATTCCTACCAGAAATTCAGCTATTTAGGTTTGGTGAGCACGGTCGCAACGTTTGTATTCATTGGGATTTATTTCATTTTAGAGATGAGAACAACCCGGTCCTCACAAAAGACGGTCCCCTGAAGAATTTCAAATCAATTGCCTGCGTCAGCGGCATTGTCCCCCACCATGGTTTATCCCTCTGCATGAGAACGGATCGGATACCATCAAAAAACCGGGAATTTAATTTCAAATCTAATTCGGGAAGCTTTTCTCAACACAAAAAAGCGGGATCATTTCCCATTCAATCCGCCTGAAAGAGTGATGGACGAAAGAATTCAGATAAACGGGGGTCGGGGGATAACGATGGTCACGGGTTTGATCCTTGTGGTCATGGCCACCTCCAAATACAGATCCTTACACACCTCCGTGTATGATTTAGGGGTTTTTTTTTCGAACTTATATCAGATTTCCATATTGGGGATCTGGAAGGGGATCTTTGTAGGGCACGTTCAACCGTTTCTCTTGATATGGGCCTTCATTTATGGTGTCTTCCCGGTAGAGTTTGCTCCTTACATACTTCTGAGCCTGCAAAGTTTGATGCTAGTTTTGCCGGGGTTCTGGTTGGCGAGGCAATATGGGATTTTGGGAGTTCTGGCCCTGGTTCTGTATTTCCCGATCTGGTACAACGCTCTCTTCGATTTTCATACGGACCATTTAGTTGTTCCCCTCCTGTTCTGGTTTTTCCTGCTGGTTGAAAAAAAGCAATATCGCCTTGCCGCGGTTCCCGCTCTGACCCTGGCCCTGGTCAAGGAGCCGTACGCACTTCAAACGGTGGCCTGTGGAATATTTCTTCTAATATGCAAGAAGGAGTATCGGACGGGGACCCTGATCGCCTTGGCGGGCATTGTCTATTTTTTGCTGTGCACCAAAGTTTTGATCCCCTATTTTTCCCTGGGAGGCGGGAGCGAAGTTTTAGGGACATCGGCCTATTCCTGGTTGGGGAGCGGAATTTTTGAGATGATGCACCATGTTCTGACAAGTCCTTTTGCGGTTTTAAAAGAAATTTTGTGGAGCAGGGAAAAGTTATACTAT
>PCWF01000189.1:32281-43666 GCA_002796165.1 Nitrospinae bacterium CG11_big_fil_rev_8_21_14_0_20_56_8
ATTACACCGCCGGACTGGTGGCTCCCATGGTTATCGCTTTTCTAAAAGGAAAGGATCATTTTCTTGCATTTGCAGAAAAGTATCGGGTGGGCCGAGAGGGATGGATTGGGGTGATCGCCTTGGGGATGGTTTTTGCGAATATCTGGTTTTCACCCTCACCCATATCCAGAAATTTCTGGTTAGGCCCCGACAGTCCCAGACATTCATGGGAATATCATTACAGCGTCTATTTTGAAACCGAACGGGATCGGATGATCAAAAGTTCCCTGGAAAATTTTATTCCTAAAGATGCCCCCCTGGTAGTTTCCAGTCAAAACACCTTGAATTGGGCCCGGCTTTTTAACAGGCGAAATTATTACGCCTTCCCGCAGACGGTTTTCGAGCCCAATCCCGAGGCAGATTGGAAAGAGTTTTCTTATGCGGATTTTCTGGATTTTCCCTTTGGGGGTCCTCCGGGATTTATCAAACGATTTGTTACTTCCGACAGGGTTATTTTGGACCTTAAGCGTCCCTGGTTTATTGGAGATCGAGCTTGCCCCTGGGTTCACGGACAGTGCAATGACAAGGAATTGCGTGATAAATTCCAGGGTTTTGTAGAACAGGCAATAAAGACGCATCGGATTTTATTTGAGAAAGATGGGTTTTATATTCTGGATCGGCCGCAAAACTGAAATAAAGATGCCGCGGACCTTAGAAGGGTATGGTTTGGGTTAAGTTGTTAAAACCAAATTTTGGACTCAAATCGCGTTACTTACCATGAACTGCAACATTGGCGAAATTCACTTCTCCCAGGAAAACATATAGTGCGGCGATTTTTTCGAGACAACCTGGTCATTCTTGTACTTTTAAACGTTGCCAACATCTTTAATTATTTATTTCAGATCATCGTCGCGCGGAATCTGAATCCGGAAGACTATGGCAGTTTCAATGCTCTCAATTCGCTAGCGGTCGTGTTGTTGACGCCCGTAGATGTTCTCGCCTACGTTTACTCAAAGTTTACTGTCCAGTTATCCCTGGATCGGTACGAGGCCATAAAAACGCTTGCCGTTAAAGGTCTCAAAGGAATCATGGTTGTGGCCTGTGTGGCCATTCTGGCGGCCACAGTTTATCATCCCTGGGTGAAGAGATATCTCCATCTGGAATCCTCCATTCCCATCGTAATTATGATGACGTTGGTGATCCTTTCATTTCAACTTCCTTTGCTCCTTGGTTTGATACAAGGATTACGCCGATTTACCACTCTGGGATGGGGACTGAGTTTGAATATCTATGTGCGGTTTTTCGCCTGTGTGTTATTTGTTCCCATTTTGGGCATGGGAGTCAACGGAGCCTTGATAGCCGGGGTTTTGGGAGTTCTGGGAGCGACGCTGTATATTTTATGGGTCCTTCGGGATGTGTTAAGAATGCCGGGCGCCGAATTGCCTGAAGGTATTTTTGGAACTATGTGGAAATATGCCCTTCCGGTGTTTTTTACCACCGGCATGGTCATCATGCTGGGGAATCTGGATGTCGTTTTAGTACGTCACTACTGTTCGCCTACAGAAGCGGGATATTACGCAACCGGGGCTATCCTGGGCCGGGTGGCGTTCTATTTGCCCGGAGTGCTGATATCGGTGTTATTTCCAGAAACTGCGCGGGCCAAGCAATCCGGGCAGGACTCGCGAAAATTTCTTTGGGTCAGTTTCCTGATGACGGCTTTTCTTGGAGGTGGGGTTGCGTTGGTCTGTAACATCTGGGGAGAATGGATTATCCAGGTCTTATATGGAGCGAAGTATATGGGTGCGGGGGATTTGCTTGGAGTGATCAGCGCGGCCATGGCCCTGCTGGCCCTGGCAAACGTAATGTTTACCTATCTTCTTGCCCGGTCCGAGTTCAAGTATCTTTGGTTTCTGGTTTCCGGCGTCGTCCTCATGTTGTCGGCCATCGCTCTATTTCATGACACGGCCATGATGGTGGCAAAGACCGTCCTGATTTCCATGTTCCTCATTTTATCGGGAACTCTGGCGACCTATCTGATTCCGGGCAAGCGCCTTGTGGTTTCAACTTAATTGGGAAGGTCGAAGGTTTTGGGCACGATCACAAGGGCGATCCGGCGGACTTTTGGGCAACCATCATTTGCCCCTGCGGAATGAAGCCGAAGTAAGTCCGGTTTTTCTTGTACGCGATACGTTTGAAACCCTTTTTTGCAAGAAGGTCCGTCAGATTGCTTCTAGTGAAATGACGAATGTGGGGTGTGGTGGGATAAAAATAATCGTCAAGATATCTCAGGGAGATAAGGATGGTTTTCAGAACCGTGAGCTCGCTTGTTGCAATTAAAAGATGGCCTCCCGGTTTTAGGATTCGGTTGATTTCCTCTAGAACCGTTTCAATGTCCAGAATGTGTTCCATTACGTCCAGTGCTGTGATGGTATCGAAGAATTTGTCCTCATAAGGCAGATGGCCGTTATCGGGCATCCTTTTAAAATCAATCGAGGAAAACTCCTTCATGGCCTTTTGAAGAGCCAATTCACTCACGTCAATTCCAAAAACAGATTCGCAATGGGGTTGAATCAGATTTGCGAATTGTCCCTCCCCGCATCCGAAATCAAGAACTTTCCCTGCCACATAGGGTTTGAAAAATTCAAAATGGTAATTGAAATTTTCATCCGTCCAGTCTCCGGGGTGCTCGTCAAACGGGTTTTTCTTGATGTGTTCATCCCGCCAGTATCGGTCGTAAAAGGTTTTAGCGTCGCTCACGTTCCATCCTGATTATAGGGTTTGAAATAAAAGTTCACGCGGGAGCTATTTTTCAGGAAGTAGCAACGGTTCCCTGATTTTTGGTCAAATTAAACACATGTTGCCGAACCCGCCGGATGGCCCGGGTTCCATAGGTAAACAAGAACTGCCAGTCAGATTTCCTCAGCCGTAAAAGAAAATAAAGTTGCGTAGCGATAAATTTCGGGTCGAAGGCAATCCCGTACATTTCGCGAATTGCCGTATAGTATTCATCATGCGGAATGGGGGTTTGGACGATCAACTTGCTCATATCGAAATCGTCATAGTCATCGGTCATGAGGACTCCCCTGTCCATGCATTCAAGGTGGTATGGGGTGAAATCCAGCGGCGTGCAAAGGGTGACCTGTAGGGTCCGGGCGAGCCCCTCCCTCATGTACCGGCTCACCGTATTGACGGTGGTGCTCAGTTGTTCCCTGGTTTGCCAGTAGTACCCCACCATGATGGTGAGATGGGGAAACAAGCCGTATTTGGTGTAAAGCCGTAAATTCTGCTCCGCATCATCCGGAGAATAACCTTTGTTGAGCCGGTTCAGAGTTTCCTCATCGCAGGCTTCCAGTCCGACGAGAACAAACCGGAAGTTGGCCTTGGCCAACAGGGCGATCGTTTCCTCATCCAGATAGCCGAACCGGGTGTTGAATCCGAAATAGCATCCCCTTTTATGCAGGCCACGGTCGATGATCCCCCGAGCGAACGCTCGGGCCTCGGCTCCACGGTACCAGACGCCGGAATCGTCAAAAATCTCCCGCACACCAAAATCCTCGATCAGTCTCTGGTATTCGTCCAGACTTCTATCCACCGACCGCATCGAAAAAGTCAGGTCCGGTCCGTTATACCGGCAAAACGAGCATTTCCCGAACATGCAGTCGCGAATCACGCTGGTGGCGTATGTCCCGGGAGTCTGAAGGAAATTCCCGTTTTCGTATGCGTAGTTTTCCCAGCCAACCAGCTTGCGGTCCACATCGGGGGAGAGGTCCAGCGGTTCAATCTGCTTGAAGTTTCCCGTGTCGTACAAATCCTTTTCATCCCTGCGAATCACCAGCCCCTCTATGGGACAGCTTTCGCGCCAGTTGTGGTGGGAGTCGATATGGCCGATCAACTTCTTCAGAACGAAATCGATGTGATTACTCCGCAAGACAATGTCGGTTTGGCTGTTCCGGAGAGTTTCCTCCGGTTTTCGCATTGAATGGTACCCGGTCATGATGACGATCGTGTCTGGCAAATCTCCCTTCAATCGATTGACGAGGTTCCAATAAAATTTCATAACCGGGGTGGTGCTTTCGAAGACGACCACATCGGGTTTTTCCTTCAGGAGGTCCCGGTACCAATTTTCGAAGCTTTTCAGTTGGGCGTTTCCATCGTCCCAGTAAATCTCGTATCCCTGGTCATGGAGCCAGGTTGCCGCTTGCGCGTGAATGACCGGAAGGAGATAGGTTGGTTTTTTGAAAAACTGGACGTTTCGGTTCTGCGACACCATAGCCTTTTGGCCGTCGGCGTTGATGATGGGGGGATAGGAGATGGCGATTTTCATGATATGGACAAAGCCCCTTTTTAGGCCCTGATGGACAGTTAGAAAAACGCTTCCGTGAAAATCCGGTCACCGTTGACTTCCCGGTTTCTGAGGATCTCGTAGACGGAGTAAATCATTTTCTGATTGCCGCAGAGGTAATAAATGCAGGCCGGGTCTACCTCGTTTTCCAACAGGTAATCCGTCACCCGCCCATTATAACCTTCCCAGTTCTCCCTCGAAACGCAAAATACGGTTCGTTCCGGATCATAATCTCCGGCATCGTATCTTTCATTGCTTTCCCGGATCCCGCAGATAAGGCGGTAATCCAGGCCTGGATAACTCCTGACGAACGAATGAAACGGTGCGATTCCTGTCCCGGTCCCGATAAAAACGAAGCGTGCATTTCCGATTTTCTCGGGTTGGAGGACGAACGACCCGTATGGCCCATGCAATTCGACCTCCATGCCTCCTTCGAGTTTGCGAAGCGCGGAACTGACCGTTCCGACGGGAACCTCCTTAATGAGAAATTCGAGGTAAGGATCGTCAGTCCCCGAGTATGTGGAATATTCTCGATTCACTCCGCTTCCCGGGAGCCCAAGGTTGACGCATTGGCCGGGCCTGAAAACGAACTGGTTTCTTTCCAGCCTTAGCGCGTAGGCAGAGGGGGAAAGGTCCCGTTTCTCAATAATTTTGTGAAGCAAGTTTCCTTATCTCCCCAGCGAGCTTTGAAGATTTTTGATGCACAATCCCATGGCGAACCGTACCCCGTACCAAAGATGCGTCAACAGGATAAAAGGAAGGGCTCCCAAAGCGACCGGAAGCGGTTCGTGCCGAAGAATATCCCGCAGAGATAGGAGGAGCGCGATTCCATATGCCAACCAACCGGTAACGAACAGTTCCCGCATCAGGGGCGAAAGGCCCGAAAGGAACAGACCGAAAATTACGAACCCCACCCACGCCGTGGGGACGAAATATTTGGCGCGCCGCGATGTTTCCGGAAACTTTTTCGCAAAAAATCCCCGGTGCAGACCGTAATTTCCCACCTGCCGAAGATGCTTGCGGAGTCCCGGCCGACGGTGATGCCACACCACAAGGTTGGGGACATACAGAATTTTCTGATTGGTTGCATTCAATAACTTGAGGCAGAATTCCGTGTCCTCGCCGGGCCAGTAAGCCGAATCGAATCCTCCCACCGATAGGAACAGGTCTTTTTTGATCAAGAGATTCACGGTCGGCCAGTCATCCACCAGTTTTCCCGGGGGATAAGAAACATACCGCTCTGGAAATCCGCCGGAGGTCCGGCTCAAAAAAACTGCTCCGGAAACCCTTGCCCAGAATGGATCCTCCCGGGGGGTGATGCCCGGTCCCCCCAGCGCGCTAAACCCGTTTTTCTCAAATGCCCTGCGAGCCACATCCAACCAGTCCGGCCGCGGATAAGCGTCGTCATCGATAAAAGCAAGCACCTGACCCAGAGACTCCCTTGCGCCCAGATCTCGTTTGACGGCGGGATTCACCTCTGCCGTGGGGATGACGCGAAGCGCCGTCTGCCTAAAGCGATCCGGAATTTCAATGTCCCCGTCAGGGAGAAGAATCACTTCATAATCCCTGAACGATAGCTTCCCTATATGGAGCAGGCATTCATCCAGGTAAGGCGACCAATCCTTGAATGGAATAATGATGGAAAAGTAGGGGGAACTGCTCATTCTCTATGATTTACCGGCAAGCGGGGGATTCAGTTCAGTAAGTCGACGGGATTCTCAGGTCGGCATTCAACCGTTCCGTATGCTCGATACCGATCTGATCCTGGATAATGTAGAGGGGACGGTCGATGACTTCGACATGGATCTGCCCGATATAATGGGCGACCAAGCCGAGTCCCGCAAGAACAACCCCGAATAGAAGCGTATTAAAAACCACGAAATACGCTAGGGCGGTGAACATCGTGTAACCTAGAATGTAATGCGCCATGACCATGTAACTCAGAAGAAGAGACGTGAACGCCAGGGTCAGGATCCCGAGAATTCCCGTAAGTTGCAACGGGAGCAGGGAGAAGGACGTAAACGAATGGATGGCCATGCTCACCAGACGTCGGAGATTGAAAGAAGAATTGCCCCCCGTCCGGTCCGGAGCCGAAAATGTCACACAACTGCGCCGAAAACCCATCCAATCGATCAACCCGCGGAAGAACCGGGTACGCTCCCGAAACGTTCTCAGTACATTGAGGACCTTGCGATCCAAAAGGCGGAAATCCGTTGTTCCGGGCTCCAGCTTCACTTCAGAAAAACGATTGATCAAGAAATGAAAAAGCGCCGACCCGATTTTGCGAACGAGCGAATACCGAATGGCGAGCCGTTTAGTAATAACCACCTGGAATCCCTTTTCCCATTCCGCCAAAAGTTTCGGAATGAGTTCCGGTGGATGTTGCAGATCGGCATCGATGAAAATCAGGGCATCGGCCTCCTGAATGGCCATCGCACCGGCGGTCAGCGCAACCTCTTTGCCAAAATTCCGTGAAAGGCGGATTCCGCTCAGCCGGGGATCAAATCGGGTCTGGTCGCAAACCACTTCCCAAGTATTGTCCTGGCTTCCATCGTCCACAAAAATAATTTTCCAATCAAACCGACTCAGATCCTCGATGACTGCTAATACCGCCCGGCAGAATTCCTGGATATTTTGTGACTCGTTATAGGCGGGGACGATAATGCCGATTTGTTTTTTGCCGTTTCTCATGGCCGGGGAGGGGAGAGGGTTACAGGCGAACTCCAGTCTGAAAAATGGGAGATAGTGGCTCTAAATTACGTATCGGACATTTTAACGGAATGGTTAACACTAAGTTGAAGAAACCGGCCCCGGAAGAAGGGGGGGACCGGATGTGAAAACCATCTGGCCCAGAATATCAGGCCCTTATCGACTCAATCATTTTAGGCCATCCGGCTCCGATGTCAATTGATATTCTGGATGGCCGCCGAATCCCCTTGGGTTCGGGGAGGCTGGGAACCGAGAGGAAAAAGCGCCGCCTGTACCAATGCTTCCAGGATTACCGTCCCCGTTCGAGCCCAACTCAATTCGTTCAGCCGGGTCCGACCCCGCTCTATCCACTCCTCCCGCGACCGATCGTTGTCAATAAGCTCGCACATGGCCCGAGTGAGGTTGGCCTCGTCCATCGGATCGACCTTCATTGCCGCATGGCCCGCCGCCTCTGCCATGGCCGCCGAGGGGCCGATAATCACCGGAATTCCCGAAGCCATTGCTTCGATTACCGGCAGACCGAAACCCTCATACGCGGAGGGATGGACGAGAGCCAACGCCGAACGGTACAGACTCACCAAGTCGTCCTCAGAGACATAGTCGAGGAAAACCACCCTTTCCGAGATTCTCAATTCCCTCGCCAGCAGGGGCAACGATCCCCCGTAATCCTTGTCCCGTCCTACAATTACCAGGGAACATTCCGGATGGGTCGAAACGAGCTGATGGAAGGACCGCAACAGAATCGGCAGGTTGCGGCGCTGAAACAGATAGCCGACAAAGATGAAATAAGGCTGGCGAATGTTGAGTCGGGCGAGGACCGATGGGTCATCCCCCGCCGGGGAGGAAAATGATTCGTCTGCCGCCCAGGGAGCGATAACAAACCGGTCTTCTTCTTTTACTCCATAAAACCCGCGAATTTCCTCCCGCGTCTGGCGGGAACAACAGACGATCCGGTCTGCCCGATCCACCGTCCACTTCGTCAATAGCCCCAGTTCCCAACGCTCCCGCGGGGAATACCATTCCGGGTGAAGGATGAACGACATGTCATGCAGAACGACCACTTTGGGGCAGGGGGCGGCGAAGGGAATGATGTAAGAGGGGGCCAAAAAAACATCCACCCGGTTCCGGTTGATTTCACGGGGCAAAGCCACCTGCTCCCAGAACCGGTGCGAGCGGATCCCCAAAGGGGCAACCACCCGCTTGGAAACAAACGAATTCCCCCGCAAATAATCCAGATCGGCTATTCGGTCCTTGAAATAAAGGACGAACCGGTGTCCCCGGGCGTCCCGGGCCCATTCGCGGAGCAGGCATCGGAGAACCCTCCCTACTCCCCAGGAAGGCGATTCCAGTTGCCGTGCGTCAATGCCGATGGTCAGGCTCATGAGATCCGGATTCAATCCTCAATTAAAAAAACGGGTCGAGTGTAACATGATTCGCACAGTTTCGGTGATCCGGGTTTAAAATTTGGGCCCGGAGCAAAGTTGAATCAGGCCTCCAGAAGCAATATGATGGGACCAACTCCAACGTTGCGGCGGTATCCGCGCCGCATTTTTCCAGGGATCGCGTTGCCGGTAAATAGAATGGATTTTTTGATCGTAGGCGGGGGGATTATCGGACTCAGCATTGCGCGCGAGTTGAAAAAGCGTCATCACGGTGCCCGAATTCTTTTGATTGAAAAAGAAGACAGCTGTGGAACCCATGCCAGCGGACGCAACAGCGGGGTATTGCATGCCGGATTTTATTATTCCGCCGACAGCCTCAAGGCCCGTTTCACCCGACAGGGGAACATCCGCCTGACGGAATACTGCGAAGCCAGGAAAATCCCCGTCAAAAAATGCGGCAAGCTGGTGTTGGCAAAGAACGAGGCAGAACTCCCATGGCTGGATGAGCTGTTGCAACGCGGGGAAAAGAACGGGGTCCCCTTGCAGTCTATTTCCGTTCAGGAGGCGCGCGAAATCGAACCCAGAATGAAAACTTTCCATAGGGCACTTTACTCTCCTACAACGTCTTCCATCGATCCTGGCCGAGTCGTGGACGCGGTCAAGCGGGATGCCCTGGCTGAAGGAGTGCAGATTGAAACCGGCATCCGCTATCTGGCGCGGTCGGGCCATGAAGTGCTTACCTCCATGGGAAAACTTGAGGCGGATTATCTGGTCAATGCGGCGGGTCTGTATGCGGACACGATAGCCCGCGATTTCGGGTTTTCGAAAACTTACCGGATTCTTCCATTCAAGGGATTGTACCTTTACTCCAATGAGCCCCCGCAATCCTTCCGAACCAACCTGTACCCTGTTCCCGATTTACTCAATCCCTTTCTGGGAGTTCATTTTACGGTTACAGCGGAGGGAAAAACAAAGATCGGGCCAACAGCAATTCCCGCGTTCTGGCGAGAGCAGTATGAGGGATTTGAAAATTTTGATTGGGGTGAATTGATCGAAATTCTGTTCCGCCAGGCAGGATTGTTTTTAAAATCCAATTTCGATTTTAAAAAACTGGCCTACGAGGAAATCCGAAAATATTCCCGCAACTACCTGGTGAACCTTGCCTCCGAACTGGCTGAGGGAATAAACCCCAACCATTTTACCCAATGGGGAAGGCCTGGAATTCGCGCTCAACTTTTTGACCTTAAAACCAAAAAGCTGGAGATGGATTTCGTGCTCGAAGGCGACGCGCAATCGCTTCATGTTCTGAACGCCGTGTCTCCTGCCTTCACCTGTGCGTTCCCCTTTGCAGAATTCGTTTGCGACCGGATCGGTCAATTGAGGACGTGACAATGCCCAAGGTGGGATCATCGGGGAGACTGTTTTTGCGGACGACCTTATGCCCCCTTATTTCATCTCTTCGTCGGGTCTTCTCAAGAGGTCACGGTTGCCTGAAATCGATTGACGAAAGTCCTTAATTACGGGGGGGATTTCTGCGCTCTCTTTTCGAGGATCTTGAGCAGTCCCACCAGTAAGGCAACGATGGCAATGATAAATATAAAATAAATGGGAATGATTTTGGGGATCAGGTCAATTTTGTATGCGGGGATGAGGGCAGTCAGGTCAAAAAAAAGACAAATTGAAAATAAAATGGAAATGGATTTTAAGGGAGAGAATTTCAACCGTTCCAAACGATGGTGAAAATGATCATTGTCTTTTGCAAACGGACTTGTCCCTTTGATGACCCTTCGGAAGAAGGCAAAGGTGGTATCGGTAATGGGGATTAATAGCGTGGCAAATGGAATCAGGTAATAAATTTCGTCCGTGAAACCCTGGTTCAATGGAAGCAGGGTGATGAGAGAGACCAGCAACCCCAGGGGAAGGCTCCCCGTATCGCCGAGAATGATCTTGGCGGGTGGAAAATTAAAAATTAAAAAGCCAAGAATGCTTCCGCCCAGGAGAACGATCAAAAACGAGGGTTCAATGATATCTCGCTTCAAATAAACAAGGCACAGCGTAACGCAGGATAGGAAAACGATACCCCCCGCCAATCCGTCCATTCCATCCACCAGATTGATCGCGTTGGTGATGCCGATAATCCACAAGAGTGTAACGAGAAAAGAAAGAAAACCAAGTTCGAAGTCTCCGATCCTTTCAATCTGGAATCCTGCGGTGTACAGGAGAAGGGCGATGATGATTTGCACGACCAGCTTGAACCGGGCCGGAAGATGATAGATGTCATCGAAAAGGCCGAGAGTGAACATCATGCTGACTCCAGTAGTCAGAATAAGAAGGAGGGGCCGGTGTGCGGGGTTCAGGTTTCCGGTGGCGAACAGAATCCATAAGGTGGTGAGAAACGAAATCACCACGGCCACACCGCCAAAGGGGTTTACCCTTTTCTCGGTCAGTCCGATGGCCCGTTCAAAAAATTCCTTGAGAATGACGGTATTTTTAGAGGCCCAAATCAGGGTGATGGTCAGGGAAAGAGAAATTGCGAAGGAAATTCCATATCCCGAAAGGTAGACCCAACCCTCGATTGGAAATGTCGGGAAAGTCATAGATCAAAAAAATACCGAGAAAAATGCGAATTACCCAGCTTCACTGAAAAACCCCCCCCGCCGGTTTTGGTGGTATCTCCCCAAAAGTAAAATTCCCCGGGTTTGGAAATATTCCCAAGCAACGGTTGTCAGAGGTCATGAAATTAACAAAGGAGAAGTTGCCGGCCCGGCCATGAGGGGATGGACATATGATTTCCCAAGGGATTATTGCCCAAAAAATAGCGGAATTCAAGGTCGGTCCTCTATGACCTGGGTTGCCGTGGGAAAACAAATGGCAGGAATAGGTCTGGTTTTCGATCCGGGGGCGGATGGGGCCGATCTTCCGGGCCAAGGGGAGCGCCCTGCGGGGTTTGCCCAGCGCGATTAACCGCAGAAA
>PCWF01000189.1:43678-57946 GCA_002796165.1 Nitrospinae bacterium CG11_big_fil_rev_8_21_14_0_20_56_8
GGGAAGGAGAGTTCGACCGGGCATCCTCAGAAGGGCGATGGCCCGGGGTTCCTTCCTTACACCTTGTCCCGCAACAGGGGATGAAAACGGTCAGTTCTCGCCCCGGATTCTCAGGCTCCCCTTAAAATTTTTCTGGACGCGGTGAATTTCTTTTTCGACATTGCGCAATCGGATGAGGGAGGCCACCACGGTGGGGTCATTATCTCCCAACGCGTCTTTACGGATCTGGTGCGCCCGCGCGAACAACGGTTGCGCTTTTGCGAGGTCTTTCTGGCTCATGTAAACTCCCGCCAGGTTGTGAAGCGCCACGGCCACGTTGGGGTGGTTGGGTCCGTAGGTCTTTTCAAGAATCCGGAGCGCCCGTTCGTAAAGGGGGACGGCGAGCTTGTAATCCCCCTGCGTCGCATAAAGCAGGGCCAGGTTGTTGAGTGAAGCCGCCACGTTCACATGGTCGGATCCTAGAGCGCGTTCGCTGATTCCGATCGAGCGGATCTCCCAGGGCTCGGCTTTTTCGTAATCCCCCATCATCTCGTACATGCCCGCAAGGTAGTTGGTGGAAAGCGCCACGTTGGGATGGTAAGGCCCCAGGATTTTTTCCCGAATTGCCAGGGCTTTGAGGTGCAGGGGTTCGGCCTGATCGAATTTTCCCAGGTTGGCAAGCATCAGGGCCTGGTTGTCAAAAGAAATGGCGATATGCGTGTGTTCGCCTCCCACCGACTTCTCCAGGATGCCTTGCGATTGCCGATAGGTGGGCTGAGCCTTGTCGTATTGACCGAGGCTGGCATAGATCAGGGCCAGGTTGTTGAGCGAGACGCCCAGGTTCGGGTGATTGGCGTCCAGGTCTTCCTTGCGGATGAGAACCGCCTTCTCGGCCAGAGGAAGAGCTTCCCGGATTTTTCCTTGTTGGAAAAGGTTAATGACTTGCCGGTTCAGGATCTCTCCCTCGTCGAGAGTGGAATCGGCCAGAACGGTGCCGACGTTTGCCAGAACAAACCATACAGCGGAAAGGCAGAATGAAACGCATCGTCGGGTCGCGGAATCTGAGTTTGACATGGCGGGGAGATCCTCTGGGTTGGCGTGGCTGAAAGAACTACCGGCCCGCGGGTGGCAGGCAGGATATTCTAGCTTTCCTTCCGGGCAATTTCAATAATTACCATGAGGGAATTTTTATTGGGGATCGGATGCCAACAGTTGTTGGACCTGGTTCTGTAGGGGGGGCGGAAGATTGAGGCCCAGGGCCAATTCAAGGTGTTTGCGCGCTTGAGCGGATGAAGGGTCCCGGTCCCATAAAAGGATACCCAGATTGTATTGGGCCATCCCCAGATCGGGGGCGAGGGAAACCGCGCGGGTGAATTCTTTGATCGCTTCATCTTTATGGTTTTGGACCAGAAGGATGGCTCCCATTTCGTTCGCCGCCAGGGCCTCTCGCTCCGGATCGCCCGTGACGTGCTGAAAAGAGATTAGAGCTTCTTTTTCCATCCCCTGACGCAGATCGATCTGTCCCCGGAGCAGGTACCCCTCCGGTGATTCGGGCCGCGAATCGAGAAACGATCGAATCTCCCGTGCGGCGTCCTCCAGCCGTCCCGTGTCAAACGCGATCCGGGCCTTGTTCAGACTCAGTTCCGGAGGGCGGGGGTAACCCCATCGGAAAAGCCGGTATCGTTCCTCCGCCTCTTCGAGCAGGGTCGAGGCTTCGGCGTACCGGCCCTGGTGGGCATACAGGATACCCAGGTTGAGATAACCGATGGGAAGGGTGGAATCCGCCGCAATTCCCTGACGCAGTTCCTGCTCCGCCCGTGCTGTGTCGCCACGGCGGGCATAAATAATGCCCAGGTTGGTGTGGGCCTGGGATTGATAAAACGGCGAGGCGTCGGCAATGGCCAGGCGGTTGAGAGTCACATAAGCCCGGTCGAGGTTTCCCTTTTCCATGTAAAAATGGCCGAGATTGTGCAAGGTCCGTGGATTTTGTGGCGCTTTTTGGACCGTGTCGTTCCACAGGGCTACCGGGTTTCGGTAATCGTTGTTTCGGTTCAATAGGAGCGCTGAAAGAACGCAGAGTACGGCAATGGCGGAGGCATACGTCCCGACAGACGAAAAAAATTTTATTCCTGTTTTTGCCATTGGACTTCCGCAAAACGTCCGGGCGAGGAAGAGACAGAACCCGAACAGGGGGAGGTAAAGATTCCGCTCGCTGAACGCTTCGCTCCACAGGCGCGGGAACAAACTGTTGGTGGGCGAAAGGACGATGAGGAACCACAGGATTGCAAATGCCGGGAAAGCGTTTTTCCGGAGCAGGTTGAGGATCGCCCAAATCGTCGCACCTGCAACGAGTCCCACCGGAAAGACTTTGAGCGCACCCTGGAAAAACCAGGAAGATGCGGGGACCAGGTGGTAATCGAAGGTCAGATTGATGGGGAAGAAAAACAGGCGCACCGCATACAAGTAGATCTGCGGTTGGTTGAGAGCGTAGGTTAGGTCCATTTTGTTCAAATCCTCGGCCATAAAGTCCAGCAGGGTGGGATTGATGGCGAGAAACCCGGTGCCCAGGAGGGGCAAAGGGAGATACCATCCCCACAACCGTCTTTTGAAGGAACCCCAGAGCGGGCCCCGCATAAAACACAGGTCGAATACGAGTGCGGCGGCGGGGAAGGCCACCGCGGATTCCTTGCTGAGCAGGGCCGCGCCGAAGGCGATAAGGGACGCCGGGTAAAACATGAGGAACGACAATGCCGGAGGAATTCGTTTCAAACTGCCTGCGATATACAGAAGAAGCGCCAGGAGACTGAACATCCCGCTCATGCTGTTGGCCCGGCCGGAGAGATAGCCCACGGCCTCGGACTGGAGAGGATGCAGGCCGAACAAAGCGGCGGTCACAAAAGCTACAGGCAGGGCACGCGCGCGAATTTCCCCGGTTCCGTTTTTTAACGTGATCCAGACGACTCCGTACACCAGCGCCGAGGAAAGGATGTGAATCAGCAGATTCACCAGGTGAAACCCAAAGGGATCGAACCCGCCCCATTTGTGGTTCAGAACGAAGGACAGGTAGAACAGATGCCGGTACTGAAGGGGAAACGTCTGAATGTAAGTGGAACCCGTGGTTTCCACAAGGTGCAGAATCGTATTCTGATCGTCCAGGTTGAAGGGGCTGTGAAGCGTATTCAACCAGCCGGGCAGAATCAATGCAAACAGGGCGGCGAGGGCAAGGGGAGTTTTAGATTGGGTCATCTTCCCGATTTCACGGGGTTCTTAAAAGATTAAACGCGAGTTGCGCCGCGCACCGCAGGGCGATCACCGAATCGACCATGCCTTGAACGAGCATGTTGCTTCGATGATGTTTTTTGAAATAGTAACTCATTCCCAGGTGACGCTTGATGATCGCGCGGGGATCGGTTTTTCCATGGCTTGTGGTGATTTGGTGCACCACCTCCGCCGCAGGCTCATACATCACCCGGTAACCCTTTTGCCAAACCGATCGGCAGAGATCGACGTCCTCATTAAATAAAAAGTAGTTTTCGTCAAACCGTCCTGCTTCCTCGAAAACGTTCTGCGGAACCATCATGCAACATCCCGATACCCAATCCACCTCCATCGTGGAATCGTGGTCGAAGTCCGTCATCAGGTAGCGGCGGGTGAAGCGGTTGCGGGGAAACCATCGTGAAAGGAGCGAGTAACGGTTGAACAGTCCCGTCCATAGAGTGGGGAATCTCCGGCAGGACATCTGAATCGTCCCGTCGGAATTCAATACCCGGGGACCCACAATTCCTACGTCGGGATGTGCGTCCAGAAATTCCGCCATGTGTTCTATCGCGCCTGGCTTGAGGATGGCGTCGGGATTGAGAAACAGCGTCCGTTGGCCCCGGCTTTCGCTGAAACCCTGATTATTGGCGGAGGCGAAACCCAGATTCCTTTTGTTTTCGATGCAAATCGCCTGGGGATATTGTTCCACCACGGGTTGCCATCCGGTGTCGTTGGGGCTGTTGTTGATCAGGATCACCTCGAATTCGGATGCGGGAGGATTTTGATAGATCGACGCCAGGCAATCCCCGAGCGTATGGCTATTATGGTAATTGACAATGATGCAGGATAGGTTCACGTTGCCGGTCGCGGTTAGGCTGGGGGGAGACGAAGGGAAATTCGAGCCTGCCCATTCCCCGATTATTGCCTAATTCACGGGGGATTTCAAGGATAGGGGTGGTTTCCCCCGCCATGGAGAAAATGAAAACTGGAGGTCAATGGGAAATGAATCGATGGGCAATGGGTTTGCGCCTGCCGCTTCCAAACGCCTTGCGGGAAATTTTCAAACGAATTCGGGAGAGTTCAAAAGATCCCGTAACGGGGGAACTGACATCGCATTTTCGTAAGGGTCGCAGGTTCCCCAACCAGACGATTTTCCCTTTAAGAGGAATTGAGTAAACGGAGAATTTAAGACGATGAAATGTTTTGACGGACTGAGTGTAACGGGTATATCGTGCATAGAGTCGAACGGTTGAAATAAAGCCTTGGTTGAATTAATATAAGTCTGACTATAAGTTCTTGAGTTATAGGGCTATTAGGTTTGTTCAACCGGATTTCCCGGGTATGGGAATAGTTTGGATTAAATTCCAATAGATCAATAAATTTTATGGCGAAACCCTTGGATTTGTTATTAGTTTCCCCACCAAGTAGGGATTTGGTTTTTCAGGCCTTGGGCAAAAACCTGACGGCCATAGAAATGCCTGTCTGGTCTACTTTGATGGCAACCTTTTTTCAGAATGGGGGTTACTCGGTACGCATTTTGGATGCAGAGGCCCATGGCATGAGTTTTGACGCCACAGCCAAGGCGATTGTTGAAGCCCAGGCCGTATTGACGGTATTTGTAGTATACGGTCATCAGCCTTCAGCTTCCACTCAATGCATGCCTGCGGGACGCGCCGTATGCAATTTGGTGAAACAGGAAGCTCCCTACCTTTCGACCCTGGTTATGGGTACCCATGCATCCGCTCTTCCCAGGAGAACCTTGGCTGAAGAACCCTACGATTTCGTTTGTGAAGGAGAAGGTCCTTATACCATTTTGGGTTTATTGGAATTGTTGAAATCCGGTTCCCAAAATTTTGGGCGTGTTCCCGGCCTTTGGTATTTTCAGGGCGGTCAAATTTGTTCCAATCCGGTTGCAGACAACATCCAAGACCTTACCCGGGAACTACACGGACAGGCCTGGGACCTTCTTGATGTTTCCAAATACCGGGCTCATAATTGGCATTGCTTTGAGCATATCGAGGAACGACAACCCTACGCCTCATTGCAGACCAGTTTAGGTTGCCCCTATAAGTGCTCCTTCTGCTGTATTAACGCTCCTTTCGGCGGAGCGGGAATCAGGTATTGGTCGCCGCACCTTCTCATCGATCAACTGGATATTCTGGTGAATAAATATTCAGTTAGAAATCTAAAAATTCCTGATGAAATGTTTGTATTGAATGAAAAACACGTCATTGGGCTGTGTGATCTGATTATTGAGCGGAACTATCCGCTCAATATATGGGCTTATTCCCGGGTGGATACTGTGAAAGACCGTTTCCTGGAAAAACTCAAAAAAGCCGGTTTCAATTGGTTGGCCCTGGGGATTGAGTCGGGGAGCAAGTATGTTCGTGACGGAGTGGATAAGGGCAGGTTCAAAGATTCGGATATCTTGAAAATCACTCAAAAAATAAAAGATCACGGGATTAATATCGTGGCAAACTTCATTTTCGGATTGCCGGACGATACCCAGGAAAGTATGCAGGATACCCTTGAATTGGCGGCTGAAATTAATGCCGAGTGGGCGAATTTCTATTGTGCCATGGCTTATCCCGGCTCTTTTCTGTATACCCGCGCAAAGAAACTCGGTCTTCCCCTTCCAGACAGCGAGAATGGCCCGGGCTGGATTGGTTATTCCCAGCATGCTTACGAAACACTTCCATTGCCCACCGAAACCCTTTCCGGGGTCGAGGTTTTGAAGTTCCGTGATGAAGCCTTCAATAAATATTTTAGCAATCCATGTTATGTGAATATGGTCGGGCAAAAGTTTGGCCCCAGGGTGATTGAACATATTCATGACATGTTGAATTGCAAAATTAAAAGGCGATTTCATGACATGGTCAGTTCTTCATGATAGGGTTTCCTTTCCTGACCGCCATTTGAAATTCTGGAGTAATGAAATTGATCAAGTATAAATATTCCGGAAAAGGTTTTGCGCCCTATTTGAGCGGCCTGAAGTCCAATTCGTATGAAAAAGAATTTCTGATTCGTTTTTATCGGGACATGTTGCGGATCCGGCTCATTGAGGAGGAAATCGAACGTCGGTATCATGAAGACGAAATGAAATCCCCCATCCATTTGGTTATTGGCCAGGAGGCCAGTTCGGTGGGAAGTTGCGGTGCGCTCCGTCCTGAGGATCAGGTCTATTGCGGCCATAGAACGCATGGCATTTATCTTGCCAAGGGTGGCAATTTGAAGGCAATGATGTCCGAATTATATTGCCGAACTACCGGGTGTGCCGGTTCCCGGGGGGGGTCAATGCACCTGTTCGATAAAAGCGTGGGGATGGCAGGATCTTCGGCGATTGTTGCGGGTGCGATTCCCATCGCTACCGGTGCCGCACTGAAGGCCCAATTGACGGGAGAATCCTGGATCGTTGCGGCATTTCTGGGAGATGCCGCTGTGGAGGAAGGCGCTTTTTGGGAGGCCGTTAACTTTGCGGTTCTCAAAAGGCTCCCCATCCTTTATTTTTGTGAAAATAATTTTTTTTCCGTCTGTTCCCCCATTGAAGTCCGCCAACCCGAAAATGCGGAAATTTATAAGAAAGCCGAATCGTTTGGTTTGAAAAGCGTGAAAGTCGATGGGACCAATGTTCTTGAGGTCTATGAAGCGTCCAGGAATATGGTGGAATATGCTCGCTCGGGAAAGGGACCTGCATTTATAGAATCGGTCGCCTACCGGTGGCGGGGCCACGGAGGTGCGGGAGATGACAGCCATACGGGTTACCGGGATCCTGCCGAGGTCGAACACTGGCAACAATTTGATCCGGTGAAGTCTTATTATGATTTTCTGGAGCAGAAAAACCTGTTAGACGGGGAAACCCGGCTGGCGATTAGCAAAGAAATAGAAGCGGAAGTTCAGGAAGCTTTCGATTTTGCCATTAACAGTCCCAACCCGATTGAAGATGATCTTTACACCCATGTGTACAGCGATTAATTATTGAAAGGACCTCCCCCATGCCTTGGGCCGCGGCATTAATCGCATCCAAAGAAACCTCGATTCCCTCCGCTGAAGAAGGGCGAATCCTTTCCTATGTTGAAGCGCTCAATGAAGCCCTCGCGCTTGCGCTTGAAATCGATCCCCACGTTTTGGTTCTTGGACAGGGAGTGAACGATCCGAAGGGAATGTTTGGGGTGACCACCGGGCTTTCCGCTAAATACGGTAACGCCAGAGTATTTGATACTCCCTTGTCCGAAGAAGGAATGATGGGAATTAGTACCGGCGCCGCGATGAATGGGTTAAGGCCGGTTTATTTACACAATCGCCCGGATTTTTTATTGCTTGCCTTTAACCAGTTGGTTACCCATGCGTCGAAGATTCATTTTATGGATAACGGCAAAACCAAAGTGCCCATGGTGGTTTGGTCGGCCATTGGACGGGGGTGGGGATCGGGAGCGCAACATTCCCAGGCGATTCAAGGATTGTTGCTGGGAGTTCCAGGACTCAAGATCGTGATGCCGAGCACCCCTTATGATGCCAAAGGATTGATGCTGTCGGCAATTGCCGATAACAATCCGGTCGTCATTTTCGACCACCGCTGGTGCATGCGGCAGAATGGAGTGGTTCCCGAGGGGATGTATCAAGTTCCCCTGGGACGGGGAGTGTACCGCCGCAATGGACGCGACCTGACCTTGGTGGGCACCTCCCACACTCTCGAAATGGCGATAAATGCCGTGGATTCCCTCGAAGGGGAGGGGATCACCGCCGATGTCATCGATTTGCGCACGATCAAACCCCTGGACGGGGAAATCATCATCGAGTCGCTTAAACGCACGGGGAAAATTCTTGTCGTCGATACCGGGTGGGAAATGGGTGGAGTATGCGCTGAGATCGGATGCCTGGTGGCCGAAAAAGCTTTTTACGATCTCAAAGCTCCCATCAAACGGATCGGTCTCCCCGACGTTCCTTCGCCGGCGGGATTCACCCTGGAACAATTCTATTACCCCAACCCTGAAAAAATCGCCAATGTGATTCGCGAGATGGTGTGCAAGCAATGACCTTGGCCGCCCGGGAGCCAGCGGAATTCTTCCTCCCTCTTGTCCTCGGAAAAGCGGATCGTCGAAATGTTAGGTTTTAAGAAAGGATTCGATTCATGAAAATTCTGGTCACCGGTGCCGCGGGATACATCGGGTCCATTCTGGTTCCCCAACTGTTAAAATTAGGGCATGAAGTGATGGCGGTGGACAGTTTTATGTACAACCAGACCTCGCTTCTCGATTGTTGCCACGATAAAAATTTGATGGTGGTCCGGGGTGATGCGCGGGACCGCGAGATGATCCAGGGACTTATGAATAAAGCGGATGCGGTTTATCCGCTCGCCTGCCTGACGGGAGCCCCCCTGTGCGCCAAGGACCCGTTAGCCGCTCAAACGACGAACTTCGACGCCATCAAAATGATACTGGACCTTCGAAGCAAAAGTCAGCCCATTATTTTCCCCACCACCAACAGCGGTTACGGGGTGGGCGAAAAGGGAAAATACTGCACCGAGGAAACTCCCCTGCGCCCCATTTCCCTGTATGGGAAACTCAAGGTCGAAATCGAAAAAATGCTTCTCGATTCCGAGAACACCCTGACATTGCGGTTTGCTACCGTATTTGGTACCAGCCCGCGTATGCGGCTTGACCTTCTGGTCAATGATTTTACCTATCGGGCGGTTTACGACCGATTCCTGGTTTTGTTTGAAGCTCATTTCAAGAGAAACTACCTCCATGTGCGGGATGCCGCCAGTGCGTTCATTCACGCACTCGATAATTTTGACCGGATGAAAGGGCAACCCTACAACGTTGGGTTAAGCAATGCCAACTTGAGCAAACTGGAATTGTGCCAGGAAATCAAGAAGCATGTTCCCAATTTTTACTTTGCGGAGGCTTCCATCGGGGAGGATGTCGACAAGCGAGATTATATCGTCAGCAATGAAAAGATTGAGAGGACCGGATTTAAAACCGAAAATGGCCTTTCGGACGGAATCGCTGAATTGATCAAGGGATTTCAGATTATCAAACGAAACCAATTCGCGAATATTTAACGGTTTCCATGGCTTTACCCCTTCAAAAATCATGATTATCAGCCGGACACCCTTCAGAATTTCCTTTTTCGGGGGAGGCACCGATTATCCAGCCTGGTTCCGGGAAAATGGCGGCGCGGTTCTGGCCACCACTTTCAATAAATACTGTTATATCAGTTGCCGCTTTCTTCCTCCCTTCTTTGAATACAAACATCGACTGGTGTATTCAAAAGTCGAAGTCGTGAACAATACCGCGGAGATCCAGCATCCTGCCGTGCGCGCTACCCTTGAGTTCATGGGAATCAAGGAAGGCCTGGAAATTCATCACGACGGCGATCTTCCCGCCCGCACGGGTCTCGGTTCCAGTTCGGCGTTTACCGTCGGCATGCTGAATACGCTTTATGCGCTTCAGGGGGTCATGTGCACCAAGCGGCGCCTCGCCAGCGAAGCGATCCATATTGAACGGAACATCCTGAAAGAAAATGTTGGGTCCCAGGACCAGATTCTCGCGGCGTTGGGAGGATTCAATAAAATTGAATTCCTGGACAACGACGAATTTATCGAAACCCCCATTACGATTACAAAAGACCGGTTGCATGGCCTGCAAAGTAATTTGATGCTATTTTTTACGGGGATTTCCCGGAATGCAACCGACATTGCAAAGAAAAAAATTGAAAATATCCCGAAAAAACAGAAGGAACTTAAAATCATGCGGGAAATGGTGGACGAAGCGCTTGCCATTATCAGCGGCCGAGATTGCCTTTCGAAATTCGGGGAATTACTGCACGAAAGTTGGCTTCTCAAACGTGGCTTGACCGAAGAAATCTCCAATTCCCGAATCGATGAAATTTACGAGGCCGCCCGTTGCTCTGGTGCGGTGGGCGGAAAACTTTTGGGTGCCGGGGGAGGTGGATTTCTATTGATTTTTGCCCGGCCCGAACAACAGCCGGTGATCCGGGAACGGCTCAAGGAACTCTTCTGCATCCCCTTTGAATTTGAGACCCAGGGCAGTCAGATTGTTGTGTACCAGCCCGACATGATCCCCGGAAATACCTGACATGCCCGATACCCCCTCCCTGGCGGCTACGGATGTTCTGATTCTGTGTGGCGGGCTGGGAACACGTTTGAGGCCGATCCTGACAGACCGGCCCAAGCCCATGGCCGAGATCGGGGGCCGGCCGTTCTTGGATCTTTTGATCGGTTATGTGTCTTCCCTGGGGTTTCGCCGTTTTATTTTATGTGTCGGCCACATGGGAAACCTGGTGGAAAGTTATTTTAAGGACCGGTACCCCTCCCTCGAGATTTCCCTGTCCGAAGAGAAGACCCCCCTGGGAACCGCTGGCGCCCTCAAACACGCGGAACACCTCGTTCGAAGCGAGCTTTTTTTTGCCATGAACGGCGATTCGTTCTGCAAGGTGGATATGCGGGACATGCTCCGTTTCCATCGCCGGAACCGAGCCCAGTTGACTCTGGCTCTGACGCGCGTCGAGGATGTGCGGGATTATGGTTCCATCGGCTTGGCCGAGGATAAATCTATCACCCGGTTCCATGAAAAATCCGAGGACGGGGAAGCCGGGTGGATCAACGCCGGAATCTATTGTTTTGACCGAAACGTCCTCCGCAAGTTTCTTCCGGGAAAAAAATTATCCCTGGAGGTGGATGTGTTTCCCTCCTGGCTGGGGCAAGGAATTTTCGGTTACGAAACCCGGGAACGATTGTTTGACATCGGAACGCCTGAAAGACTGGAACTGGCACAAAAGGAATTGAAACTTCTATGAGCGGGGATCGATCGTTAGACTGGCCTTTGATGGAGAACAATATCACCCGGGAAGACCTGGACGCGGTGATCGAGTTTTTGCAGGGGAACCCCATTCTCACCCAATCCCGGAACGTCCGGGAGTTTGAGCAGGAATGGGCCGATTGGCTGGGGGTGAAATACAGCGTGTTTGTCAATTCCGGCGCATCGGCCAATTTCATTACCTTGGGCGTCTTGAAGCAGATTTCCGGAACCGGGGAGGTCATCGTTCCGGCCCTGACCTGGATATCCGACATTGCTTCCGTGCTTCAGCACGGTTTCACCCCCGTTTTTGTGGATATCGATCCCCGGACCCTGTGCATGAAAACGGAGGACATCCTTGGAAAACTGTCGGACCGGACGCGTGCGGTTTTTCTCACCCACGCTCAGGGCTTCAACGGTCTGACCGATCCTCTTTTGAAAACCCTGGAGCGAAAGGGAATCCCGCTGATCGAAGACGTGTGCGAGTCGCACGGGGCTACATTCAAGGGCAGAAAACTTGGAACCTACGGATGGGTTTCCAATTTCTCATACTATTTCGCGCACCACATGAGTACCATCGAGGGAGGCATGGTCTGCACCAATGACGAGAAGCTCTACCAGCTTTGCCGAATGTTCCGCTCCCACGGTATGGTCCGCGAGGCGACCGATGAAAAACTGAAGCAGTCCTATATCGAAAACGATCCCGAATTGAATCCCGAATTCATCTTCGCTTATCCGGCTTTTAACATGAGAAATACCGAGATTGGCGCCGTGATCGGCCGAAAGCAACTCAAGCGGCTGGATGGAAATAACCTGAAACGTTTCCGCAATAACGAGTTGTTCCTGAAACATCTGGACCCGGAGAAGTACCGCACGGACTTCGAATTGGAAGGAAGCTGTAATTATGCTTTCAACCTGGTTATGAAAAAACCGGATGCCCGATTTTGCGGGCAAGTGATGGACCGGTTGAAAGCCTGCAGAGTGGAGTTCCGGCGCGGAAGCGCGGGCGGAGGAAACCAACTCCGCCAGCCGTATCTGAAAGGGATCGTGCCTCCGGGCGAATTTAAAAAATTTCCCGAAACCGAGCACATCCATTTCTTCGGGTTTTACATCGGGAATTACCCGGATCTGCAGGAATCAAAAATTCTTGAGTTGTGCCGGTTATTGAACGGAGTGCCGGTTTAAACGGGACGGGGATGGAAGGGTATGAAAAAGTCCGCAAAAATTTATGTGGCGGGACACCGGGGTTTGATCGGCTCGGCTTTGGTGCGTGCCTTGAAAGACAGGGGCTACAAAAATCTTTTGACCCGTCCTCACCAGGCCCTGGATCTGACGCATCAGAACAAGGTGGACCGGTTCTTCGAACGTGAAAAGCCCGAATATGTTTTCCTGGCCGCCGCCAGAGTGGGAGGAATCCGGGCCAACGACACCTATCCCGCCGAGTTTATTTATCAGAACCAGATGATCCAGGCCAACGTTCTGCATTCGGCCTCGAACCATGGGGCCAGAAAATTATTGTTTTTTTCCAGTTCATGTATTTACCCGAAGAAATCTCGCCAGCCCATGAAAGAGGAGTATCTCATGACGGGGCCGATGGAACCCACCAATGAGGCCTACGGCGCCGCCAAAATGGCCGGACTCGTCATGTGCCAATCGTACCGAAGGCAGTATGGGGCCAACTTCATATCTGTCATCCCGGCGAACGTTTACGGGATTCACGATCACTTTGACGAGAATGGACACGTCCTCGCCGCCCTGATCGCAAAATTTCATGAGGCCAGGGTAAAGAAAAAGAAGCAGGTCACCGTTTGGGGAACGGGAAAGCCCCGGCGCGAATTTTTCTATGTGGACGACTTGGCCGATGCCGCCCTCTTTCTCATGGAAAATTATGACCGGGCCGAGCCGATTAACGTCGGGACCGGTCAGGAAACCTCTATCCGGGTCCTTGCGGAGAAGGTGAAGGAAGCCGTCGGGTTTGAAGGAGAAATTGTTTACGACACGAACAGGCCCGATGGAAACCCGCGTCGGCTTCTCGATTCCAGCCGCATCCGGGCCATGGGATGGCGGCCCGGGACCTCGCTCGAGCGGGGCCTCGAACTCACCTGCCGCTGGTATGCAGAAACGATTTTGAAAAAGTCCGTCAAACCTTAAGAGATTCTCCCTGCCCGCCGCCAAAATGTTGAGGGTCTCTGCCGGTGCCTGTAGAACCGGTCGGGAAAAACCGGGGATTTGTCCCAACTGGAAATTATCTATCTTAATAGCGAAAAAACAATTGGGCAAAAAGATGGGCTTTTCAGCAATCTGCGGGGATATAGATGGGGCGGGAGCATCGGGTATCCTGTAACTCCCTTTAAAATATGTTATTATGGGATTCATGTTCCTTCCAACCTTCGGATAACGGAGCGGATCCTTGAGCGATCGGTTAAACCTTGGCTTGGTGGGTGCCGGATTTTGGGGAAAAAATCTGGCGCGTAATTTTCACCAGTTGAACGTTCTCAAGCTGATCTGCGACCCGTCCGAAACGGTCCTCTCCGAGAACCGCGAACAGTACCCTGATGTAACGCTTACCCCTTCTTTTCCGGATGCGCTGGCGCAGGCGAACCTCGATGCGGTAGCGATCGCTACCCCAGCCGCTATGCATTTCTCCATTGCCCGCGAAGCCTTGCTGGCGGGGAAACATGTGTTCGTTGAAAAACCTCTGGCTCTCACGGTCGGTGAAGGAGAAGAGCTGGTTGCAATTGCCCGGCAAAAGAACCGCGTTCTTTTTGTCGGCCATATTCTCCATTATCATCCCGCAATCCATACGATCCGGAACATGCTTGCCGAAGGAGAGCTGGGGCGCCTGCAATACATTTATTCCAACCGGCTCAACCTGGGAAAGTTCCGCCGCGAGGAAAACAGCCTCTGGTCGTTCGCTCCTCACGACATTTCGGTAATCCTTTCCCTGGTGAACGAAGAGCCCACTCAGGTTGAAGCGATCGGATCCAATATCCTGCACCCGAGTATCGCCGATACGTCCCTGATGCATTTAAAATTTCCTTGCGGAGTCGCCGCGCATATCTTCGTCTCCTGGCTCAACCCGTTCAAGGAGCAGAAACTTGTAGTGACCGGAGACCGGAAAATGGTGGTGTTCGACGACACTTTGCCCAGGGAACGCAAGCTGACCGTATACCCGCATTTTATCCGGTGGCAGGGCGGATTGCCGGTGCCGGAG
>PCWF01000256.1:0-7481 GCA_002796165.1 Nitrospinae bacterium CG11_big_fil_rev_8_21_14_0_20_56_8
GGATATTGTGGAACTGGGGGTGCCGTTTTCCGATCCCCTGGCCGATGGTCCCGTCATTCAGGCCTCGTCGCAACGGTCCCTGAAGCAGGGAACCTCGCTCCGTAAGATCATTCAACTGGTGACCGATATCCGCAAGGAGTCGCAACTGCCCATCGTGCTGATGAGCAGTTTCAATCCCGTTTATGTTTACGGGCAGAAACCCTTTGCCGAGGATGCCGTGAGGGCCGGGGTGGATGGGGTCATCGTGCCCGATCTCCCTCCCGAGGAAGCGGGGGAATTTCTGGAGCACGCGCGAAAAAGCGGACTGGATACTATTTTTCTCCTGGCGCCCACCAGTACCCCGGAACGGATCCGCATGGTGGCCGAGCGAAGCCGGGGATTCATCTATTATATTTCTCTGACGGGCACGACCGGCATGCGCAACGCGTTGAGCACGGGACTCAAGGAAAAACTGCAACTCATTCGGGGCGCGGCGGATCTTCCCGTGCTGGTGGGTTTCGGTATCTCGGGACCCCAGCAGGCCAGCGAAGCCGCCCGGGTGTCCGATGGCGTGATCATCGGGAGCGCCATCGTCAGCAAAATCGCCGAGGAGGCCGATCCCGTGAAACGCCGGGAGTCGGTCGCCCGTTTTGTCGGAGAGGTCCGGAAAGCCCTGAACGAGGTTGAGTCCGGGGCATAGGACGATGCCTCCCCGAATATCCGTCGTCATTCCCGCCTACAACGAAGCACCCTCCATCGGTCTGGTGCTCGACGCCCTGCCCAGGGAAACGCTTCACGAAATCATCGTGGTGGATAATGCGTCCACCGACGCGACCGCCGATGCGGCGCGCCGGCATGGGGCGCGCGTTGTGAGGGAATCCCGCCGCGGCTATGGATCCGCCTGCCTCAGGGGTATGGCCGAGATGGACAACCCGGATATCGTGGTGTTCCTGGACGCGGATTTCAGCGATTATCCCGAAGAGATAGACCTTCTCCTGGAACCCATTCTTCAGGGGGAGAAGGATTTCGTTCTGGGAAGCCGGATGATCAAGCCCGGGAGCCAGGCCGCGCTTCTTCCGCAGGCACGTTATGGAAACAAGCTGGCGGTCTTTTTGATCCGATTGTTTTTCGGCCACCGGTTCACCGATCTCGGACCCTTCCGCGCCATCCGCCGCGAGGCGCTGGATGCCATCGCCATGTGCGATACCAATTTCGGATGGACGGTGGAGATGCAGATCAAGGCCGTGCGCAAAGGACTGCGCATTGCCGAGGTGCCGGTGAGCTACCGGGACCGGGTCGGGGTGAGCAAGATCACCGGCACGGTGAGCGGCACGCTGAAGGCGGGAACGAAGATAATTTACACGATCTTCAAATACCTGTGGGCCGGGAAATAAGCCCGGCCTCACGTTCGGGGTGAACTCCTCTCCGTTCCCATCAATTCATGGAACAGGCGCCGGGGCCGCGCGGGTCGCCGCAGGATCCGCAGGGGGAGGCGGAGGGGGCCAGCGCGGAACTTCCATCGCGCACGCTGGCGGAAAATACCGAATGTTGTTTTTCCAGCTTCCGGCTTTTACATTCGGGGCATTCGGCAACGGTATCGCCGTGGACCAGCAACTCAAAGGCATGGTCACATTTTTTGCAGACATACTCATAGATCGGCATTGAATTTCCTCTGTGAAAAAAATCGGATGGATGTTGACCCATATTTCTCAATGTCATTCTGAGCCGTGAAAGCGGCGAAGAATCTTGCGCCGATCCTTGCCTTCGCCAGGATTCAGGACCCACGCCAGTTTCTCCGCTATGACTCAGGATAACGTTTGGGGACAAATTCAGACGCCCACGGGTAGCTGGGTGAACGATCAGGAACCGGGCTCGCAACACTCGTAGTGTTTTCCCTCTCCCCAAGCGATCTGAATGTAGTCCGGAAACCGGGTTTCGCGGTCGATATTCGCCAGCGCCACCTGGTCGCAGGTGAGTCCCCTGGCGCCGGTGAGATTGGCGCCATTGAAAAATGCGTCGCTGGTGTCGGCTCCCTCCAGGTTAGCCCCGGACAGATCGGCATCGCTAAAAATCGTTCCGGAAAGGTCGGCGCCGGACAAATCGGCATTGCTGAGATCGGCCTTGATCAGGTAGGTGCTGGACAGGTCCGCCCCCGCGAGATTGGCCTGGCTCAAATTGGCTTCCATGAGTTTGAGGTTGCTGAGGTCGGCTCCCGCCAGATGGTTCTTTTTGGATTCCACTTTTTGCTTTTCCGCGGCCCATTCGGCTAGCATGGCACGCGCTTCGAAGGCCATGCTCTCCCCCGGTTTCGGCATTGTCGTCTCTCCTTGTAATTTCTTTTCGCGAAAAATGACTATGGGGGCATGAATCTTCCATCCTCCCGCTTGATTCAAGATATTTGAGGCGGGCGGCCCTGTCAATCGGTTCTGATATAATGGTTGGAAAATTCGGGAGAATTGTGATGGCCGATCCATTGAAACGGGAAGAGGTTGCCGCATTCCTGCATGAGCTGAGCGCCATTTGCGAGAAGCATCGAATCCAGGTCGTGCACGGAAAAGATTCGTTGATTCTCGAGACGCTCCGGGCAGACCGGTTTGCCGGATATGCCGTCCGGTTTGCGTTTACCAAGGGGTGGCAGCTGGAACTCTTAAAGCGTGGGGATTCGATCCCATCGGGAATGTTAATGCCCACCGAGTTCAAACATTTCGATTAACAGGGTTTGTGTTATTTGTTACCCTACCGTCACTATGAATCGAATCGAAAACGGGTTCCGGGCCGGGTGTCTTCTATTGGCAATTCTCGTTTGGGGGCCATCCGGGGAAGCTTGGGCGCAGGAAGGGGGCCCCGAATCGGTCGAGGACCTGGTGAAAGCCCGCTTGAGTGTGGACGGGAAGTCTCTCGATTTGAGCGGGGGGACCCTTGGGCCGGAAGGGGCCGCCAAACTGGCTACCCTGGAATCCCTCGGCAAACTGGAAACCCTGCTTCTGCAGGGAAACAAGATCACCTATCGGGGAATGAAAGCTCTCGCCAAATCCCCGTACCTGGTTCACCTCAAGCACCTCGATTTGTGGGGAAACCTGCTGGGGGACCTGGGGTTGAAAGCCCTGGTGGATTCACCCCATTTCAAGGATCTGGTGGCGCTGAAGTTGTGGAAAAACGAGATTGGGGATGATGGATTGGCTTTGTTTGCGGAATCCGCCCAGTTCAAGAATCTCAAAATCCTCATGCTCAATGACAACCTGATCACACCCGAAGGCCTGGCGGCGTTGGCACAATCGCAGAATTTTCCGGCGTTGGAGACCTTGAACCTGTTCCGCAATGAGGTGGGGGACGGGGGTGTTGAGGCCCTGGCGAAGGCGCAGGGGTTTCCGAATTTGCAGGCGCTGTACCTGGGACAGAACCAGATTACCGATGCAGGAGCATTGGCTTTGCTCCGGTCCAGGGGATTTCCAAATTTGAAAGTTCTGGACCTGGTTCTGAACCGGTTGACTGAAAAAACCCTGGTTGAAGTATTCCAATATAATAAGGAAAAGGGGGTTCAGGTCATTACCCGCTGATTTCCATCGTCCATCCAGCCCTTAAGCTCGAGACCCATCGAATGCGGTTTGTTCGTTCCTTTCTCTCCCTGATTCTGCTATGCGGATTCGCATCTTTCCTTTTTCCATTCGAGGCTCAAGGGCAGGAAGACATCGGGGAGGGAAAACTGGCGACGGGCGCGGTTTTGACTCTGGTGGACGGAGTTGCGGTGGACCGGGAAGGGAACATTTATATCTCCCATCGTTCCAAGAACCGGATCCGCAAAATCGACCGCAACGGAATCATCACCACCGTGGCGGGAAACGGAATTGCCGGTTACGGGGGAGACGGCGGCCCGGCCCGGCAAGCCTCGCTCAATTTCCCCGCCGGTCTCGCCTTTGATTCTGCCGGTAACCTGTTTGTCGCGGATCGCAACAATCACCGCATCCGCCGGATCGATCGAAACGGAATCATCACGACGGCCGCCGGTAACGGAATCCCCGATTTCGAGGGGGACGAGGGGCCCGCGATCGAGGCCAGCCTGAACTTTCCTTCCGATGCCGCCTTCGATCGGCAAGGGAATCTCTACATTTCCGACCGGTCCAATAACCGGGTGCGGAAAGTGGATGCCCAAGGCATCATCACCACCATCGCCGGAATCGGGGTTCCCGGTTTTGGCGGGGATTTCCGGTTGGCGGTGGATGCGGCGCTCAAATATCCTTTCGGCATCTGCCTGGATAAAATCGGGAACCTCTATATTGCCGACCGGGGAAACAACCGGGTGCGCAAGGTGGATGCCCAGGGCATCATTACCACCATTGCGGGAGACGGGACGCATTCGTTTGCGGGGGATTATGGACCCGCGGAGCAGTCGGGCCTGGCTTATCCCACCGGTGTTGCCGTCGACGACGCGGGAAACCTTTTCATCGCCGATCGCAATAATAACCGAATCCGCAAAATCGACCCCCAGGGGGTCATCACCACGTTTGCCGGGACGGGTCAGACGGATTACAACGGGGACAATGAAATCGGCCCCGAGACCAATTTGCATCTTCCCTTGATGGTTGCGGTCGACCCGGTGGGGGATCGTTTGATCGTGCTGGACCGTTCGCACTTCCGGGTTCGCGCGATTGGGTTGAACAATCAGGTGGTGTCCACCGTTGCGGGAAGCGGGAAGTCGTTGTTCAAGGGAGATGGCGGCCCGGGTGGGGGAGCGACGCTCGATTCGCCCTCCGGGGTGGTGGTGGACAGCAAGGGGAGGGTTCTGTTTGCAGACAAACAACACGACCGGATTCGCAGAATCGACCCAAACGGAAATATTGAAACCTTCGCCGGAACGGGAGCCAAGGGCAACGATGGGGATGGGGGCCCCGCGCTCCAGGCCGAACTCTATTTGCCCTCGGAGATGACCATTGACGATAAGGATAATATCTACGTCGTCAGCCGGCAGGGAAACGGATGGATCGTCCGCAAAATCGATTCGAACGGAATTATTACCCACTTTGCCGGGAACGGCAAGCAAGGGGCCGAAGGCGACGGGGGGCCGGCCAGGGAAGCTTCCTTCTATGCCATCACGGATGTGGCGGTGGACCGGAAAAACAACGTTTATATCGCGGACTCGGTCAACAAAAGTATCCGCAAAGTGGATTCCCGGGGCATCATCACCCGCGTGACGGGAGAGGATTTGAAAAACCTGGCTGTGGAGGTTCATCCCAATGGTCTTGCGGTGGACGCGGAGGGAAATCTTTATATCTCCGATTCGGGAAGTAGCCGGGTCCGCAAATTGAACGCGCGGGATGGAACGATCACCGTTTTCGCGGGAACCGGCGATTTTGAGGATTTTGGGGATGAGGGACCGGCCTTGAAGGCGGGAATCCGCTCTCCGGGCGGATTGGCGATAGGGCCGGAGGGGGCGCTGTATATCATAGAACAGCAATCCAACCGGATCCGGAAAGTGGATGGAGCGGGAATGATCCATTCCGTAGCGGGAACTCAGACCCCGGGTTATAGCGGTGACGGCGGACCGGCCACCCAGGCGCAGATCAAAGATCCGTTTCGCATGGCCTTTGACCGGGAGGGGAACCTGTATTTTTCCGACCGCGACAACAACCGGATTCGCAAAATAGATCGGGAAGGAATTATCACCACCCTTGCCGGACACGGCAACATCGGGTGGATGCAGGATGGTCTTGAAGTCGGAATCACCGTTCAAAATTTTCCCTGACCGGATTTTTGCCCGTGATCCTTTCTCCAGACAATCGACCGGCTGTGTGGAGGAACCGCCTGTTTTCAGGACGGGGAATTTTAATTTTATTCCTTATATCAAGCCCCTTTGCGTCTGTAGTATTCGGGTATGACATTAATGGACTCATTCATCGCGATTTGCGTGAGGACGGGCGTTTTCTGGATCTTAAGAACAGCGGCCGTTTGGGGGACGCAGGGGCCCGCAAACTGGCCCGGTCGCGTCTGGTCCGGTCGGTGGCAACGCTCATTTTAGAGAGTCACGACTTGGGGGATGAAGGTTTGATTGCCCTTGGGGATTCGCGCTACCTGGGTAATTTAGAGGTATTGAATCTCTTCAATAACCATATCGGGTCCGCAGGGGCTCGCGTCCTGGCCCATTCACAGAATTTTGCCCATCTCCGGATCCTCAGTCTGTGGGGAAACGCGATTGAGACGGAGGGCGCCCGCGAGCTAGCCGCCTCAACCGTTCTCGGGAGGCTGGAATCGATCGATCTGACGGGAAACCGAATTGGAGGAGAAGGGGCCGGAGGTCTGGCGAAAGCGGGTTTTGCACAGGGTCTGGGGGTGCTGAAGTTGGGCAAAAACGGGATCGGAGACGAGGGCTCGACCGCCTTGTTTCAGGGAGATTTTAAAAAGATCAAAACGCTGGATTTGTTCGATAATGGAATCGGCCCCGCCGGGATTCGCGCCCTTGCGGAGGCCCCCTGGGCCGCGCATCTCGAACGGTTGAATCTGAAAATGAATCCCATCGGAAACGAAGGAGTGAAGTGGATCGCTTCCAGTCCGGCGTTTCGTAATTTGCGCGAACTGGATTTGCAATGGACCGGAATGGACAAGGAGGGGGCCGCGGCGCTTGCCTCCTCCGATCATTTGACGAAACTGCAATTACTCGAATTGTGGGGAAACGCAATCGGCGAGGACGGAGTGCGACTCATCAAAGAGTCGGCGACGCTCAAAAACGTGACCAATCCCATTTATCCGGGCGAGTTCCGAAAGCCCTAATCACGCCTTGCCGGGTCGCGGGCAAGCTGTTATTCTGCCCTTGAGATCATTATGATGAACGTTCCCGTTAAAACTGGACAGTCCGTTGCGGAAATTGCCGGCCAGGCCAAAGCCGCGGCCCTTCTGCTCGCCCGCCTGCCCACGGAGGTCAAGAACCGCGCTCTGGCAAGGATGGCCGAGGCGCTGGAATCCGGGTGTGCGTCCATTTTGAAGGCCAACCGCGAGGATCTGGATTTCGCTCAGCGGGAGAATATTCCGTCTCCTCTGGTTGCCCGCCTCAAATTGGACGAGTCCAAGGTGATGGGGATGGCGAAGGGCATCCGAAGCGTCGTGAAACTGGAAGATCCCGTGGGCCGGATTCAAAGTGCCCTGGAGTTGGACCGGGACCTGGTGCTTCGCCGGGTCACCTGCCCGATCGGGGTGATCGGAGCCATTTTCGAGTCTCGTCCGGACGCCGTTCCGCAGATTTCATCCCTGTGTCTCAAGTCGGGGAATGCCGTCATCCTCAAAGGGGGCCGGGAAGCCCAGCATTCCAACCGCCTTCTGGTATCGATCCTGGTCGAAGGGGCCGGTTCGGTGCCCGGCGTCCCCGCCAACGTGATCCAGATGATTGAGACGCGGGGCGAAGTCGAGGAGATGTTGAAGGAAGAGGGGAACATCAATCTCATCATTCCGCGCGGGAGCAATGCATTCGTCAAGTATATCCAGGACCATACGCGAATCCCCGTGCTCGGGCACTC
>PCWF01000256.1:7659-7801 GCA_002796165.1 Nitrospinae bacterium CG11_big_fil_rev_8_21_14_0_20_56_8
AGCGTTGAACTTCGCGCAGATGCCGCCGCGCGCCGGATTATTAAGGCAAAGCCCGCCGTGGGAAAAGATTGGGATACGGAATATCTCGATCTCATTATGGGGATAAAGATCGTATCCGGGGTTGAGGAGGCAAGTATGCATA
>PCWF01000016.1:0-5027 GCA_002796165.1 Nitrospinae bacterium CG11_big_fil_rev_8_21_14_0_20_56_8
TCCATTTTACGGCTCTCCGGTAAAAGGTGGAAATCTAAATTAATATTGATTTTCTGTCAACCTTATAATAGCCTGTAAAAAACCGTTTTAAAACCCGCTCTTCCCTATAACTTTCGGTATTTCCGAGTGTTATGAAGCCCTATCCGGGGTGAGGGAACGGTCGCTTAATACCATGGAGGAATTTTCATGCCATCCATCACACATATGGATATTTACAAGCCCGCCGAGCCCTGCGCGCTGACCGGAACGAAACTGACGGCCGCGATGGATAAGGCCGTCCGCGAGCGGTTGTCGCCCGACGGCCGGTCGCTGGATCTTAAGGGATTCTGCGTGGGCCCCAACGGGATCGGGGTCCTGGTTACCGACGAGCGGCTGAGCAAGGTCAAGCGGCTCAACCTGGGGGGCAACCGTATCGGTGACGAAGGCGCCCGGATGCTGGCCGAGTCGGTCACCTTCTCGAAGGTGCAATGGTTCGAACTCGGAGGCAACGACCTGGGGGAGGAAGGCATCCAGGCCCTGTGCCACGCCACCACCGCTTTCCCCAAGCTCAAGACGCTCAACCTGTACCGAAACAGCCTCAAAGACGGCGGCGCGAAGGTTTTTGCGCAGGATAACGAACTGGAGGGGCTGGAAGAAATCGACCTGGCCCAGAACGAAATCGGCGACGAGGGAATACTCGCGCTGGCCAACTCCAAAAAATTTCCGCACCTGGCCGCCATGTATCTGGACAACAACTTCGCCTCGATTGAAGCCCGCGAAGAAGCCAAGCACGGCGTCAATTTCAAAAGACTTCAATCGCTGAATCTCTGATTCGCCCCCGGCCGGGAGGGCCGGGTTCCCATCACCCGGATCCGCTAATCCAAGGGAGTCTTCCGTGAATTTCAAATACGGAAAAGGAACATTTCTCATCGCCAACCCGGTTTTACCCGACCCCAATTTCTCCCGCACCGTGGTGCTCCTGTGCAACCACGACGAGCAGGGGTCGTTCGGACTGGTCGTGAACCGTTCCGCAAACCTCAAGGCCTCCGATGTGTTCGCGAATCTGGAATTCCCCCGGATCCAGCAGAACGGGGTGTTCATCGGCGGGCCGGTTTCGCAATCGCAGGTTTTTTACCTCGCGCGTTCGCCGGAGCCCATTGCCGAACTGGAGCAAATCTGCGCCGGGCTGTACCTGGGGATGAGCATGGAAGCGCTGGAACTGGTCTGCGACCGGCTGGAAAATCCCGGCCGGGACCTGCGCTTTTACCTGGGCTATTCCGGCTGGGGCGCCGGCCAACTGGCGGGGGAAATGGAACATAAAAGCTGGCTCACCTGCAACGCCACGCCGGATATCGTGTTCGAGCCACAGGAAAACAAAATCTGGGCCCAGACCGTGCTGTCCCTGGGCAAGGAATTCGAGTACCTGGTCAACGCCCCGGTCGATCCCCAATGGAACTGAAGGGGACCTTTGAAAATTAACGTGAGCCATGAGCAAGCGGGGTGCTTGCCGCAGGGATACGGGGGAACATCCGCGATGCGTTCCGGATTGCCTGCGCGCCCTGGCAACCTTGCGATCCGCCGCCGAGCCCACGGCGAGTGGGTGGCCCTGTCTCGTGCCCGATGCCGATGGTGAAACTGCACACGCTTCCTCCCAGCGAGCAAATTTATCAGTCCTGCGTTCCACCGAAGTATCACGGCCTCCCCATCGAAACGTATTTCGCCACCCGTTTTTATTATCTGAGCGAAGAGGAATGGACGCACAGGATCCGCGCCGGGGATATCACGTTGAACGGCAGGACGGCCCAGCCCGGCGAACCGGTATCCGCCCAGGACCGGACGGTGGCGCGGATGGGACTTCGTGCCGAGCCTCCCGCCAACCGCGACCTGCAGGTCCTGTACGAAGACCGGCATTTGCGCGTGTTCAACAAGCAGGCGCCCATCCCGGTCCATCCTTCCGGACGCTATTTCAAGAACAGCATGACCGAGCTGTTGAAGGAAGCCTATCCGGATGAGGTGCCCCGGCCCGTTCAACGGCTCGATGCCATCACCACCGGGGTCCTGGTGTTTGCCCGCACCCGCGAGGCGGCGGCGTACCTGATGGAAGAATTCCAGTCGCACCGCGTGCACAAGGAATACCTTGCCCTCGTGGAGGGCGAGCCCCGCGATCGGCGCTTTGTGATCGACCAGCCCATCGGCAAGGTCCAGGGCTCCCGGCGCGTGGTCGACGCCACCCTTCCCACCGCCCAATCCGCACGCACCGAGGTCGAGTGGGTGGCCAGCTTCGGGGGACGATCCCTGCTGAGGGTGATTCCCCGTTCCGGCCGCACCAACCAGATCCGCGTCCATTTGGCGCATGTGGGATTGCCACTGGTCAACGATCCCGTTTATGGAAGCCCCGGCGAATCCGAAAACGAATTCGGCCTGCACGCCCACCGCCTGGAGTTCGCCTGTTTCGCGCGGCGGTTCGATCTCACCGCGGCGTGTCCCGGCCATTTCCGGCCCTTTTTGCCGGTGGAAGCGTGAGGCAGAGATGAAATCTCCCGCCTGGCCTGCCGGATCGGTTTCCGTTCAACCCGGTCCGGAGAACCTGATCCGAAAAGCGCGGAACCCGTTTTGGCTTGCGCCCATGGCCGGGATCACCGACCTGTGTTTCCGCCAGCTCATGGACCAACTCGGGGCCGGGGTGCTCATCTCCGAACTCGTTTCGGCCAAGGGCCTTTTGCACGGTTCGGAGAAAACCCATCGCATGATCCGGATGCACCCCCAGCGGGGGACCCTCGTGGGGATCCAGTTGTTCGGCGAATCGGCGGAAGACCTCATTGAGGCCGGGCACGTGGTGGCCCGGGCCGGGGCCGATTTCATCGACATCAATCTCGGTTGCCCGGTAAAAAAAGTGGTCAAGAAAGGGTGCGGCGCCGCCCTCATGCGCGACCCGGTTTACCTCGAATCCTATCTGACCCGTATCCGGAAAGGCGTGCCCCTTCCCCTCACCGTCAAGATGCGCACCGGCTGGAGCGACCAGGAACTGACCATCCACGAATGCGTGCAGGCCGCCGAACAGGCCGGGTGCGAGTGGGTGGCCGTGCACGGCCGCACCCGGGCCCAAGGATACGAAGGCAAAGCCGACTGGAACCTCATCCGGGAAGTCCGCCGGCGGGCGCGGATTCCCATTATCGGAAACGGGGACCTGCGCGACCCGATGCGCGCCCACCTTCGGCTCGAAGAAACCGGCGTCGATGCGGTCATGATCGGGCGCGGCGCTTTGCGCAATCCGTGGATCTTCCGTGAATGCACCGGCGGCCAGGGGGAAGGCCCCCTCGGACGGTTTCACCTTCTGGCCGGATACCACCAACTCCTCCGGGAACAATCCGACGCGCGCCAGACCCTCATCCTGCTTCGCAAAATGGCGGTTTGGCTGGCTTACGGATTCACCGGGGCCGCGGGGTTCCGCGGCGGCATCTTCAAACTGCCCACCGCATCGGCGGTGCTGGACCACGCGGGGGAATTTTTCCAGAGCGTGGCCCATCTGCCCCCACCCCGGTTCGAAGAGACCGAAGCCTTCATGATGGGCGGGCATGGATGAACCGCTTTCCCATCCCGGTTCGGGCGTTTTCTGTTATCATGCGGGTTCACAGGAAAAAGGATTCGCGTATCCATCCCTTAGGGGAACGGCGGCCGTGAGGGGTTGAGTGGAATTTGAAAAAGTACTGAAATGTTTCGAGGCGATTCCTTTTTTTGAAGGGTTCACCCGGGAGGAGCGCCGCTTCCTGGCGTCCCTCGATTGCAATCGGCTCTCCTTCACGGATGGAGAGGCCATCATCAGGGAAGGCGACCTGGCGCGCTCGGTGTATATCCTGGTTGAGGGCCGAGCCCGCGTGACCCGCAACAAGCCGCCCGAAGTGACTCTCTCGCGGCTGGACACGGGCGCCGTGTTCGGCGAGATCGCCCTTCTCGGCAAACGGCCGCGGACCACAAGCGTTGCGGCCGACGGCCCCGCCACCGTACTCATGATGGACGGCGAAACCATCGAGCGGCTCAACCCGGTACTGCTCAATAAATTCAAGAACAAGCTCATCGAGTTGCTGGCCAACCGGCTCGATGCCCTGAACGAACAACTGATGAACCTGGTCCGCTGACCCGGGAAGGGAATCCATGGCCGACGACGATATCCTGAAACTCCTCAAGGGCATTACCATCTTCAAGGTGCTGACCCCCGGCGAATTGAAAGCTCTCGCGAAGATGAAGACCGTCCTCATCAAATACGATGCGGACGAGGCGATCATCCAGCAGGGCGATATCGACCTTCGCCTGTTCGTTCTCCTCAAGGGGAAAGCGGTGGTGAACAAGAACGAAAATCCCGGCAGGATCCTCGCCACACTCAAACCGGGGGACGTGTTCGGAGAAGTATCCTTCATCAGTCAAAGCCCGCGCACGGCGAACGTCATCGCCCGCAAGCCGGTTTATGCGCTCCGCATGGACGGGGATACGTTCGACGCGCTGGACCTGGCCATCCAGAACAAAATCCGCGCGGAGTTGATCAAGCTCCTCGTCCTGCGGCTCAATAACCTGAACGACAGCATTGTAATGAGCGAAGCCATGCTCAGTTATCTGCGTTACAACACCTGAACCCGCGCTACCCGACACCCTTCACCCCTGAGGTTCCTTGAAAACTCGATCTGCAGATTCCCGGCCCCATGCTCCTAAAAAACATCGGGCTCCCACAAAGCCGACGCCACACCGTTCCCCCGCGCCTTCATCCGGAAAATTTCGGAAGGATTCCCCTGGGTCCAAAACCTCCCGTACCGGAAAATTTGCGGGGGCCAAACCCGCGTTCGGAAAAACGTCCGGAGCGGGATACAGGGGGGACAAACCCGCGTATGGAAAAACGCGCGGTGAAGGATTCAAGGGTGAAAAACCCGCGTTCGGAAAAACGTCCGGAGCGGGATACAGGGGGGACAAACCCGCGTATGGAAAAACGCGCGGTGAAGGATTCAAGGGTGAAAAACCCGCATACGGGAAAACCTCCGGAGCGGGATACAGGGGGGACA
>PCWF01000016.1:5094-12823 GCA_002796165.1 Nitrospinae bacterium CG11_big_fil_rev_8_21_14_0_20_56_8
CGGTGAAGGATTCAAGGGTGAAAAACCCGCATACGGGAAAACCTCCGGAGCGGGATACAGGGGGGACAAACCCGCGTATGGAAAAACGCGCGGGGAAGGATTCAAGGGTGAAAAACCCGCGTATGGAAAAACGTCTGCGGAACGATTCAAGCGCGACAAACCGTCATTTGAAAAACCCCGGCGGGAAGGATTTGAACCCGGGGAACCGGAAATCGCCAGGACGGCAGAAGCGAAACCGGTGGAAGAAAAGCCGCGTCCCGACCGCGAGCCGGAATTTACCCTGTATGGCTGGAACGCCTGCCGGGCCGCGTTCGATCGGCGCCCGGAGGCCCTCAAGCGGCTTTATTACAGTATCGAGCGTTCGCGCGAACTGGCCCCTGTCAAGAAATGGTGCGGAGACCACCAGCTTCCCTACCGCGAGCTGGATGGCGAATCCCTGTCGCGTGCCGCCAAAAGCGTGCACCACGAGGGCGTGGTCATGGTGCTCCACGAGCAGAAAATTCCCGCCGCGGTCTCCCTGATTCAGCGCGGATTGAAACCGGGCGAGGTAGCGGTGGCCCTCGATGGCGTGGAGAACACTCACAACCTGGGCGCGATATTGAGGTCGTCGGCGTTTTTCGGGGCCATGGCGCTGGTGCTTTCCGGCGCGGAAAACCAGGCCGACTTTACCCCGTCCGCCGCGCGCATGGCAGAGGGAGGATTCGAAACCGTTCCCGTGTACCGGTGTACCGATCTCGCTTCGGTCCTGCGCGACCTGCGCGAGAAAAAAGTGTTCGTGCTCGGCGCCGACTTGAAATCGAATCAGTCCCTGTACGAGACCGAGGTCCCCTTCCCCTGCGTCGTGGTGATGGGCGGCGAGAGAGAAGGACTTTCCGCGCCGGTGCGCCGACGGTGCGACGCGGTCGTACACGTCCCGGGGGCGGGACCTCTTCAATCGCTCAACGTATCGGTGGCGGCTGGGGTCATCCTCGCCGAACTCAATCGGAGGAAGATGCGGAGACCATGATATTCTTTGCCAAGATCCATCCCCTGCTGGTGCATTTTCCCGTCGGATTGTGGGTGACGGGTTCCCTGTTCGAGATCTACGGCCGCCTGCGCAACGAGCCGGCGGTAGCGGCGGCGGGCGGATTCAACGTCCGGCTTGGGCTGGCCTGCGCCCTGCCGGTCATCGCCGTGGGGCTCCTGGGGGTGGGCGCGCTGGACTTCAAGGCGGAAGCCAAACCCTTTCTCTCCGGCCATATCCAGTATGTCCTCCTGACCACGTTTATTTTTCTTTCCGCGGTCCTGCTCTGGAAGAAATTCAACCGCTTCGCCTGGGTTCGCGGCGCGTACCTTCTATTATTGTTCGCGGGGTTGTTGAGCGTGCTCACCGCCGGGTATTACGGGGGGGAGATGGTGCACCGGTTCGGGATTGCCGTCTCCTAGCGGAATACCAGAAGATAACCCGAATAGGCCGAGGCGCACAGGGTCACCAGGGTGGCGGCGTAAATTCCCAGGGCGAGGCGGGTGTAAACGCGCGTGTAGGAGTACCCCGTGCAGAATCCGTACAAAACCGTGAACAGGAAGGAATAGCCCTGGTGGCTTTCCACCTCGACGGTCGTTCTCAGCGCCAGGTCGGCGGAAACCATGCCGGTGAAATTGGCGAGAATGGCGGCCAGAAAGCCCATGCTGAAATTGAAGGCCGCGGCCTGGGCATACACCGGGTTGTTTTTCCAACGGGCGAGATACAGCAAACCGAGCGCCGCCACAAACAGCGCGATGGGCAGGTGGGAAATAAAGGGATGGAAGGAAACGGTGCTGATCATGGGCCAGGGGTCGCCGCGCCGGTGGGGAGACGCCCGGCCCCGAATCTTCCGGGAAATCGCCCGTTGCCCCCGGAACGCAAGTGGGTTATAACTCGGAGGCCTTCTTGTTTTTCAGATTGCTGAGGGTGTTACTGTCCGGCAGGTCGAGGTTCACGTCCACGTCGATTTTGGTGACCGAAGCCACGTCCTGCTCCAGCGCATCCAGATTGACCGATTGCTTCAACTCATCCGTTTCGTTCAGGACTTCCTGTTTGAGGCTGTTGAACGTTGCCTGAAACTCTCCCCATCCCTTGCCCAACGCCTTGGCCAGCTGAGGGAGGTTTTGCGGGCCGATGACGACCACCGCGATGCCCATGATAATCAGCAACTCGAAGAACCCGATATCGAACATGAACGGCTCCTGGGAAACGGGATAATGCACAATATTATCAGATTTTATCAGCGTTTTCCATAAGCATCCCCGGCGGCCCCGCCCGGGAAAAGAACCCGCCGGCCATCTCCCCGCGCTGTTGGAATAAGGCTGGGATACGATTATAATATTATAGATTTCAACCAGTTATTGGCTCGCATGAAAGTCGTACGCGGTACCCTCAATATTCCCGCCGCTTTGCCCTATCCCGTCGTGGCGATCGGTAATTTCGACGGAGTGCATACCGGACACCAGATGATTTTCCGGAAAACCGCCGATCTCGCGCGCGCCCATAGCGGGACGTCCATCGCATTCACCTTCGAACCACATCCGCTCAAGATCATCGCGCCGGAGAAAGTGCCTCCCCTGCTCACCAACTTCCGCAAGAAAATGGAGTTGATCGAGGTGTGCGGGATCGACATGGTCGTCTGCGCCGACTTCAACCGGCGCTTTGCCGATCAGCATCCGCGCGATTTCGCGAAAAACGTTCTCGCCGGGCGCGTGGGCGTCAAGGAGATTGTCGTCGGGTTCGACTACGCCTTCGGCAAGGGACGCGAGGGAACCGTGGACTACCTGAAGAAAATGGGGGAGGAGTTCGGATTCATCATCCACGTCATGGAACCGATCAAGGTGGACGGCAACCTGGTTTCCAGTTCCTACGTCCGGGAGTTGATCGAGGAGGGGGACATGGAAACCGCCGCCCGGTTTTTGGGGCGTCCCTATTCCCTGATCGGGCCGGTCGTTCCCGGTTACAAGACGGGACAGACGATCGGGTTTCCCACGGCCAACATCGATACCAGCAAGGTCAAAATACCGCGTACCGGGGTTTATGCCGTGCGCGCCTGCCTGCACAACCGGGTGCTCGACGGGGCGGTCAACGTCGGATTCAACCCCACCTTCAACCGCGATACCCTCAGCGTGGAGGTTCACCTGTTCGATTTCAGGGAAGACATTTACGGCAGGGAGATCGAGGTCGAGTTCATTCGCCGCATTCGCGACGAGAAACAATTCAATTCGCGGGAGGAGTTGATCGTCCAGATCGAGAAAGACATCGAAACCGCCCGGAACATCCTCGGAGAAAAACATTGAAGAAAACCGTTCAGCTCCTGATTGGGCTGGCCCTGGCCGCTGGGGCGCTCTATTACACCCTGCACAATGTGGCCATGGACGAACTGGTGAAAACGTTTCAGTCCCTCGACTATTTTTATGCCCTGCCCACCTTGGGCATCATGACCCTGTCCTATCTTTTAAGAGCTTTCCGCTGGCGGATTCTGCTGGCGCCGATGAAGCAGGTGCGGGCCGGGGAGCTGTTTTCCCCGCTGATGGTGGGGTTCATGGGCAACATCCTGCCCGGCCGGGCGGGGGAGTTTTTCCGCGCCTACCTTCTGGGACAAAAACACGGGATCAGTTTTTCCGGGGCGTTCGCCACCATCGTGGTGGAACGCCTGTTCGACCTGGCCGTCCTGTTGCTCCTGTTCGTGTGGGTGTTCGTGTTCCGGGCCCAGGCGCTGGATGCTTCGGCGCAGTTTTCCGGTGTTTCCGTGCAAACTCTGGCGTACCGGTTCGGCCAGATTTCCCTTGTCCTGGTGCTGGGGTTGGTGGGGTTTCTTTACCTTCTGGTCGCCCACCAGGAGCGAATGATGGGGGTAGTCCGCTGGTGCATCCGGCCCCTTCCGTCCCGCTGGCACCGCAAGATCGAGTACCTGATCCACGAGTTCAGCCTCGGTCTCATGGTCGTAAAAAATTTTAATGCGCTCTGTAAAATTGCGATATATTCATTTCTTGTGTGGCTGGCCATCATTTATAGCCTGTATCCCCTGTACCTTGCCTACGACGTTGGAAACAAATCCCTGGAATCTCTGGTCGTGGTGAACCTGATGGTGGCCATCTGCATCACCGTACTGCCCACCCCGGCGATGCTGGGCTCGTTCAATGCCGGGGTGTTGATCGGGTTGAGCAAGATCATGGGAGAAAAGGAATTGACGGCGGTGAGCCTGAGCATGGTGGCCTGGGCTCTGAACTTTGCGGTGGTTCTGGGGCTGGGAATCTATTTCATCCTTCACGACCATCTCTCGATTCAAAAACTGGTGGAAGCTGAGGAACGGGCGGAAACCCAGCATGAGGAAGACGAGCGTCATTATGGAGATTGAATCTTGAAAAAAACCCGGCAGTTGATCATCGGATTGACGATCACCCTCGGCGCTTTGTATTACACCCTGCATAACATCTCGCTCGACGAGCTGATTGAATCGTTCAAGGGCGTGCATTATTTTTACCTGGTCCCCGCCACCGTTTTTATCATTCTGAGCTTTATTTTCCGCATCTTCCGCTGGCAGATCCTGCTTTCTCCCGTCAGGAAGATTCCCCTTTTCGGCCTGTTCTCTCCGATGATGGTGGGTTACATGGGCAATATTCTGCCCGCCCGCGCGGGGGACATTTTCCGTCCCTATCTCATATCCCAACGGTATGAGGTTCCGTTTTCCAGTTCGATCGCCACCATCGTCCTGGAACGTTTGTTCGATGTGCTGGGGTTGCTGGTGATTTTCATCTGGTGCTTCATTTTTTATTCCGATCTGTTCAATTCCGGAGCCATGGTTTCCGGCGTTTCGGTGGAGACCCTCGCGGTTAAATTCGGGGAGCTGGCCACGCTGGTGCTCTGCATCATCCTGGTTCTGATCTACTTTCTGCTTTACCAGGAGCAAAGGTTTTTGCGCGGAGTGCACGCATTTTCCCGTCACCTGCCCGCGCGCTGGCACGACAAGGTCGAATTCGTGGTGCAGGAATTCCGGCTGGGGGTCGTCATTCTGAAGAGCTTTCCCGCGCTGATCAAGATCGTGCTGTTCACCGCGCTGGAATGGCTGGCCAACATCTTCAGCATGTATCCCCTGTACTGGGCCTATGAGCTGGAGAACAAGACGCTGGGGTCCCTGTTGATTCTGACGGTGATGATCGCCATATTCGTCACCATTCTGCCCACGCCCGCCCTGCTGGGCGCGTTCAACGCGGGCGTACTGGTGGCCCTGCACGAGATCATGCACGAGTCGGAATTGGCGGCGGTGGGATTCGGGATGGTCGGTTACGGTCTCAATTTTCTTGTCATTTTCCTGGGCGGGTTCTACTTTGTTCTGCACGATCACCTGTCCCTGTCTCAGTTGATGAAAACCGAAGTGACCAGGGAGTTGGAACTCAAGCGGCTGGAACATGAAAATTGATCCCGCAATCCACTTGAAATCAAGAATGAATCCATAGATAATACACAACTCGATTTGCAACAGCCCGTGCCGAAGTGGCGGAATTGGTAGACGCGCATGATTCAGGGTCATGTGTCCGCAAGGGCGTGGAGGTTCGAGTCCTCTCTTCGGCACTCCCTTAACAGGAAGTCAAACGGGCTGAGTCGTTTCCCCCCCGGGTCCAGCGTTCCCGCCAAGCCCGGCATAGACCCCAAAAGAGTTATTCAGCAACCGGCGCCAGAGCCGGTTGCGACTTTTTCCGCGACCTCCCGGGAGGGCTTCCCGGAAAATTCGCGATCCCGCGAGGGGCTGGGGCCGGTCCCCGGCATTCGCGTTAGAAGCGGGTCTTCGCGGACTGGAATTTTCAGCCATTCCCATCCCAAATTTTCCTCTGAGCGGGCAAAAAAACTTAAATATCGGCTCCCCAAATAAACCCGAGCTAATCAGGCATTATTTTGGAATGAGAATATTTTTATTTCTGGAGGAGGGTAAGGATCGGAGTCAGGTCTCCATCTGAAAAGGTTCATACAACTCCTATGGATTTCAGTATGAGGCCAGGGGTTATGAAAAGGCGGAAGGCTTAAAATAACCTGATTATAAAGGCTTTTTCGTGAGATGCGCGGAGAAGGCGGGCGATTTTTTTCATCGGTAAAAAATACCCATTTAAAAAATGCGCCGATTCGAAAAGCAAAATTCCGTGATTCAAATTTAATAGGATTTCGCCTTGCATGAGAGTAAAATAATAATGAATGAAATTGTGTAATTGGGGATTGACTCGCTTTTCGCGAACAATTATAGTAATCGCTCTTTGCGGAAAGAGCCTGCGTAAGAGTCCGTAAAGAAATAGAAAGCCCCGTGTTTTGAATTGCGGCCCCCGGTGGGTTCTTTGGATCGGATCCACTGGAGAAAAGATGTGGGGCATTTTATCCACCGCCTTTTTTGGGCAGACTTCGGGAAGCTAACATTATTATAGGCATGCGGAAAAATCAAGGAAAAAAACAAGGTGCGGCGAAATTTTTGGGTTCCAGAATTCGTCAATGGCGGAAGACCCTTCCGCTCAAATCCTATGAGCTGGCGAAGTTGATCAGCATTTCCCAGGGTTCCCTCTCCGACATCGAAAACAACAAGTCTCTTCCCTCAGCCGATACGTTGGCCAAGCTGTACCAGTACACCAACATCAATATCGCCTGGTTGCTGACGGGTCAAGGCCCCATGAAAAAGGGCGAAGGGGAGACGGTGGTGGGAGAAGCGAACGAGATGGTCAACGAGGAAATGGCTCCTTATGGCCAGGACCAGACCCTGCGGGAACTGATTCAAAAGCTGATCCGGATTTACAGCCGCGGGGATTCAGAGAAGCGGGCGCATCTCAAGGGATTTTTGATTGGAGCCGATCCCGGCGAATGAGTTCGGGGTCCCTTCAATGCAGGTTTTCCCCTTCCGGAAATCGGATCTTCTCGGACTCGATCGACTTCTCCATTCCCTCGAATAACCACTTTGCGCATTGGGGACAGGTGCAATGGTACAAGCTGTAGCGGGGATTATTCTGGAAAAAGGATTCCAGGGATTCCCACTCGCCGCTTGAACTGTTGTTGATTTTCTTGCACCACGGGCAAAGGATCTCGTAATTTTTCCGAATCGTTTCCTGGCTTACCGGTCCAGCCTCGCATTCAGCCCCCTCCGGATCTTTCAGCGGTTCCTCAAATAAAATCAGCGTGCATCCGACGATGGTCCCGTGTTCGTTCCGAACGGGGGAGAGGTGGGCTTCCGCAAAGGTTCGATCGGCAGGCTGTTTGCCGCGCACCTCCACCTGAGACCAGTTCTGGAAGGAACCCGAATCCAATACCGCCTGCAAGGTTCTTTCCTGCCATGGGGAGAAATTTGCGATCAATTGCTCGAGGCGTCGCCCCAGGACTTCCTCCCTCTTCCATCCCGTGGTCATCTGGGCCGAGGTGTTAAAGAAACAAACCTGGCGGTCGCGATCCACGCAGATCATGGGTTCGCTCAGGTTGTTCATGACCGCCGAGAACCATTGCTCGCGATGTTTTAATTCCTTCTCCCGATCATGCCGGTCGAGGGCGATCTCGATATTGGACAGGAGTTCTTTTTCACGGATCGGTTTGATGAGGTAGGCGTACGAGCCGGCTTTCCAGGCCCGGCGCAATATCTCGGTGTCGGAGTAAGCGGTAAGGAAGATGACGGGGATGTCGAACCGGTTGTAAATTTCCCGGGCCGCCTCGATTCCATCCTTGTTTCCCCGCAACACAATATCCATAAGCACGAGGTCG
>PCWF01000027.1 GCA_002796165.1 Nitrospinae bacterium CG11_big_fil_rev_8_21_14_0_20_56_8
AGGCTTACCGCAATTCCATCGCCAACTTCGACCGGGAGAGCGAGAAGACCATTCCCGCCTATATCCAGGACGCCTATTTCAAACTCGGAATCAACTATCACGGCAACCGTCAATACCCGGAAGCGATCCAGGCCCTGCAAAGCGCCATCCAGTTGTTTCCCGACAATCCCATGAAAGGATGGGCCGAATTCCTCCTGGCCGAGAGTTTTGAAAAACTCAAGGATGCGAACCAGGCCGAATCGCAGTTGGCCGCGCTTTCCAAGGCCCAGGAAGCCGACGAGATCATGAAAAAACTGGCCGAGTCCAGACTCAACGTATTGAACTGGCAAAAAGAATTCAATCGGAAGCTTTAATCTTCTATAATACGTAAAGGTTGCCACAACCGGCCCGCCGCCAACGAAACCCATGACCGAGCCCCACCCCAAACTCAACAAAGAACAGATCGAGATTCTGAACCGGGCGTTCCAGGCCTTCAACGACGCGACTCAGCAACTCCAAAGCTCGTATGAAAACCTGCAGGAACGGATCAAGGTGCTCGACCTTGAACTCGCCCGGAAAAACGAGGAACTCGAGAAAAACCTTCAGGAAAAAGAGGCGGTCAAAAATTACCTTCATAATATTCTCGAAAGCCTGACGACGGGGGTGATCGTCGTCGACGGGACGGGCGAAATCACCACATTCAACCGTACCGCGGGAAGCATCGCCGGGCTGGAACCGGAAAACTGCATCGGGAAAAGGCTGAAAACCGTATTCCAGTCCGACCTGTTCGATAACATCGTCAACCGGCTGGCCCGAACCGGACAACAGCAATTGGCTCTGGACCGGGAAATCGCCACCGCGCAGGGACGCAAAATTCACGTGCGTATTTCCGCCTCCCCCCTGACCGGCCCCGGCGACGAGGCGATCGGAACGGTTCTCATCGTTCAAGACATAACGCAGATCCTGCGCCTGGAAGAAGAGGCGCAACGCAACCAGCGGCTCCGCGCCACGGGAGAAATGGCCGCCGGCATCGCGCATGAAATCCGCAATCCGCTGGCGAGCATCGAACTGTTCGCCTCGCTCCTGAAAAAAGATCTGGAAGGAGACGAGGAAAAACGCAAACTGGCCGAGCACATCTCTTCCGGCGTGAAAAACATGGACCGGATCATTTCCAGCGTCCTGCTGTTTGCGAAGTCGGCCCAACCCTCCCGGCAAAAGTGCGACCTGGCGCATCTGCTGGTCGAATTGACCGAAAACTCCTCCGACATCCTCATTCCCGCGAACGTGAAAATCGTCCGGCAATTCACATCCGGCAACGTCATGGCCAATGGCGACGATGCCCTGCTCAAGCAGGTGTTTTTGAACCTGATCCGCAACGGCATCCAGGCCATGCCCGGCGGCGGCGAGCTTCGCCTCACCACCGCGATCGAAACCGGCCCCGACGGCAAACGGGGAGATCATCGGAATTACCTCACCGTCACCGTAGCCGACACGGGCGTGGGCATCCCCCGCGACCAGTTCGACCAGATCTTCAATCCCTTTTTCACCACCAAGGACCGTGGCACCGGGCTGGGATTGGCCATTTCGCACAACATCATCAAAGCCCACCAGGGCACCATCCACTCTGAAAGCGAGGAGGGAAAGGGCACCGCGTTCGTGGTCAAAATTCCATGCTGGGACGAAGAGCTCGATGAAAAATAATTCCGACAAAAAAATTCTGATCGTCGACGACGAGGCCGACATGCGCATGGCGCTGGAGACCACCCTGAAACGGGAAGGCTTTCAGATCACCTCGGCGGAAAACGGACGGGAAGCCCTGGACCGGCTGGATCTCGAACCCTTCGACCTGGTGGTCAGCGATGTGAAAATGCCGCAAATGAGCGGACTGGAATTGCTGAAGGAGGTCAAAAAAAAATCTCCCCGGACCCAGGTCATCATGATGACGGCCTACGAGATCATCGACAACGCGGTGGACGCAATGAAGGCCGGGGCGTTCGATTTCCTCATCAAACCCTTCCAGGCGGATATCCTGGTTTCGGCGGTGAACCGGTCGCTCAGATATAACGCCACTCCCGTTTCCCGAGCGGAAATTTCCGCGACCCCCGCACCTGCCTCGGCCGGGCCGGGCCGCCACATCATCACCTGCAACAAGGAAATGCTGGCCTTGATCCAGTTCGCCGAAAATATCGCCTACAGTAAATCCACCGTTCTCATCATGGGCGAAACTGGTACCGGGAAGGAACTTTTCGCCCGCTACATTCACCAAAGCAGTCCGCGGGCGGACAAACCGTTCCTGGCCGTCAATTGCGCCGCCCTGCCCGAGAACCTGCTGGAAAGCGAAATGTTCGGGCACGAGAAGGGATCGTTTACCGGGGCCACCCACCGCAAAGAAGGAAAATTCGAGCTGGCCGACCGGGGCACCCTGCTCCTCGACGAGGTGACCGAAATGAGCCTGCCCCTGCAGGCCAAACTGCTTCGCGTCCTCCAGGAACACGAGATCGACAAAGTCGGCGGCCGGGAACCCATTCCCGTCGACGTTCGCGTCATCGCCACCACCAACGCCAGCGTCAAACAGCGGGTGCAGGACAACGAGTTCAGGGAAGACCTCTATTACCGGCTCAACGTCATCCCCATCCGGCTGATCCCCCTGCGCGAACGAAACGAGGACATCCCGGCGCTGGCCCAATACTTCATGGAGCGGCACGCCTTGGAAAACGGCAAGTCCATAAAGAGCATTGCGCCGGAAACCCTCGTCCTGCTCCAGAAATACCGCTGGCCGGGGAACGTCCGCGAACTCGGCAACATCATGGAGCGCGCCGTGTTGCTGTGCCGCGAAGATACCCTGACCCCCTCCCACCTCTTCTTCGACGAAGAGGACCTCCATTCCCGGTCGGCCGAAAGCAATGACTCCGAGACCTTCCCCAAACTCTCGGGCACCATCTATGACATGGAAAAAGAGTTGATCCTGCAAACCCTGCAAGAACTGAACGGGAACCGGACCAAGGCCGCGGAGAACCTGGGGATCAGCATCCGCACCCTGCGGAACAAACTGGCCGAATACCAGAAAAAGGGTTGACGGGCGGCAATTTCCGTCAAAAACCCGGCATCCCCGCTTCTCCTGCTTCCTCCACCCCACCCTAATAAAAGTATAACTATTTATTTTTCAATAGGTTATAATACAAATACCGGCGCCGGGATTTTCGCCGGGATCCTGGCATTTGGTATGGAACTTGCTGTTAATGGATTCAATAGCTGAATTCAGGGAAAAACCAATCCTTTTGCGAGGGTCACCATGGATTTTTTGACATCAATGAAAATAAGTTCCTCGGGTCTGGCGACCCAGAGAAAACGGATGGAAACCATATCCAGCAATCTGGCCAACATCGAAACCACCCGCACCGCAGAGGGGGGTCCCTATCGGCGAAAAGACGTGGTGGTCACCGCCATGCCGCTGGGGGACGAGTTTGCCGAAACCCTGAAGAACGAGTTCGGCGAGACGGTTCACCAGTCGCTTGTCACCGATATCGTGGAAGATCAGAGCGAGCCTAAAATGGTCTACGATCCGAACCATCCCGATGCGAACGAAAGTGGCTATGTGGCCATGCCCAATATCAACCTGATGACCGAGATGGTGGACATGGTTACCACCCAACGGTCGTTTGAAGCAAACGTTACCGCAATCAATGCCTCCAAGGCCATGGCCCAGCGGGCCATCGACCTGGGACGTTAACCGGATTGAACACGTGAATACGAACGCCGTTCCCAACCCCTGACCCGGAAACATTATGGACAACTTATCCGAATTTTTCAGAAACCTCGTCGATCGATTCAACGAACTGTCCCAAGGCAAAAAAGTGACCGCGCTGGTCCTGATCGCTGTCGCCATCGGTTCGCTGTTTGCCATGTCCCTGTGGCTCCGCGCGCCGGATTTCCAGCTTCTGTACGCGAATCTTTCCGAGCAGGATGCGGCGGCTATTGTGGACAAATTGAAAACTGAAAAAATTCCTTACGAGTTGTCCAACCAGGGGCACACCGTCCGCGTTCCCGCCGACAAGGTTCACGAAACGCGGCTCAGCATGGCGAGCCAGGGACTGCCCTCGGGCACCGAAGTGGGGCTGGAGATTTTCGACAAATCGGCGCTGGGAATGACCGAGTTCATCCAGAAGCTCAATTTTCAACGCGCATTGCAGGGGGAGTTGTCCCGCACGATCAATACCCTTGAAGCGGTGGAACAATCCCGCGTCCATCTCGTGATCCCGAAGGAAACTTTGTTCATTCGGGAAAAACCGCGCGGCAAGGCCTCGGTTACCCTTAAGATCAAGGCCGGCCGCACCCTCACCGAAGCCCAGATTCAAGGCATCGTCCATCTCATTTCCGCCAGCGTGGAAGGAATCAGCGCCGAGGACGTGGTCGTGGTGGATCTCAAGGGGAATCTCCTGTCGGGAGACAAGCAGGGCACCGAAGCGGCCATCATGACAAGCTCGAATTATCAGCACAAGCGCAAGGTGGAAAACGAACTGGAACGCAACATCATTAAAATGCTGGAAGATGCTCTCGGCAAGGGCAACGTGATCGCCCGCGTCAATGCCAACCTGGATTTCGAGAAGGTGGAACGCACCGAGGAAATCTATGACCCGGACTCGCAGGTCGTGCGGAGCCAGAACACGGTGACCGAATCGACCGTGGGAGCCGTGCCTCCGGGCGGGATTCCGGGCATCCAGGGACTCGTCCCCGGCGGCGGTGGCGCGCAGGGAGGAACGGCGGGCCAGGCGGCGAAACGGGACAAATCCAACGTGGTGCAGAATTTCGAGATCAACAAGGTCGTCCGCCACGTCATGAAGCCGACGGGCACGATCGACAAACTTTCGGTCGCCGTACTGATCGACGGGGCCTATACCGGCACTCCGCCCCAGTACCAGGCCCGCTCCAGCGAAGATGTGGCGAAATATGTCGAAATCGTCAAATCCGCCATCGGTTACAACGCCGACCGGGGTGACCAGATCAAGGTCGAAAACGTCCAGTTCGACCGAACGCTCCTCCAGCAGGAGCAGGACCGGGTTCAGCAGGCCGAACAGATCGACCTGGGCTTGCAAGTTGCAAAATACCTGCTCGGTGCTATATTTATTGTACTGTTCTTCACTCGGGTCATTCGGCCCTTGATCGATTGGATGACCACCTCGGTGGAAGTTGTGACCGAGGGCCCTGCCGAACTGACCTCCGCCGAATTCGAAGCCATGGAAGAAGAAAAGAAACGGATTGGCCAGATTGCGGGCGAGGCGGCGCAGATGCGGGAACGGGTTTCGGAATTCGTCGGAAGCGATCCGAAATTCACCGCAAGCATTATCCGGAAATGGTTGAGGGACAAGGACAAGGGTTGATCCAACTTCTAACTGATGCGTATCGTGGGGGAGTACCATGGCTAGAAAATTAACGGGACCAGAAAAAGCGGCCGCCTTGCTGATGTCCCTGGGAGAGGAAACCGCGGCCAGCGTTCTATCGGTGCTGGACGAACGTGAAATCCAGACCATCGGAAACTATATTTCATCGCTGGGAGATGTGGATATCAACACCATGGACTCGGTGACCAAAGAATTTCACGACCTGGTGGAAGCGGGAACCGGCGGATTGGGCATCGCGGGGATGGACTTTTTGAAAAGCACCCTGATGAAGGCGATGGACCCCAACAAGGCCACGGAAATTTTAAATAACATCACCGCGCCCGGCGAGGAAATGGGCGGCGGTCTTGAAACCGTTCGCATGCTGGAACCCCGCCTGATCGCCTCCTTTCTCACCAACGAACACCCGCAGACGGCGGCGATCGTACTCGCGCACCTCGATCCTCCCGTCGCCAGCCTGGTGGTTCGCGAACTGCCGGAAGAGAACCGCATGGAAATCGTGCATCGCCTGGCGACACTGGAAAGAGTGGCGCCGGGCGTCATCCGCGAACTCGACGAAGCCCTGCAACAGGAGTTCAGAGCCTCGGGCGCCGTCACCGGAAACAAACTGGGGGGAATCGAATCGGCCGCCCACATCATGGGTTCCCTGGACCGCGCCACGGAAACGGCCATTCTCACCGCCATGGACGAAGTCGACCCGGATTTGGCCAACGAGATCCGCAACCTCCGCTTCACGTTCGAAGACATTCTCAAGATCGACGATCAGGGGGTTCAGTTGGTCATGAAGGAAGTCAACCAGGAAGACCTGCTCATTTCGCTGAAGACCGCGAGCGACCAGTTGAAGGAAAAACTGTTTGCCAACATGTCCGAGCGCGCCGCGATGATGCTCAAGGAAGACCTGGAGTCCCTGGGACCCACCAAGATCAGCGAGGTGGAAAAATCCCAGCAGAAAGTCATTGCCATCTGCAAAAAACTCGAAGAAGAAGGCAAGATCGTAATCGGTGGAGGCGGAGAAACCCTTGTCTGATCGCCTTAAATTCATCAAGAGCTACCTGGAGCAGGGGAAGACCAGTTCCATCACTCCCCCTGCTCCGAAGGCCCGCACTTACCAACTCGATGAACTGGTGGCCGGGGGGAAAACCATCCGCCGCGATTTCTCCTACGATTCCGAAACCGCCCGCAATTTTGACGATTCCAACGTCAAGAAGGCCAAGATCGGCGTCAAGGAACTGATCAAGGACGCCATCGACAAGGCAAAGTCTCAGGTCACCCGGATCAAGGAGGAAGCCCACAAGGAAGGATTCGACGCGGGTTTCATCGAGGGACTTAAAGCCGCGGAGACCGCCGCAAAAACCGACTTCGATCCCTTCCTCAAAACCCTGGAGGAAACGATCCATCAGTTGAGCTGGTTTCGCAAGGAGATGTACTCCAAGGTCGAACGGGAAATGATCGAAATGGTGATCCACCTGACCAAAAAAATCATCCACTTCGAATTATCCACCCGGGAAGACGCAGTCCAGGAAATGATCCGTCTCGGGGTTCAGTCGGTTCTGGACAAGGAAAGCATGGTCATCAAGATCAATCCCGAAGACAAGGGCTATGCTGAAAGTTTCCGGCCCGAACTTCACCACATGTTCGGGGAAATCAAGAACATCACCTTCGAAGCCCATTCGGGAATCCAGCGCGGAGGTTGCCTGATCGAAACCAACTTCGGCACCGTGGACGCCCGGTTGGAAAAACTCAACGATCAACTGGAACGAATCCTCAATCTCGCCCCGGCCCCCATTGAAAATCCGGTCGATCTGGAACTGGAATCCGGGCCGGAGGAGCCGGCCGAATCCTGAACCGTCGACCCTTTCGAAAGAGCCATGCAGGATATCATCGATCTTAAAAAATACCGGTCTTTCATCGACAACACTTCGTTCGTAAAAAAAAGCGGACGGGTGAGCCGAATCATCGGGCTGGTGTTGGAAGGCAACGGTCCGGCCGCATCGGTGGGAAGCCTGTGCACCATCTACCCTCAAGGCCACCGTCCCCCGGTAGAAGCCCAGGTGGTAGGATTCCGGGACAATCGAACTCTGTTGATGCCGCTGGGTGACCTCATCGGCATCGAGCCGGGAAGCATTATCGAGTCCAAGGAAGAGTTCCCCATGTTTAATGTCAGCCCCGCCCTCCTGGGCCGGGTGATCGACGGAAACGGAAAACCCCTGGACGGGAAAGGACCTCTTCCCCTGGGCACCGATTATCCTCTCATGGGCAACCCGCTCAACCCGCTACAAAGAAACCGGGTCAACAAAACCCTGGATGTGGGTATTCGGTCGATCAACGGACTGCTCACCTGTGCCCGGGGTCAGCGGATCGGAATCATGGCGGGAACGGGAGTGGGCAAATCGGTCCTCATGGGAATGATTGCCCGGAACACCG
>PCWF01000085.1 GCA_002796165.1 Nitrospinae bacterium CG11_big_fil_rev_8_21_14_0_20_56_8
GGCCAGTTGGTGGTGAAACCCCTGAAAGAATACTCCTTGAAAACCCTGGTGGATCAAATTTCCCCTGATAATACTTATGAGGAAATTGATTTTGGTGAGCCGGAAGGGAAGGAAGTATGGTAGCCAAAAGAAAATATGTCCCCGAAAGAGGGCATATTATTTGGCTTGACTTCAACCCCCAGGCCGGGCATGAACAGGCGGGCCACCGGCCGGCCTTGGTGATTTCCCGAAAAATCTACAATGAAAAGGCGGGGCTGGTGCTGGTTTGCCCGATCACGTCAAAAGTAAAAAACTATCCCTTTGCGGTCAATCTTTCTCCAAAAGAAGGTGGCGGCTGTGTTCTTGTTGATCAGATCAAGAGCGTGGATTGGCGGGTCCGCCAGGCGAGACAAAAGTCCAAGGCCCCCAAAAAGGTTATGGAAGAGGTTTTGGGCAAACTCGGCGTATTGATCTTTGATGAAGGATAAGAGAATTTATTGCCACTCTTGCCAAGCTTTTTGGAGCACGTTGCCCCTACCTGGTGAGGGCGGCGGTGGCTCCATACGAAGCAGGCGAAGAAAAAATGGAGATTCGGATAAGGGAAATAGGTAAAATAGTTCAGAGGCCATTTTGCGCATGGTTAAAATCATGGAGACCAAGGGTGGTTAAGTGTTAAATCAAGATTTGACCCCTTTGATTAAAGAGAAGCGCTCCTTCCGGCCCCGTCTCTGTGGGGGCACGGCAGGAGCAAAGGAAAGACTGCAAGCGCGAAAAGGAAAAAGAACGGGCAGAAGGGCAAGGCCGGGAACGCACCCGCTATCGCGGCCCCGATGAGGTCGAGGACGGTAAATAGTCACTTTGAAAATTTAAAGTCTAGATACTGGAAACTTTGGCCGTGAAAAACCGTCGCCGAGACACACCTTCACGATTTGAAGGTCATTATGGATGAGGCGGAATGACTCTGGGGGGGGTCATGAAGTATCCGAAAAAACACATATCTATTCGCGTGCCGTGGCACGATTCCGGATGGGATGGACGAGTCTGTGCCAATCCACGCCTTAACGGGGCGTGCCTCAAGCTCAAACGGATTGGGCAGGAGAGAAATGACATCGCCGAGGAAGCGGTCGCCGGTCAATCGCTTGCGGACTTGCCTCAAGAAAAATGGCCTTGTTGCGTGGCCGAGCGGGTCGCGTTCATGTCGCCATTCGAATACACGAGGGTCGCCAACCACCCGTACAAGCACACATCCGAGGGGAGTCACGGACACTTCGCTCCTACCGATTTACGCCATCCCGCTTATTCCGCTCCTGCGGTCCCATTTGCTTGGATGTTGCGGGAATCGATGGATGAACTTGGCGAAACATATGGTTTGGATGTGCGGCCGCAGCGGGAACCAAAATTAGGATTCTCCACACAGTGGATACAAGCCATAGAGAACCAAAAGGCCCTATCAGATTGTTTTTGTGACCACATCAAGCCAGAAGAATCACTCTGTTTTTTTTACGCCAAGCAAGTTCCATTTGTCGAAGATGCGGGGGCAAGGAGAATCCTGGTCGGCGTAGGTCGGGTTTTGCATGTGTCTCCAGGAGTTGAATACCAATATTCGACCAGGGATCTGAAAGGAAAGTTGCGATCCATGCTTTGGGAACGTATGGTGCAACATTCCATAAGGCCCGATTTCAAAGATGGCTTCTTGTTGCCTTACCATGCGGCACTGGAACTCGTTGCTGACAATCCAGACTTTGACCCTGCATCTATCGCCGCATTTTCACCAGATGACCGGCTTCTTGAATTTTCACACGCTTCACAGCTTGTAACCCACGACGCAGCAATCGCTTCCTTACTGTCCTGCGCGGAATCTCTCAGGAAAGCTATTAAAGTTTTGCCTGGGCCATGGGCAAAATGTCTGACCTGGATTGACCACCGAGTCGGAGAGTTATGGACGGCCAGAGGGCCGTGCCCAGGGCTCGCGTCGGCACTTTGCGCGTTTGGCATTGACCTTGGGACGTTTATCGCTCGACAGATTTCTGACAATGTCGGAGAGAATGTCGATCCTTGGCCTATGGTCGATCAAGTTCTCCGAGACCCTCAAAAGCACCTACCTAAAGATCTGGCAAAAGGAATCGGGACCACCATTCAGGCTAAATGGAGCCGACTTCCCGAAGAGCGCCGCAATCTCCTAAAGCTGATAAGCCGATTTGAAATCAACAGAGAACAGGCGACGACGATATATGTCCAGGAAGAACGGAAAAAGGCGAATATTGACTGCTCGGATCTGTCCATATTGACCAATCCCTACTTGCTTTATGAGACGACCAGGTTGACATCGACGCCAATAAGCGTCTGGACCGTTGACCGTGGTGTTTTCCCTGACGAGACCATCCGGAAGGAACACCCTCTGCCTGAGCCAACCGCTTTGGACGCAGGAACAGACGCCCGCCGTGTGCGTGCTCTCAGCGTTAAAACCTTGGAGGATGCGGCTATCGCTGGCAATTCTCTGATGCCCCAGGACCAGGTTGTGCTCGCGATTCGGAACCTGGATATCAAGCCAGGGTGCGAAGTCGACGGAGATTTGATCAATGTCGCAAAGGACCAGTTTGAAGAAACCATAGTTGAAACGCCTCTGGCAGATGGTAGCCCTGCGTTGCAACTTGCCCGTTTAGCCGAAATGGGTGATGTGATTCGCTCAGCAATCCAAAAACGTGTCAAAGGCAAGCGATTGGTTGTCGAGGCCGATTGGAAGACCCTTCTCGACAGTCATCTTGATGTTCACGGTGTGGGGAGTTCTGATGAACTCGAGGAAAAGGCCCGTGAAGAGAAGACGGCGGCACTTAAAGAACTTGCCGAATCCCGCCTCAGCGTTCTTATCGGACCTGCAGGGACAGGTAAAACCACTCTTTTGTCGGTGCTGTGTTCTCATCCGCAGATATCGCAAGGTGACATTCTGCTTCTGGCTCCAACTGGGAAAGCCCGTGTCCGAATGGAGCAATCCACTAGCGACCTCAAATTGAAGGGATTCACTGTCGCCCAGTTCCTCAGCCCCGACCGATATGATGGCTCCACAGGTCGCTACAAGTTATCGGAAAAATCTGCCGAGGCCGGGGCTCGAACAGTCATAGTCGATGAAGCCTCAATGCTGACTGAGGAGATGTTGGCTGCACTTATTCAGGCACTCAAGGGTGTTCATCGTTTGATTCTGATTGGCGATCCCAGACAGCTTCCCCCGATTGGCGCAGGCCGTCCGTTTGTTGATGTGATCAAACATCTCGCTCCCGACGGGATTATGGAAAAATTTCCACGAGTCGCCTCTGGATACGCCGAACTCACCATTCGCAGACGACAGGCCGGTGAAGAACGCGAAGATTTGCAGCTCGCTGAATGGTTCAGCGGATCGCCGATTGCTCCGGGAGAAGACGATGTTTTCGACAAAGTCGTCAAATCCGGAAAGAGCAAGCATGTCCGCTTTGTTCAATGGGATTCTTCGGACGAACTCAGGGAGAATCTGGTATCCGTTCTCGTTGATGAACTTGGTCTTGAAGGCCCGGATGACATTCTGAAGTTTGACGAGTCATTAGGCGGGAAAGACTGGAATGGGATGCGATTTTTTAACTTTGGTTCAGCCGAACAGTCTGAGGGCTGGCAAATACTGTCACCCGTTCGTTCAGGGGCGCACGGCGTTCCCGACATCAATCGTTTAATTCACAAACAGTTCAGGCAAAAGTTAATCGATGCATCCCGAGTCGCCAGATGGCGGAAATACCCCAAGCCGATGGGACCAGAAGAGATAGTCTATGGCGACAAGGTTATCAACCTGGCGAATACCGATCCTAAAATGCCATGGAACCGCCACCGGAAGGTCTATCCGGAAAAGGACAATCCATACATTGCAAACGGCGAGATCGGGATGGCCGTCGGTTTTTTTTGGAAAAAGAAGCTGCCAGATCTGCGTTGGAAACTCGAGGTTGAATTCTCCTCACAGCCGAATTTCAAATACGATTTCACGGCTAAGGATTTCGGAGAAGAAGCAAATCCGGTGCTGGAGCTGGCTTATGCGCTCACCGTGCATAAATCTCAGGGGAGCGAGTTTGGCACCGTCATTCTGGTTCTGCCAAATCCGTGTCGACTTCTTTCCAGGGAGTTGCTCTATACGGCCCTGACTCGGCAGAAAAATCGAGTGGTCATTCTGCATCAAGGAGCCAGAGGCGATCTGCGCAAGTATTCGTCAGACGACAGGTCCGAGACGGCCCGTAGACTGACAAATCTTTTTGAAGCGCCATCTCCGATTTATATTGACGGACGATTCTTCGAAGAAAATCTGATTCACAGAACAGCACGAGGTGAAATGGTTCGGTCCAAGTCTGAAGTGATCATCGCTGACAGACTTTCCGCCTTGCAGGTCGAGTACATGTACGAACATCCTTTGATCATCGGCAGTGCCACAAAATATCCCGATTTCACGGTTGAGAATATCGAATCTGGCCGAACATTTTATTGGGAACACTGCGGCATGTTGCATGTTCCGAGTTACCATAGACGCTGGAAAGAGAAGCTCAATTGGTATAAAGACAACGGTATCCTGCCGCATGAAGAAGGAGAGGGTGAAAAAGGTACATTGATCGTCACAAGCGAATCAGCGCGTGGAGGGATATCCTCTCAAGATATAGAAAAAGTCATCCGCACAGTCATATTGGACGAATCATGATGTCGGTGGACCCAGAGGAAACTCCATAACTTTGGCCCGAGCCCGGGGTTGCCTCCTTGGCCAGCTCGCCGGAGACGCTCTCGGTAGCCTAAACAAGTTTCAGCCCCAGAGGAAATCCGCCACAACTACCCGGATGGTATGCAGGACTTGGGCGACGGTGGCTCCATACGAAGCAGGCAAGAAAAGGACTGTTTAAGGGGTCTCCCAAGGGGGAGAAGGGAAACCCCTCCGAGGCCGTTTTACGGGCTTAAAACGGGGGTTGAAACCGGCCAAAACTTACACAGTTTTTTACGCATTCACATTTTTAATTTAAATAACTGTTTAAAAAACAGTAGTTTATATAAATCATTAAAGGACTTAAAATCCCTCGTGGGTAACCCCGTGCCGGTTCGAGTCCGGCCCTCGGCACTCCTCCGTGGAGGGCGAACGCGCGGCAAATGCTCGCTTTACTCACGAACCGCAAGGGTACCCCTCCCTTACAGGGAGGGGATGCGCTCCGCCACCCGTCCTGCCATCCATCCGATTTGAGGGGACTCGAAAGGTGTCGGCCCTGTGCCTCCACGGCGAGTGGCGCGGGCGGCAAGGGGTTTGGTAAATTAATCAGTTTTTTTATTTTCAACTTTGGACCGGATTCAACATGCGAGATCTCTGGATGGTGTTTTTAAGTGTATTTCTGGCGGAGCTGGGGGACAAGACTCAGGTGGCGACGTTGTTGTTCGCCACCGACGGCAATCTTCACAAGTGGGGCGTGTTCGCCGCCTCCGCGGGCGCGCTGGCCCTCAGTTGCCTGCTCATGGTGGTGTTCGGGAGCCAGATCGCCCAGTTCATCTCCCCGGAACGCATCAAGATTCTCGCGGGTCTGGGTTTCATCGCCATCGGGATCTGGACCCTGGTGAAATAACCGGAATGGCATGACCGGTCAGCCCGGTTCCGAGAGAAACGGATCGGGTTGCCGATCTCGAAATTGAATTTCCTATGGACCTGTGGGTTAACGGTTCGATAATTTTTTTCAGTCTGCTCGCTCTGGCCGCCGGTCCCTGCGGGGTTGTGGGCACGGCGGGTTGCCTGGCCTACCTGTTTCGCATCCGGAGACCGGCCTGCCCTTCCCCTTCTCTCCGGGGGCATATCTATTTCCGCTACGTCACTCGCGGGGATTTCCCGAATCTGGTCCGTCACAATGTTGCGGGCGTTCCGCGGCTTCTGGAAGGTTTGCTGACCCCGGACCGGTATACCGTGGAAGTGGTCACGCAAAAGCCGGTCGGGGCGGCCGCCGTGGAAATGGTGGTGCCGCAGGACTACCGGACGCCCCATGGGTCTTTATTCAAGGCGCGCAATCTGCATTATGCGCTGATGCACAGCCGGGCCCGCAATGGCGACTGGATCGTGCATCTGGATGAGGAGACGGTGATGAACCGGGAGGGGGTGGAGGCGCTCCTGCAATACATGGCCGAGGCGGAACGGGAGGGTGCCCTGGAGGACTGGATGGCGCAGGGCAACATCGTTTTCGGCGCGGGACAGGGGAGGGTGGCTTTCGTGAAGGCCATGGATTCGATCCGGGTGACCTGGAACCTGACCGCCCGGCTCGCCGCGGAAACGCTCCATGTCTTTTTTGTGGTGAAGGGAAGTTTCCTGGTGGCCGCGCAAGAAACGGAACGCAAACTGGGCTGGGATTTCCCCCCGGAGTTGTGCGTGAACGAGGACGACACCGCCGTCTTGCGCTATCCCGGGAATTTGAAGGGAAGGTGGATTGAGGGAACGTTTTATGAAACCAGTCCGGAAACCCTGCTCGACCTGCTCAAGCAGCGCCGCAGGTGGTACCACGGTCACCGGAAGTTTCTGTCCTCCCGGCATCTGAATTTAAGTCAGAAATTCCAGGTGATGGTGATGTTTCTTAACGACTGGGCGGTTTTTCCGGTTTGGGCGGCCCTGATTTCCTTCTCTCTGGGGATTCCTCTCGATCCTCTTGCGGTCCGGATGGCCGGGTGGGTGGCGGGACTTCAGGCCGTGTGTTACGGGATCGGGGCAGGGGTCAATTTCCCGGGAAGCGTGGGAAAGCGGCTGACTCTGGCTTCTCTCGGCTTCATTCTCTCCCCGGTATTTTTATCTCTCCAGTTTTGCAGTTGGTTCTGGGCGATGGCCACCACTCCCCAGGTAAAATTCGATCCGTTCAACAAGGAACGGATGGACAAGGCGGAATAGCGGGTCATCCCTTCATGCCTCCTGCCCCGCCGATTGCAATGTCACCGTTGCGGCCCGGAGCCCCTACGGCGAGTAGGGGGGCGATGAAGACGCGGAGGCCGTCGTAATTCACCGTTTCCCCGCGGGCCACGCCCATGCGGATTTTCAATCCGTACCGCCCGGGCGGCACCACGCCCAGAAACACCCGCAAGGTCCACGGTTCTTCGTTTTTTCCCATCCATTCCGCCTGAACCCCATCGTGCAAAAGTCCGAGGTTGAGGAGATGCGTTTCTCCCGGACGGGACAGATCCTCAAACGCGAGCGTCGTGAAGGGGAGGGTGGGCGCCTGTTTGCGCAGGTAGGCCTCCGCCCGCATGACGGCGACCAGGCTCGGCGCATTCACTTCAAGGATGCCCGGTACGGGAGCTTCCACCAGGAAATCGGATTCGGCGTCGGTTTGCAGGAGGAGGGCGCCGTTTCCCGAGGGTGCCGGGAGGGGACTTTCGCGATAGCGTCCGTGCCCCATTACGGGTCGCCACGGGGCTTTCGTTTCGAAGTCTTCTTTCAGCAGGGATCGCGCGGGTCCGGCGGTCAGAGGGAGGAGAAATTTTTCTCCGCTCAGGTCCACGGCGGTGTTTGGGGTTCCGGGAAAGAAGGGGGAAAGCAGGGCAAAGGTTCCGGTTTCGCCTCGAACTTGGAACGCATTCAGGTTTCTGTGGTGCGATCCCAGAAGCCGGATGCCGTCGAGCCGGTTGTCTTTCATGATGGCGGTGAGATTTTTCCGGTAAGGGTTCACCGCGTAGAGGTAAAGCTCCGGATGGGTGGCGCAAAGCAGGTCGTGGGGGCCGAGCGAGGCTTTCAGGCTTTGCTTGAAGGCTTGCGCATCGTGTCCGGCGACCTTCGGGTAGTGATCGCGGAGGAGGACGGTCAGGTTCCCCGCGAGGTACAGGAGAACCAGGCCGGTGGCGGCCATTGTGCCCACGCCGGGACGGAGAAGGATGGAGGCCAGCCGATGCCCCGCCTGGTGGGTTCCCAGGGCAAGAAAGATCATGAACAGGGGGAAGTTGAATAGATAGTTCCGCGGATATCCGGCGATGTTGAACAGCAGGACACCGGCGAAGGGCAAAAGGAAAATGAATACGGGAAGCCACCGGTCATCGGGTTTCCGCGTTTCTCCGAATCCGACCCCGATGAGAATGAGGAATCCGAAAACGCCCGGGGCAAAGGGGAAGATGAGAGACCCGATGCCGGGAAGCAGATGGCGCGCCGCCTCGAAGCCGGAGGAGTAGGCGACGGGGGGATGGTTCAGCACGACTTCGCGCAGGCTTTCCCAGACGGGAA
>PCWF01000244.1 GCA_002796165.1 Nitrospinae bacterium CG11_big_fil_rev_8_21_14_0_20_56_8
AGGGTGAACAGGGAGCCAAGCAGGAACAGGGCGCCGACCCAAAGCCGGTGTTTCATGACTGAATGGTTGATGTCGATCGAATGGTCGATGGAGTTGCCCACTTTTTCGGTGCTGAACGCGCGGTTGAACCGGGAATTGAGTTCGGCGGCGCGCTGGGGTTTGAACAGGATCAGTCCGCTGATCAGGAAGGCGAAGAAGACCAGGACAAAAAACAGGATTTTGCTGAAGTTGAGGAGGATCTCATAAACGACGTCCATCGGTTGGCCCTCAATTAGGTTTCGATTGTTTAATGGGCGCTACGGATCATTCTTGATGGTGTGATTTGCCCACAGTTGGTTCATAAAAATAACGGCCCCGCTCATCGTGTCTGGATAATTTTATCGCCCTCCACCGGTTCACCCCGCAGGCGGCGCTCCTGATCCAGTTGTTTCTTGATGTCGCTTTCGGTCTGAACGGATTTCTTGCCCACCACCCCGTTAATCTGGTCATAGGGCCACTTGACGATGGTTTTGTCTTTCCTCTGATGGTAAATGAAGCCGCTGATCACAAAATCGGTGAGCGTGGTTCCCGCATCTTCGGGAGTCAGATTGCCGCTGACGCCCGCTCCCCGGTCGAACATCCAGACCCCGTTATCGTCTGATTCTCCCGAGGGCCGGGCGGACCGGCGGCGGTCGTATCCTTCGGGCACCTTGCTGAGGTTGGTGAAGGGATCTTCCGGGAATTTGGCGACTTTCCCCTGCACGAGGTCTTGTCCAAAATTGTTCACCAGGTTGGCGCGCAGGGTGTCGATGGTCATGTCCTCGGCGGTCAATTCGGCCTGCTCGGCGGTGGTGATCATTTTCTGCAGGGCGACGGAAGCCAGGATGCCGATCATCACGATCACCATGATCAACTCGATAAAGGTGAACCCGTCTTCACGGGAGATGCGGGTGCGGTTTCGGGTCGGTGTGAATGCTTTCATATCGCCTCGGTCGTCAATGCCGCGCCATCTTGGACATGTCCCACATGGGAACGAAGATGGCCAGCGCGAGAAACAGCACCATTCCTCCCATGAATACCAGCAAAATCGGTTCGATCATCGACGACAGGTTTTTCACGGCGTGGTCCACTTCTCCATCGTAATAATCGGCCACCTTAATCAGCATCTCGTCGAGCGCGCCGGACTCCTCCCCAGCCGCGATCATCTGGATGACGAGCGGGGGGACCAGGCCGCTCCGCTTCAACGGGGCCGCCATGCCCAGACCTTCCTGAACGCTGACGCGGAGGTCGAGCACGACCTTGGAGAGCACCACGTTATCCATAACGCGTGAGGATACGGCGAGGATCTGCAGGATGGGAACGCCTCCCGTCTGGAGCGTCCCGAACACCCGGGCGAACTTGGCCATCGACGAGCGCAGGAAAATGGAACCGAGCAGGGGGAATTTCAACAGAAACATGTCCCATTGGTAATGGCCCTTTTCGGTCTTTTTCCATTGCTTGAACAGGATGAACAGTATGATGCAGGATACCAGAGTGACGTGCCAGTAGTTGAAAAACATATTGTTGGCCCCGATCAGGATCTTCGTGGCCAGGGGAAGTTCGAGGTTGGCCTTTTGGAACATTTTGACGAAGACGGGCACCACCTTCCACATCAGGATCGCCACCGCCAGCGCCATGGCGCCGACCACCATCTTGGGGTAGCGCATCGCCGACTTGACCTTGGCGGCGTTCTCCGCATCCTTTTCCAGCAGGTCGGCCAGCCGCCGGAGCAGTTCGTCCATCACGCCGCCCGCTTCGCCCGCCCCGATCATGCTGAGGTACAGTTCGGAGAACACCTCGGGGTGCCGCGCCATCGCCTCGGAAACGGAAAGACCTCCCTCAATGTCGAAGCGAATCTCCCCGATGACGCGCTTGAACTTGGGATTGTCCGACTGATCCTGGAGCGCCCCGAGAATGCTGAGAATCGGGAGGCCCGCGTTGAACAGGGTGGACATCTGCCGCGTAAAAAGCACCAGGTCCTTGGTGGTCACTTTGTGGAAACGCTGGAGGATGTCCTCGTTCGCCTTCCCTTGCGCTTCCTCCTGTTCCTTGACCGATTTGATCTTGACCGGGTAATGCCCCATGCGCACCAGTTCCTGGGCGACGGAATCGGCATTGATGGCATCCATGTTTCCGGCCACCAGGGCGCCCAGGCGGTTTCTCGCTTTGTATTCGAACAGGGGCATGTCGTGAATGTTCCGGGAGAATTCGGGCGAAGCGCGTTTCAGCGTTCCAACCCGTATTTTTTCATCTTGTTATGTAAAGATTTCCGGCTGATACCCAGCCGGTCGGCGGTTTCCTGCCGTTTCCAGTTTTCTTCTTTCAGGGCTTCGAGAATCAATCGCTTTTCCGTCAAAGACGCCACCGCATCCACCTGGTCCTGCAATTTGGGCCCCGCCGTTTCCGGGACGTTATCGGCAAGGGGCGGATAAACATCGATCAATTCCTTTTTGCCCACGACATCATTATAAGCAAGAACGATGCCTCTTTGGATGACATTTTCCAGTTCGCGGATGTTTCCCGGCCAGGAATAGGACTGGAGCAGTTCCATCCCTTCGGGCGAAACGGATTCGATCCCTTTTTTGAACTTTTCATTATAAAGCCGCAGAAAGTGGTTGGCGAGAATGGGAATGTCCTCCGGTCTTTCGCGAAGCGGGGGAATGGGGATACAAACCACGTTGAGGCGATAGAACAGGTCTTCCCGGAAGGTCCCCTCCGCCACGGCCTTTTCCAGGTCCTTATTGGTGGCGGCGAGCAGGCGGATGTCGATCTTGATGGGATCTTCCCCGCCCACGTGCTCGATCTCGTTTTCCTGGATGGCGCGGAGGATTTTCATTTGCGTCGTCAGCGGCATGTCGCCGATCTCGTCGAGGAACAGGGTCCCGCCGTGGGCCTGCTCGAATTTCCCCCGCCGGGTCTTGACGGCGCCGGTGAACGCGCCTTTTTCATACCCGAAAAACTCCGCCTCCAGAAGTTCCTGGGGTACGGCCGCGCAATTGACCTTGACGAAGGGTCCCCGCCATCGCGGGCTGGTGTAATGCAATGCCTGCGCCACCAGTTCCTTTCCCGTCCCGCTTTCGCCCAGGATGAGCACCGCCACGTTGCTTTGCGCCACCTTGCGCACCCGTTCCACGACGTTCTGCACCGCGCGGCTCCCGCCCAGGATCCGTTCCATTCCCTGGGTCTCGTCCAACTGGTGGCGCAGGGACTGGATCTCGGTTTTCAACTGGCAACGCTCCAGCGCGCGGTGGATGACCACGCGGATCTCGGCCACATCGAGCGGCTTGTTGAAAAAGTCCAGAATGCCCTCGTTCATGGCGGTGATGGCCAGGTCGCGGCTCCCGAACGCGGTGATCATGATCGCTTCCATGTTCGGGTTCCCTTCGCGCAGACGGCGGAAGGTTTCCAGTCCGTTCATCTTGGGAAGGTTGTAATCGATAATCACGACGTCGAACTTTTCCTTCCGCGCGAGTTTCAGGGCTTCCTCTCCCGAGGCCACCGGCCGATGGTCGTAGCCTTCCTTCGCCAGGGTCTCGGTCAGGAAAAACCGCATTCCTTCGTCGTCTTCAATGATCAGGATCCTTCCGGAATTCATGAATGCCGATCAGGACGCAAGGGTTGATGAGGACGGATCCGGTTTCCCGGCTCCGGAGCTGGGGGACTCCGCCGGTTTTCCCGCGTCCGGGAGGTCTACGGTAAAGACGGTGAAGGTTCCCTCGCGTGAATGCGAGATGGTTCCCCCGGCCTGCACCACGATCTGGTGAGTGATCGACAGCCCCAGGCCGGTTCCTTCCTTCCGCGTGGTGAAAAAGGGATCGTAAATGCGGTCCAGAATGGCGGGGTCGATGGGCTCTCCGTCGTTTTGGATCTGGATGCGCACGGCCGCGGCCGATCCCTTCCCCCGGCCCGGGTCCGGCGGCAGGCGCCGGGTCACGATGCGGATCGCCCCGCCGGGTTGGATCGCCTCCTGAGCGTTGAGCACCAGGTTGAGGAAGGCTTGCACCAACTGCTTGTCGTCCGCTTCCACAGGGGGAAGCTGGGGGTCGAGGTCTTCGTGAACCCGGGCGGCCGCCTGGTCCAGTTGCGGACCGGCCAGGCCGAGCACTTGACGAATCAGTCCGTTGACATCGCAGGGATGGCGCTCCCCGGGTGCCGGCTGGGCGAAATTGAGCAGGTTGGAGACCACCCCGTTGAGCCGGTCGATCTCCCGGATCATGGTGTGGGTATACGTCCGGCGTTTGTCCTCGGGCGAAAACTCTTCATCCAAAAGTTGCGTGAGCCCGCGGATGGACCCCAGCGGATTGCGGATCTCGTGCGCCAGGGTGGCGGCCATGCCGCCCAGGGCGACCAGCTTGTCGGTCCGCTGGATTTGTTCGGTCAACTGGTCGGCGAGGGTCAGGTCCTTCAGCGTGGCGGCGACGCCGACCAACAGGTCGTCCTTGTCCTTGAGCAGGGTGGTGGATAACGAGAGGTGGACCTTGCGGTCGTCCTGCGTCACCGCGTCGAATTCTTTTCCCGAGACCACCTGTTGCCGGTTGACCGCCTGCGAAATCAGGTCTTCCATCCGGCCTTCAAAGCGAAGGTATCGGGCCAGTTGTTCCACCGGCTGGCCGACGAGATCCTCGGCCTTGCAACCGAGAATTTTCATGATTCCCGGGTTGATGGACAAAATTTTTCCGGAGGTGTTGGCCACCACCCAACCCGCCGTCATGCTGTCGATGAAATGGCGGTTGAGAGAATCCACCATTTGGTTGAAATTTTTGCCCAGGATGCCCAGCTCGTCGAGGTGTTCGATTTCGAGCAACCGGGTGAAATCCCCCTGCGCCACCTGCCGCGCTCCCTCGATGACCCGGCGCAGGGGATCCAGGATGGCGAAGGCGATACCGGCCCCGGCCAGTCCCCCCAGCAAGGTAAACGCCAGGACTTCCATGCGAATCCAATGCACCATCTCGCTCACCGGTTGCCCTGATTCGGAATGGAGGGACCGGGGAGTTCCGGGCAGGTAGTACTCGACGAGAACCAGGGCGATGAAGCCGGAGGCAAATGCGGTCAAGGCCACCACCAACGGCATAATCACAAACAGGCTGATGGTCAGCCGCTTGCGGAACAGGAAGTGAAACCATCGGTTTTGGAAAATGGCATCCATGGGAGAGACGCGATCGGGCTCCTTTTCAGGGAACGGACAGGTGGAAATGGACGGCGGCATGAGTCGGGCGCTTGAAATCAAGCGTCAGCCCATTGCAGAATCACGGAACCGGGGGATTCATTCCCGTGCCGGGGCCAGCACCGGGTCGGCAAAGGTCACCCGGTTGAGTTCGGCGATCGTGGTCAATCCCCCCAGCACCTTGGCGATGCCGTCCTGCCGGAGGGTCTTCATGCCCTGGGATTCCTTGGCCCGCTGGCGGATCACCATCGGCGCGGCCTTTTCCAGGATCAGGGCGCGGATTTCATCGGTCATCACCAGCACTTCGAACACTCCCATCCGGCCGCTGTACCCGCTTTTCTTGCAAGCCTTGCACCCCTCGCCCTGGTAGAGGGTCACCGCCTGGGGATGGCCCTCGGGAAACAGGATCTGCAGTTCTTCCGGCGTGGGTTCGCGCTGGACCTTGCATTGCTTGCAGATGGTGCGGATCAGCCGCTGGGCCAGGACCCCCACAATGGATGAGGCCAGCAGGAAGGGCTCGATGCCGAGATCGGAAAGACGGGAGATGGCCCCCGGGGCGTCGTTGGTGTGCAGGGTGCTGAGCACCAGGTGGCCGGTCAGCGCCGCCTGAACGGCGATCTCCGCCGTTTCCGTGTCGCGGATTTCGCCCACCATGATGATGTCCGGGTCCTGCCGCATCAGCGAGCGGAGGCCGGTGGCGAAGGTGATATTGGCCTTCGGGTTGACCTGGGTCTGACGGATTCCCCCCAGACGGTATTCCACCGGATCCTCGATGGTCTTGATATTTTTCTCCGGCGAGTTGAGCCGTTGCAGGGCGCCATAAAGCGTGGTGGTTTTCCCGCTTCCCGTGGGGCCCGTCACCAGGATCACGCCGTAGGGCGTGTTCAGGAGGTCTTCCACTTTCTTCAGGTTGGTTCCCATAAGCCCGGTGCTGGACAGGTCGATTTTCAGTTTGGATCGATCGAGGATGCGAAGCACCATGTTCTCCCCGTGCACGGTCGGGCAGGTGGACACGCGGAACTCGATCTGGCGATTCCCCAGTCGGGCGCTGAACCCGCCGTCCTGCGGCGCGCGCGTTTCGGCGATATCCATGTTGGCCATGACCTTGATGCGGGAGAGCAACGCCGATTCCAGCGTCTTCGGGGGGCGGGAGGTTTCGAACAGAACCCCGTCGATGCGGTAGCGGATGTTCAATGCGTTCTCGGTCGGCTCGATGTGGATATCGCTCGCCCCGTCGTCGAGGGCCTGCTGGAGGATCATCTTCACCAACTTCGCCACCGGGGTGTCGGTATCCAGGGTCTGCGGTTTCGCGGCGGCGGCGCCTTCTTCGATGAAAGCCCGCTCTTCCTCCTTTTTTTCTTCCAGCGTCCCCAGGCTCTTCACCGCCGCCTGGATCGAGGCCGCGACGCCGTACTGTTCCTGGATCGCGCGGTCGATATCCGATTCCGTCGCCACCGCCGGGATCACGTCCATTCCCGATTTGATGGTCACCTCGTCGATAGCGAAAATGTTGAGCGGATCCGCCATGGCCAGGGTCAACTTCCCGTTCTTGACGGAAATGGGAACGATCTTGTGCATCCGCGCCATATTTTCCCGAACCATCCGGATGGCTTCCTGCTCGATTTTTACGTCCTGGAGGTCCAGAAAGGGAATGTTGAGTTGCTGGGCAAGGCAGGTGAGGAGTTTATCCTCGGTGAGGTACTTCAATTGAATTAAAACTTTTCCCAGCGGGTTGCCGGTTTCTTTCTGCTTTGCGAGCGCCAGGGTCAATTGTTCTTCGGTGATCGCCCCGGCTTTCACGACTACATCGCCCAATCTGAGTTTTTGCCGAATCGCCATGCCTGCCTCGTTCGGAGGGTTGGAATTGTGTGACGGCTCTCGCAAGGGGAGGGCCAAACGTGCACATTTGTATTTTGTCGCCCGGCTTTATCTAACCTGACATGTTACAACGATTTGCGCGGTATTGGAAGAGGGAGGCGGGACGGAAGGGGGGCACCGGCGTCGCGCCGCGGCCGGGGAGGATTTATAAATTGCTTTCCGGGCGACGGTACGAAAGGTCCAACGAGGTGAAAGAAGGAGAGGGTTTCATCCTGATCGGTCTTCCCCCTCACCCGCGTCCGGCAGGGAGGGGGCGTCGCTCCCCGCCACGCGGAACCGTCCATCCAGCCAGCCCCCCAGGTCGATCATCCGGCACCGATTGGAACAGAACGGGAAAAAAGAAGCGTCCGAGGGCGCCACGGGTTTCTGGCAGGTGGGACATGGAGATACTTTTTCCGAAGGATTTTTCACGTTCCCCTCACTTGTGCTCATTTTCATTCTTTAGGAGGGTGCTGAAAAACTCTTTCGGGTGTCATTCTGAGCCGCAATGCGGCGAAGAATCTTGCACCGGATCGGCAGGGAGTAGCCGTTCTCCACGGTCCGGCTA
>PCWF01000109.1:0-7643 GCA_002796165.1 Nitrospinae bacterium CG11_big_fil_rev_8_21_14_0_20_56_8
ATTTTTCCATCGCCGCCTTTGAGGTCGCCGAGCAGGTGGATGTAACCTTACCTGCCGTGGTTTCCGTGGATGGATTTTTTGTGACGCACGCCCGGGGGCCCGTTTCCATGCCCTCCGCGGATTACAAATTGAATCCGAGAGACGGGTGGAGAAACGCCGTGCCCGCCATGGACAATGAAAACCCGCCGGCGCGGATTTCCCGCGATGCTCCAATCCAGAAGAGCAACTTCATCAGTTATCACATGCACGCGAGCTGGCAACAGGAAGTCTTCGCCGCGGTGGAGCGTTCCGCCCGGTATTTTGAAAAACTTCTGCGCGGCCGGATTGAAATCGTCAACCCGGATGCGGAGGACTGGCTCGTCGCTTCCGGATCGGCCGTTTCGCAGGCCCGGGAAGCAGTCCGGCAGGAAGGGGAACAGGGCCGGAAGGTCGGTCTTCTCAAGATCAAGACCCTGCGTCCTTTCCCGACGCTACAAATCATCCAGGCCCTCAAGAAGGCCAAGCGCATCCTGATTCCGGAATTCAACCAGGCGGGATGGATGCACAAGGAGTTGACCTCGATCCTTTATGGACAATGTCCGGCGCAGATTGTGGCCGGTCCGCGGGTTTACGGCGGTATGACCATGCCGACGGAAATGATCCTCGAATGGTTGCAGGACGCCCGCAAAAGAATTAAATAGGAATTTATTGCGGGGATTTTCCTGCCCTTGGGCCGGGGAGGCCCCTGCATTAAATATAGTGTGCCGGCGCTTTGCCGCCGACACCTGAAGCTGGTGGTTTATTAACTGATACAATCAATTAAATTCTATATATAAAAGGACTCTACTTATGTCTCTTGAAACGGTAAGACCCTCTCCCGGTTTTTTGGAGTATCTGCCAGTTGAATATCAGGATCTGGTCCGTCACGGCCAGTATGGGAAGTCCATGAAAGCCACCGACATGGGAAAATTCAAGGAACTGGTGGAAGAGCACCCCATGTGCGCCGGTTGCGCCATGTCCCTCTTCATCCGGCTGGCATTCATCGCCCTCCCCACCCCCGAGCACACCATCATGGTCGGCACGGCGGGATGTGGACGCCTGGCCATCAGCCAGGCCAACGTTCCTTTCATTTACGGGAACTACGGCGACACCAATGCCGTCGCATCCGGCCTGAAGAAAGGGCTGGCGGTCCGCTTTCCCAATCAGTTCAAGGACGTGGTGGTCATGGCGGGGGACGGCGGCCTGGTCGATATCGGATTCCAGGGCCTGATGCATTCCTGGTTCCGGAAGGAGCGTTTTACGACCATCATGCTGGATAACGAGGTCTATGGCAATACTGGCGGACAGGAAAGCGGCATGACCATGCAGGGCAAGGTGCTCAAGATGGCTCCCCGTGGCAAGAGAGACGAGAAAATCGACGTGCTCGGCCTCGCCCAAACCGCCAAGGTGGACTACATCGCCCGCATTGCGCCGACCAATCCCGCACGGGTGATGCGCACCATCCGGCGAGCCGTCCTGGTCGCCCGGGAGGTTGGAGCGGCCTATATTCAGGCGTATACCTCCTGCAACATCGAGTATTCGATCCCGACCCCGGACGTCATGAGGGACGCGTTCGACATCGAAAAGGAACGCTACGGTTTCTTGGAAATTATCTCTGACAGGGCCAAGGAATACCTGGATGGGATTGAGAAAAAGTCCAAAGAAAAAAAATAAAATAAGAGGAGGGGTAAATTAATGGCTGTTAAACGTTATAACGTTCGCATGGCAGGCATCGGCGGCCAGGGGGTGGTTACCGCGTCGCACATTCTCAGTAACGGCGTGGTCATCTCCGGCGGGTACAGTTCCCTCGTACCCTTCTTCGGGTCGGAAAAACGCAACGCTCCCGTTGAAAGTTATGTAAGGATTTCCAACCAGCCCATTTTCGAGATCGGGGAGATCATTTATCCCAACGTGCTGATGATCTTTCATCCGGCGGTAATCACTTTGGGAAAATCTTACACAATGCCCTTTTACACCGGCCTCAAGCAGGGCGGGATCATCCTGATCAACAACAGGACCCCCCTCAAGTTTTCCAAGGACGAACAGCGCGAGATGGATGAAGCCGGTGCCCGGCTCTGGTATGTCCCGGCCACCGAAATGGCCAACGACATCGCCAAAACCGATCTGGCGACCAATATGGCCATGTGCGGCGCCATTGCCGCCATCTTTGGCCTTCCCGACCTCAAAGCTCTGGGGGAGGCGGTCACGGACCGGTTCATTGGAAAAGGAATCGTCGTCTCCGGCGGAACCGCGGCCCTGGACAGCGCGATCGAGAAAAAGTTCGCCAAAAAGCAGAAACTGCTCGAAGCGAATATGAAAACCCTTGAGGCGACTTACAAGTACGCGGTCGACCAGGGTTGGGCCGATTTGGATGTCACCAAGGAAGAGTCGGTTGCTGTTTAACATTTTTTATTTACCGGAGAGAACATGTACTATGTAGCCCAGGTCGACAGGGCCATCTGTTCGCAAAAAAACTGTCATCTCTGCACGACCTACTGCCCCGAAGCCAACTGTATCAACTACAGTGAAGCAGACCGGTCGGCGTATATCTCCGTCGATCGATGTAAAGCCTGCGAAATATGCGTCTATATCTGTGACGAAATCGCCAAGAACCACGCGATCAAAATGCAGTGGATCGACAACCTCGAAGAGGGGTTTGTGATCAAAAGGACGGGAGTGGTCCTCCGTTAATTCACCCCTTACCTGGTTTCATCAAAGGTATTTGGGTTGGCTCGAGCCGGCCCAAATACCTTTTTTTTGTTCAACCCACTACATTCTTTTAACCTTTCTGGACATTCAAACATGGAAAAAACTTTTGGAATGATCAAGCCCGACGCCGTCGAGCGCAACCTTGTGGGAAAAATCCTGGCCCGGATCGAGGCTGAAGGATTCAAACTCGTCGCTCTGCGTCGAATTCAGATGTCCAAGGCACAAGCCGAGGGATTCTACGCCGTACACCGCCAGCGGCCATTCTTCAACGATCTCACCACCTATATGAGTTCGGGACCGGCGCTCCTCATGGTCCTGGAGCGCGAAAACGCCATCCTGGAATGGAGAAATCTGATGGGGGCCACCAACCCCAAAGATGCCGCCCCAGGAACCCTGCGCAAGGAATTTGCCATCGATATCGAAAAAAACTCCTTGCATGGATCGGATGCCCCGGAAACGGCGGCTTTCGAAATCCCCTATTTTTTCAGCCAGACAGAAATCATTTCCTGATCCTTGTGTAAATTGTGTAAAATAAAACGATAGACCGTTGAGACATGCCGTGAACCCAATAAATCGCCTGCTGATCTGTACAATGGCCGTTGTGGCCACCGCTCTAGCCGGTTTTAACGGCATCGCCGGTGGGGTTGAAGCGTATCAGTACCAGCTCTACAAAAACTCCGAAAATTTTGGTATCCTGATTTTCCCAAAGGATAATATTTATAAGGAGTTGGATGATTATATCCTCTCTTTGGGTTTCCAGCCGGCAGAGTCGGGAAAGGCCATCATGCGGTACGGACCGAAACGATTGAATCAGACCTACATGATGCCGCCGGAGGTGCAGGAAAAACACGGAATCGAAAAATTCATCATCCTGCAGGCGCTGGCCGATCGACGCCTTCTGGTGGGTATTTTTCATCCCGATTGGGAGCTGACCCTCCCTCCAACCCTATATTTGCTCGACGAGATCAAAGAAAATATAGTTAAAACATTGGAAGTATTCCGTGGCAACGGTTCCGGAAAAAAAGCGATCAGATACGGAACCGGTTCCGGAATTCAAATCCATCCGGAGTCTTGTTCCATCTAAAACCCCAGGCGAGGAAACTGGGAGCCAGTTCAGGAGGTGGTTTCATGCCGATGTATGAGTATCAATGCGAAAAATGCCAGGAGGTCTTTGAATATCTGCAAAAGGTGAGCGATGCGCCCCTGACTCAGTGCGAAAAATGCGGAGGGCCCATTCAAAAGGTATTCAACCAGATGACCTTCCACTTATACGGGCCTGGATTCTATACCACCGATAACAAACGCAAGTACCTGAAATAAAAATATGAGGACCTTTGATATTCCGGAATGTGCCATTGGGGTTATTTTCCGGCGCATCAACCCCGGGAGAAATCTCCCGGCTCCGGACCCGTTTTAAAGGTGCCTTTACCGTCCCCGTTTCCCCGTCCGCCGGGGGCGGGCGAAAGGAAATTGTAAAACCCTGCATGCTTTACATCACGCGACGATTAGAATTCTCCGCCAGCCACCGGCTTTTCAACCCCGAATTCACCGAGGCCCAAAACCGGGAAATCTTTGGCAATTGCAGTAACCCGAACGGGCATGGGCACAACTATACCCTGGAGGTTACCGTATGCGGCCAAGTGGACCCCCAAACCGGCATGGTGCTCGAATTAAAATCTCTTAAGCAGTTGATTGCCAAGGAGTTAATCGATCGCGTCGACCATAAGAACCTGAATATCGATGTGGATTTTCTGCAGGGGGTGATCCCCACGCTTGAAAATATGGCCGTCCATTTTTGGGACCTTCTTCAATCGAAGATCCATCACGGCCGGTTACATGAGCTTAAACTATTTGAATCCGACAAAAACTTTGTCGTTTATCGAGGACCACAACGTGAAGGAACTCATTAAGGAACTCCTGAAGGGATTGGGAGAAGATCCCGCCCGAGAGGGACTTCAAAGCACCCCGGAGCGGGTGGAACGATCGCTTAAATTTCTGACCAGCGGTTATTGGGTCAACATCGAAGAATTGGTGAACGATGCCCTGTACTCTGAAGACAACAATGAAATGGTCATTGTGCGGGACATCGATCTGTACAGTCTCTGCGAGCATCACCTGCTTCCCTTTTTCGGCAAGTGCCACGTCGCTTATGTCCCGCAGGGCAAGATCATCGGGTTGAGCAAGATTCCCCGGATCATCGACGCGTTCAGCCGGCGGCTCCAGGTTCAGGAGCGGATGACGACCCAGATCGCGGAATGCGTCAACTCGATCCTGCAACCGCATGGGGTGGCGGTCGTCATCGAGGCGCTTCATTTGTGCATGTCCATGCGGGGGGTGGAAAAGCAAAACTCCTACACCACCACCAGTTCCATGCTGGGTTGTTTCAAGGAAGACGCCCGGACCCGAAGCGAATTTTTAAGCCTGATCCGGCCCCAGCGGCCCTGCTGAGACCGTTTCGCGGCCGGGGCAATTTTTGCCCTGCCGGGTTTGACAAGGCCAAACGCGGCAACGTATAATTCCCCTGTGCCTTCTCCTTATGCCTGAAACCGGTTCCTCTTGACACAAACCACCACCAAAGAATTAGTCCTCGAAAACAACCGGCTCATTCCCGAGATTTTTGGACCTCAGGACCTCAATCTCAAACTCATCGAAAAAAAATTCAACGTCCGCATCACCACCCGGGAGAACCAGATCAAGATTCGGGGCGCTCCGGATAAGGTGGAACAGGTCGATCGGCTCCTCCACCAATTGCAGTCCCTCACCGAGGGGGACCCGAATCTGAAGAACGGGGACATCAAGTTCGCCATCCGGCTTGCGGTGGACGAGCCCGATGTGGACCTGAAATCCATATTTTCCGAGCGCATTGCAGTCTCTTCGGAACGGGGTTTCATCTCCGCCAAGGGGACGACCCAACGAATGTTGATCTGCGGGGTGCGGGCCAACGATATCCTGATGGCGATCGGCCCGGCGGGAACAGGTAAGACCTACCTTGCGGTCGCCTTGGCCGTGGAGGGCCTTCTCAAACACAAATACCGGAAAATCATTCTGGTCCGCCCTGCCGTGGAAGCGGGAGAAAAACTCGGGTATCTCCCAGGCGACATGATGGAAAAGGTCAACCCCTACCTCATGCCCCTGTACGATGCGCTGAACGAGATGCTGGGGGTGCGCAAGGTACGGGAACTGATCCAGGAAGGAATCATCGAAATCGCCCCCCTGGCCTACATGCGGGGAAGAACCCTGAACGATTCCTTCATCATCCTGGACGAGGCGCAAAACTCCACCCGCCAGCAGATGAAGATGTTTCTCACCCGGTTGGGATTCCGCTCCAAGATGGTCGTCACGGGGGACATCACCCAGGTCGACCTGCCCAACGAGCGCGACTCGGGCCTGGTGCATGCCCACTCCCTGCTTCAGGATATCTCCGGAATTCAGTTCGTCTATTTTTCGGAAAAGGATGTGGTTCGGCACGACCTGGTCAAACAGATTATCAAGGCCTACGACAGCAACGGAGCCGATCCCGAACCCCAGTCCTGATCTGGATCCCGGCGGGTTATCCGATCGTTGAGGGGATGCACTCTCCATGGATATTCAGCTCAGAAACGATCAGAAATATTGCCCTGTGGGCGCGAGGGAACTCAAAAAACATCTTCGCTCCGTGCTCCGCGAACTGGAGTGCGGAGGGAGCGAGATCAGCATCCTGCTGGTCGACGATGCGGGGATCCGGGAGCTGAACCGGCGATTCCGCAAATTGAATAAACCGACCGACGTACTTTCGTTCCCCCAATACGAAGGCGCCCCCCCCTCCCCCTCGACCGGCCCGCTGGGGGACATTGTCGTGTCCATCGAAACCGCCGACCGGCAGGCCCGGGAACATGGGTTGTCGCTGATCGAGGAGATCGTCCTCCTGCTCATCCATGGGGTCCTTCATCTCCTGGGTTACGACCACGAGCGGTCGAAAAAAGAAGAGCTTGAAATGAAGGAGAAAACCCGCACATTATTTGATATGGTTTTCCCAGGGCGGTTGCCCTCTCATTCCTGCCCCTATTGACGCGGAGAAAAACGATGAAACAGCTTTGGGCTCCCTGGCGAATGGAATACATCAACCTGGATAAAAGCGCGGGGTGCATCTTCTGTACCCTGCCCGCTCAAAATGACGATGCCAGGAATTACATCCTGCACCAAGGCGCCCGCTGTTTTGCGATCATGAACATTTTCCCGTATAACTCGGGCCACCTCATGGTCTCCCCCTACCGGCACCTCAACTGCATTACCCTGATGAACGACGAGGAGCGGGTGGAAATGGAAGCGTTGACGAGGCGGTGCGTGGAAATCACCCGCGAGGTGAGCGCCCCCGACGGATTCAACATTGGAATGAATTTGGGCAAAGCCGCGGGGGCCGGGTTCGACGAGCACATTCATGTCCATATCGTTCCACGCTGGCAGGGCGATACCAACTTCATGCCGGTATTGGGCGAGACCAAGGTGCATCCCGAGCATCTGCGGGCCACGTACGACAAGATCCTGCCCCACTTTCAGAAAATCCGCCCCGTTCGGCCATGAACTCCGAGCTTAAGAAAGGCTTCCCCGCCGAGGACGAGACGCCGATGATGCAACAGTATCATCGGATCAAGAAGGAACATCCCGACTCCATCCTGTTTTACCGGATGGGGGATTTTTACGAGATGTTCAACGAAGACGCCAAGACGGCCTCCGGAATCCTGGAAATCGCCCTCACCTCGCGCAACAAAAACCGGTCCAATGCGGTCCCCATGTGCGGGATTCCCTACCATTCCGCCAACGCCTACATCGCCCGGCTGATCAAGGCGGGTAAAAGGGTGGCGATCTGCGAGCAGGTGGAAGATCCGCGGCTGGCCAAAGGCCTGGTGCGGCGGGAAGTGGTGCGCATTGTCACTTCG
>PCWF01000109.1:7740-11711 GCA_002796165.1 Nitrospinae bacterium CG11_big_fil_rev_8_21_14_0_20_56_8
GCGGTTCTGTTCGACGAACTTGAAAAGATCGGTCCCCAGGAGATCCTGGTGCCCGATTCCGCAACGGCGACCAACGGGACTCCCCGGTCGTGGCTGGATCGACATGCGCATTGTGTGAATTCCTGCGAGGACTGGACTTTTTCCTTCGGCGAGGCTTACCGCCGCCTGGTGGAGCATTTCCACACCGGTTCCCTGGAAGGATTCGGCTGTGAACCGCTCAAGCTGGGGATCTGCGCGGCGGGAGCCCTTCTTCATTTTCTTCACGAAAGCCAAAAAACCGCTCTGGACCATATCCGGTCCCTGTCCACCTTCAACGTGGAACAGTTCATGATGCTGGACCATACCACGGTGCGAAGCCTGGAACTGGTCCTGTCCAGCGAAGGAACGCGGAAGAACTCGCTCCTGGACGCATTGGACCTCTCTCTCACCCCCATGGGGGCGAGACGGATCCGGGACTGGATTCTCAAGCCTCTCGTCAACAACAAGGACATCGACGCTCGGCTCGACGTGGTGGAATTGTTCAAGGACAATCCCATGTTGCGTCAGGATCTGCGCGACCGGTTTAAGAAAATACACGATCTGGAACGGCTCCTGGGGCGGATTTCCCTCTCGACCTGCACGGCGCGGGACCTGGTTGCTCTGAAAACCTCGCTGGCGCTCCTGCCGGAGTTGCTCCGCCTCCTGCGCGAAGCTTCCTCACCGGCGGTGGGACGCTTCGTGGATTCCTGGGACTCCCTCGACGATCTCCATACCCGGATCGAAGAACAGATCGTGGACGATCCTCCCTTCAGTCTGAAAGAAGGCAACCTGATCCGCGAAGGCCGCCACCCGGAACTCGACCGGTTGAAAAACATCAGCCGGGACGGGAAATCGTGGATCGCTTCGCTTGAAGCCAAGGAACGCCAGCGCACCGGCATCCCCATTCTTAAAGTGGGTTTCAACAAAATTTATGGATACTACCTGGAGGTCACAAAGAAACACGCCGAGCGGGTCCCCGCGGACTACATCCGGAAGCAATCGCTGGTCAATGCCGAGCGGTATATCTGCCCGGAGCTGAAAAAATTCGAGGAAGAGATCACCAGCGCGGAGGAAAAAATCGCCGATCTGGAATTGAAGCTGTTTCATGAAGTCCGCGAGGGAATCGCCTCCCAGGGAGAGCGCATCCAGCACATGGCTCGCACGGTGAGCGAAATCGACGCCCTCCTGGCCTTTGCCGAAGGGGCCCACCGGTTCAATTACACCCGCCCCGTGGTGGACGAGGACACGGTGCTTGAAATCGAAAACGGCCGCCACCCGCTCATCGAACGCATCGACCCCGCCAGCCGGTTCATACCCAATGACACCCTTCTCGATTGCCGGGAACGGCAGATCATGATCATCACCGGACCCAACATGGCGGGCAAATCGACGTATCTCCGTCAAGTGGCCCTGGTCGCCCTGATGGCCCAGATGGGGAGCTTCGTTCCCGCCGACCGGGCGCGGGTGGGCGTGATGGACCGTATTTTTTCCCGCGTCGGAGCCCAGGACCATTTGCAAAAGGGCCAGTCGACCTTCATGGTGGAAATGAACGAGACCGCCAATATTCTCAACAACGCCACGGCGCGCAGTCTCATCATCCTCGACGAGATCGGCCGGGGCACCAGCACGTTCGACGGGATCAGCATCGCCTGGTCCATCGTCGAATACCTGCATGGAAACGATCCGGAGGGCGGGCCCAAAACTTTGTTCGCCACGCACTATCACGAATTGACGGAACTGGAACTGGTGTTGAGCGGGGTGCATAATTACAACGTCCAGGTCAAGGAGTGGAACGACGAAATCATCTTTCTGCGCAAGATCGTTCCGGGCGGATCGGACAAGAGTTACGGGATCCAGGTGGCACGGCTGGCAGGCCTGCCCGAAAAAGTTCTGGCAAGAGCCCGCGAGGTGTTGTACAACCTTGAGCGAAGCGAATTTGACGAAGTGGGCCGTCCCAGAATCTCCCAAACGGACGAGACGGAGGAGGCGGGCCCCCAACAACTCGACCTGTTCTCCGATCCACGGGCTCTTCCCTTGATTCGATTCCTCGAAACCCTTCACCCCGACGAGATGACCCCTAAACAGGCCCTGGAATCCCTGTACCACCTGGGGGAACTTTTCAGGAAATCCAAACCATGAACGTTCTGGTCACCGGGGGGGCGGGTTTCATCGGCTCCCACATCGTCAAAGCCTTTATGGATGCGGGCCACCGCGTGGTGATTCTCGATAACCTGTCATCGGGCAAGAGGGAATTCATCCCCGAGGGAGTAAAATTTTATCAACGGGATCTCCTCGATCCGGAGATCGGCGATATTCTCGGCAACGAAAAAATCGAAGCGATCAATCATCATGCCGCCCAGATCTCCGTCCGACGCTCCACCCTGGACCCGGAGTTCGACGCTAAGTCCAATATTCTTGGGACTTTACATCTTTTAAGAAATGCGGTAAGCTTGGGCGTCAGAAAATTCGTTTTCGCATCGACGGGGGGTGCGCTTTACGGGAAACAGCGGGAATTCCCCGCGACCGAAAATCATCCCTGCTGTCCGTACAGCCCTTACGGCATTTCCAAATACAGCGGGGAACACTACCTCCGTTTCTTTGGCGAAAACCATGACCTGGAAACGGTGGTTCTCCGCTACAGCAACGTTTACGGTCCGCATCAAGACCCGCTCGGGGAAGCTGGAGTGGTCGCCATCTTTTGCCAGCGGCTGTTGAAGAGGCAACCTTTGGTCGTTTACGGGGACGGAGGTCAGACCCGGGATTTCATTTCCGTCTCCGATGTGGTTCGGGCTAACGAAATTGCATTGACTCCCGGTTGCTCCGGGGTGTTTAATATCGGGACCGGTAAAGAAACTTCGATCAATACCTTGAGCCGTTTGTTGATCGACCTTTCGGGAATAAAGGTGCAGGTGAAATATGAGCCCGCCCGGCCCGGTGAGCAGAAACGAAGTTGTATCGATTCCACCCTGTTTCTAAGCCAGTTTGGTTGGAAACCCAAGATGCCGCTGGAGGAGGGGCTTCTTGAAGCATTTCGATATTTTGAAAAAAATTCCGTGTAACACCCGATGGAGGACGGTCGTCCTGACCGTTACGGTCTGGCTTTTTCTCTCCTCCGCGGCTCTGGCAACCTCTCCCACCATGGTCAACGTGGGCGTGGCGGCCCTCGAAGACCAGGTGGTTCTGAATGCCCGGTTGATTGACGGATTCACCGACGATATTCTCGAAGCCATCAAGACCGGTGTTCCGATGACCTACATCTTTCACATCGAACTTCGCCGGGACATCTCTCTTTGGAATGACAGCCTGATCAGTTCCAACACCGTCACTCACACCATTCGGTACGATTCTCTCAAAAAGATCTACTTCTTTACCGAGAAGGGAAATGATTTGCTCCACAAAATCATGACCCGCGACGAAATACGTTTCAGGCAGATGATGCTGTCGCTGGAAAACGTCCCGCTCGGTCCCCTTTACCGCCTCAATCCCAACGAAAAATATTATGTTCAGGTCAAAGCGGATCTGCAGGTCGACCGATTCTGGTTTCCCTTCAACTACCTGTTCTTTTTCGTTCCCTTCAACAGTTTTGAAACCGATTGGGCCAAATCGTCTCTGTTGTCCATCGATCCCGACATGGTGGAAAATCAGGAGGCCTTCAACGCCAAACCCGCTCCGGGAGACGGCCCCAACGACCTCAAGCACGTCATCCGCTCCTTCAACAAATAATCTCTTTCTTCGGCTCTGAGACACCCCCCCTTTGGGTTTAGGAGCGATCCGGCTTCGACAAAAAAAACCAACAGGGGTAGATTTTTCCACATCCCGTTCACGTGACATGATTTGTGGGCCGGTGAGTTTTCAGGCCAGTTCTCATCCCCCCGTCTGGCATCGACCCGCCTTCGGAAGGAATTTTTGCGGGTTCATCGGCGGTGCTTTTGGTGTAAACTGTTGCGATTAAA
>PCWF01000109.1:11723-13770 GCA_002796165.1 Nitrospinae bacterium CG11_big_fil_rev_8_21_14_0_20_56_8
ATTTCCGCAAATAATCCACATGCCGTCAACCTATCCTCCAAATAACTTTCCGGGTTCCCTCCCCTCTCCGGAGATGCAAATCAAAAAGAACCAGCGGACCCGAGCCACCATCATCGCCATTGTTCTGACTCTGGCCGGACTCACAGGGATGGAGGTGTACCTCCTGCAAAAGCAGACCACCGCCCCCATCTCCAACAACCTCGTCGTTCTGACGCTTTTCAATTTCATCCTCATCCTGCTTTTTCTTCTCGTCATTCTCATCACGCGGAATCTGGTCAAACTGTACAACGAGAGAAAAAGCAAGATTATCGGCTCGAAATTCCAAACCAAGCTCATCATTGCGTTTTTGATTCTGGCCCTGGTGCCTTCCATCCTCCTGTTCATTGTCGCGAGTCAATTATTCAGTTACAGCATCGGGAACTGGTTCAACATCCAGATCGAGCAAACCCTCAAACACTCGATGGACATCGCCCGGGAGCATTACCTGCATGTGGAAAAAGCCGGGGTGAACCAAACCAAAAAAATCGAGGAGTTCATCACCCGCGGAAAGCTTTACCTGAAAGAAAACCGGTCCCAGCTTCATAATCTGATTAAAAATAAAGTGTACGAATACGATCTCGGCGGGATCATCATTTTCGACAATAACAAGGAACCGGTCCTGTCCGAGGTCAACAAAACCTTGCTCCCCGACGGGATCGATTTCGACATGCACGACCTCATCCAGAGGAGCGGGGACGGCACGTCCATTCCGGAATACCAGTCCACAAACTGGGGTAATTTTTTGATCGTCATGGTTCCCCTCACGCAGACCGTGGATGGGAAAATGAGCGTATGGGGTTATATCGTTTCACTGACGCATTTCCCGCGAAGCATCCATCTCAAAATCGCCACCATCCGGAACACGGTGGAGGATTACAAGCGCCAAAGTTTTCTGAAACTCCCGGTAAGCGCCAGTTATTATTTCACCTTTCTGCTGATTACCCTTCTGATCCTGTTCTCAGCCATCTGGCTGGGGTTTTATTTCGCCAAAGGAATCACGGTGCCTATCCAGCAATTGGCGGAAGGAACCCGGCGCATCTCCGAAGGAGACCTGAATTTCAATATCGGAGTCCAGGCCACGGATGAAATCGGGATGCTGGTGGAATCGTTCAATCAAATGACCTGGGAACTCAACGAAAGCCGGCAGAAGGTGCAGAGAGCCCACGAAGATCTCACCCTCACCAATATCGAATTGGAGAGCCGGCGAAACTATATCGCCACCATCCTCGACAACATCGGCGCGGGAGTGGTATCGGTCGACAAGCGGGGCCATGTGACCACCTTCAACAAGGCAGCGGAATCGATTCTAAACGTCGAGGCGGAGGATGTTTTCGGATACAGTTACCGCGAAAGCCTGGATCCGGCTTTCCATGAACCGGTGCGTAAGATGATCCGGTGGATGAACGATCAGAACAAGGAATTCCATGAAGAGCAAGTGGACATCCGGGTGGGAGAAAGCAATTTATCTCTTCTGGTCAACATCCAGGTCCTGAAAGATCCCTCCCGGAAATACATGGGCCTTGTCATCGTGTTCGAGGATCTCACCCAAATGATCAAGGCGCAGAAGATCGCCGCCTGGAAAGAGGTCGCACAGGGTATCGCGCATGAGATCAAGAATCCGCTGACCCCGATCCAGCTCAACACGCAAAGGCTCAAGAAAAAATATTACGAAGACAAAAAAGCGTTTGGAGAGGTATTCGATGAGAGCATCAATATCATTTCCCAGGAAGTGGAGGGGATGAAGGAACTGTTGAACGAATTTCTCCGGTTTTCCCGGATGCCCACCGCCAATCCCCGCCCCACCCCCCTGCACAAACTCATCGACGATGTTGCGCACATGTATAAGGACCATGAAAAAATCAAAATCATCCGCAGGAACTTCGATCCCAACATCAGCCTGCTCAATATTGACCCGGAGCAGATCCGCCGGGTGTTTATCAACCTGTTCGAAAATTCCATCGATGCTCTTGAAGAAGTAGGGGAGATCGAAATCCATACCCGGCTGACC
>PCWF01000074.1:0-7571 GCA_002796165.1 Nitrospinae bacterium CG11_big_fil_rev_8_21_14_0_20_56_8
ATATTTTTCACTTGCGGTGCGAAAAATGAAAGTTGATATTACAAGCCAGCATGTTGCTTTGTCAAGAAAAATTAGGACCGCCGCGACTGCGGGAATTCTAGGGATTTTTATGGGTTTTCAAGGGGTTGCAGGGGCCTTTGAGGGGTCTCCCGGAACCATGATTTCGGTGGATCAACTTCGGTCCAGGAATCCCGCGGAAGTCGTGATTGTCGATACCCGGCCCGCATGGAAATTTCTCATTAGCCACATTCCCGGCGCCGTCAATCTGAACAACTGGCAGGATTTCACAAATACTGAAAAAAGCGCGCGGGGAATTCTGATCCGCGACCTTTCGTTCATCGTCGGGAAATTGCGACCCCTGGGATTCGAACGGAACAAAGCGATTGTGGTTTATGGGGACCCCCGCGACCCCTGGCGAACGGACGGACGCTACTTCTGGATGTTTGAGTTTTATGGTTTCTCCTCGGTTGCGATTCTGGAAGGGGGATGGACCCGGTGGACGGAAGCCGGCGGGGCAATCGAACGCGGCCCCGCAAACCTGCCCCCTCCGTCGCGGCTTGCGGAAAACGAGCTTCACTTGAATCTGGACCGGGTTGCTGATAAGAATTGGATCCTGGAACGGCTCCAGTCAGACAACCTTGCCATCGTCGACAACCGCACCCGAAGCGAGTTCGATGGAGCCACCCCGTTCGGATCACCTCGGGGAGGCCACATTCCGCACGCGGTGCATATCGATTGGCGGGATTTCTTTGATGAACAGGGCATCCTGAAAAATAGCGACACTCTGGTCCGCCTGCTCGACACATACAAAATTAACCGGAATAAGGAAGTGGTCGTCTATTGCACCGGCGGGGTCCGCTCGGCCATGGCCTACTTCGTGTTCCGCTATCTCGGTTATTCCGTTCGCAATTACGATGGCTCCTGGTGGGATTGGAGCTATCATCCCGAATTGCCCATTGAATCTTCATGAATGAATCGCTGATCCCCGTGGCCAAGGTGGGAGACATCGAACCCGGGGGAAGAAAACGCGTGGATGTGAACGGAGAACGGGTGACCCTGTTCCTTCTGGACGGAGAATACTACGCGATTCGCGATACCTGCCCGCACAAAAACACCGCGCCCCTGTTGCGCGGCACTTTGGACGGGATCGGGATCAAATGCCCGAATCATGGGTTCAGGTTCGATCTGAAGACGGGGGAATGCAATGTAGGGGCGGAGTGGAATACCCGGATTTATGCCGTCAAGGTGATCGGGGACGACATTCTTCTTGCCCCGCAGGGCGGGAAGGAATCCCCTCCCGGTTGTAATACCCTCCGGGGGACGGATTAACGGCTACCCGACCCCTCATGCTCGTGTTGCGAACCTTCCGGTTGACTCATTCCCGGCGAGCCCTCCTGCTTGGGAGAACCTTCCTCATGACCGGGGGAACCTTCCATCATGCCACCCATAACCGGCCGTCCCAGAGCCTCGGAGGCATGTTTCAGCGCTTCTTCGTAATGGGTCAGGGCCTCTTTGGCATGGCTTAAAGCCACCGTTCCATGCGTCTTGAGCTCCGGGGGGGCGTCTTTCTGATTCAAGCTGTACTCCAGGTGCTTGATCATCTCTTCAAGATGGAGGAATCCCTCTTCTCCATGCCCGAGCCCAACGCTGGCATGGCCGCTCGCCTGGGCCCACAGCGGAGCCGCGGGGGTCACCGAGAAAATCCCCGCCATCAACAAACTGAAAAACCAAAACCGTTTCATCATTATTTTAATTCCTCCCTGGACCGGAAATATTCGCCGATTGAGTCGCTGGATCTGTTTCCCAATTATATCCGGTTTTCATAGATAAAATTACATAAAAAAACCCCCGGGGGGATAACCCGGGGGTTCATTATTCGAGCTAACCGAATGCAACATCACACCTGCATGCGCATCACTTCCTGGTAGGCTTCCACAATTTTGTTGCGAACCTGCATCGTGAGCCGGAAGGCCAGATCGGCCTTGCTCACCGCAAGCATGGTTTCGTGAATATTATTGGTCTTGCCGGCGGCGAATTCCTCGATGGCGACATCGGCCTGTTTCTGCAGGTCGTTGACCTTCTTCAACGATTCCGCAAGGTTCTCGGCAAAGGAGGGACCGCCTTCAACCTTGTCCGCCGCGTTAGGCAGTCCGGTTTTCCGCAGACCGCTCGGCCCCTGCAATCCCTTTAAATTCGTCTGTAAGGTGATATCCTTCATCGCCCGTACCGTAAGTTCAACCTGTTTAATTTAAGATTTTAATCCCTGGCTTGTCAACAGAATTAACCCTCAAGATCCTTTACTGTTGCGGCAGTTCGGTAATGGCCGCGCGGACCGTGGACCCGCGTTTGACCATCAATTGCACCATCGTGTTATAGATAATCTGATTCTCCGCCAGCTTCCCCATTTCTTTATCGATGTCGACATTGTTTCCGTTCGATTTGGCCGCATCGACTTCCTCAAACACCTCGGGTTCCAGGTCTTCAAGCGCTTGCCGGGACGGTCCCAGGTGACTTTGATTGGTGGAGGTCAACTTCATCTCCCCTTCGAGGTCCAGAACCTGGTTCAACTGCGAGCGAAAGTCCACGTCGCTCGCCTTGTAACCGGGGGTCTCCACGTTTGCGATGTTGCTGGAGATCAACAAATTCCTTTTGGACGCAAAATTGAGCGCCTTGGTCAACACCGAAGGCACACGGTCAAAAAACAGCAGTCGGTCAAGTAACATGATAAATCCTCCTGACAATATAACAAGCAAATTACATGCCAGGATTAGCAATCGGCGTCATTTCAAGGTCTATCGGGATAACTTATTAAAAACATAAGACTTTTTTTATATCCAGCAGTCAATCCTCCCCGACCCTGCCCATGAATTTCAGGGAAAAAATGCCCCCCCACCAGCAAAATTTTGACATCCCCCCCACCCTGCTCTGCACATTTTTCCCCTGCCCGGCTTTTAAGCATGGTATATTTATAACGTTGTGTACTTTTCTTACTCAACCTGGAATACCTGAAGCCCCATGAGCCCGGAACTTGAGAAATTAACTCAGACAATTCAAAAGTTTGGTAAAGAAAACCTGTCGGACATCCTGCATTACACCGCGACGGGTCTGCAAGCCCTTTTCGGTTGCAAAATGTCCCGGATTTATCTTGAGGATTTGTATGAGGGCATGTTGATCTGTCATTACGTGACCGGGCAAAATCAGGCGGAGAAGGAAAAAATAACGCAATTCGTCGCGTCTCCCGATTCCATCATGACCCTGGCTTTTTTCAGGAACGAGGTAATCCTCTCCTGGAAACTGGGGGAGAAAAGCCGCCCCAAGGGAGATCCCTTCGCCGAGATGACGGGGATCCGGTCTTCGGCGATTTTCCCCATCACCCACCAGTTGCGCCCCATCGGCGCGCTGAGCCTCGATTGGGATCGGGACGGGGAATGCCTGTCCGAGGAGAAAATGCACCTCATCACCGGCTTTCTTCTGGCCAATGCCGCCGTCATCGACCGGGCGAAGAAATTTCATCAGAAGATCTCTTTCTCGCGTCACCTGGACCTGGCGCGCAAGAAGGAAGCGGCATTCCGTCTCGTACGTTCCGCCGTGAAATTGATCGACCGCCTCACCTTGGCGTCGGTGCTGGTTCCCCTGTCCACGCAAAATCTCATCACCAAATCGCAGAAACCCTCCGACCTGGCGGAAGTGATGGCGGTGTTCTCCAAAAACAAGGAAGACGCGCTCATCTACAGCAACAAGGACCGCATCAGCATCCTTCACAACGAAAACCTGATCAACCGCATCGTGCGATACGACGAACACATCGGTCTCGTCGCCAAGGATCCCGATATCGGTTCCGTATACATTGAAGATATCGGGGAAGAGGAATTCACCCGGAAGGACGTCGTCAGCCAGATCAATCTGGTTTCCTTTTACCAGATCCCGAAATTCAACCGGCAGACGGGACATTTCATCTGCGCCGTGAATTACTACACCAATCAGCCTTACCGGTTTTCCAAGTTCGAAAAGCACCTTCTGGAAGACCATGCCGCCATGATCGAAAAACTCATCCTGGAGGAAAGCCCGGAACACATCGAGATTCAGGTCTTGTCCGAAATCGAAGGTCTCCTTTCCGAGAAAGACGATTCGCTCCAGGATTTTCTGCACCGGATCCTCGACAAGGTATCGGAACTGATCGGCGCGGCTTGCGGCACGATCTCCCTGACTCAGACGATCGACGGCAAGCCCTGGCTGGTGGTGGAAACTCCTGAAGGCAAGCTGGTGGGCGCCAAATCGAGAGGCTGGATGAAAAGCACCATCCCACCCCTCCCCATCGGCGGGGACGATATGCCCGTGCACTCAAAATCCCTGAACGGGTACTGCGCCCACACCGCCCGACCGATCCTGGTCAACGATGTGTACGACCCGGAACTGACCCAGGGCTTCTACAAGAATCTTCTCCCCTCGGTGCAAGCCGAGATGGCCGTTCCGTTGATTTATGGCCATAGCGTTCTCGGCGTGATCACCCAGGACAGCTTCCGAAAAAATTACTTCACCGATGAACATAAAAAAATTTTACAGATCATTTCCACCCTGATCGCCTCCAAAGTCCACAATCTGATCCAACTCGACGACCTCAAGCACCAGGTCAGCCACATCCGCCGGGACATCGAATACCGCGATCCCAAGGTTTCCTCCTACCATCTGGGCAACGTGATCGGCAAAAGCCAGCGTATCCACTCCCTGGTGCGCCGCGTCGATACGGTGGTCGAGTCGATCTGCAACCGCATGCTCGAATGGGAGCGGGGGAAACAGGACGAAAACACCATGGGGCTCCCCTGCCTGCTTCTGTATGGACAGACGGGAACCGGCAAGGAATTTTTCTTCAACAACATTTATTCCCGCATCACCGAAGTATTTCAGAAAGCCAAAGGCGCGCATTTCAAAGCCCCCCTGCGCAAAACCAATATCGCGGCTTACAGCGGAGACCTCACCTACTCCGAATTGTTCGGCCACGCCAAAGGCGCATTTACGGGAGCCGAGTTTCACCGCGAGGGAATCCTTGAGGAAGCCAACGGCGGCGTGGTGTTCCTCGACGAGATCGGCGACGCCGATCCCAAGACCCAGGTCCAACTGTTGCGGTTCCTCGATACGGGGGTGTTTCTGCGCCTGGGGGAAAACCGGCCCCGGTACTCGCGGATCTTCCTCATCGCCGCCACGAACAAAAACCTGCGCGAGGAGATCGAAAAAGGGAAATTCCGGGAAGATCTGTTCCACCGGCTCAACGCGCTCAGTTTCAACATCCCCAGTTTAAACGAACGCCGCGAGGACATCGAGGACCTGGCGATCCATTTCCTTGGCATCCTTGAACAGGCATACAAGCGGGATTTCAAGGATTCCGCTCCCCTGCAAATGGAGAAGGAAGCCATCGAGTATTTAAAAAATTATCATTACCGGGGCAACGTGCGCGAACTGAAAAATATCCTTCTCCGCGCGGTGATGTTTCGCAAAGACCACATCATCCGGCTGGAGGACGTGGCCGCTTCCAGCCAAACCGATTCCCATGAGCGCGAGATTCATTCCCCGCTGGACGCCGGTATCGGACGCGACGCAATCCTTGACCGGTTGGAATCGGGAAGCGGCGATTTCTGGAGCGAGATCCACCTGCCCTTCAAACAGAAACGCATGACCCGGGATACCGTGCGCAACCTGATCGATGCCGCCCGGTTCCGGTACCAGGCCAATCTACCCGGGCTCGCCATCAAACTCCGCGCCGTCAGCGGGGAGTATCCGGAGCGGCCCGAAGAACGGCGGAAATTCATCAGCTTCAAAAATTTCCTTTACAAAACCGTAAAGATCACCGCAATTCATTAGAAATGCCGGGTCAAAATAGTGAGAGGAATTGGAGTGGACGACTCAAGGGAAAATCTGCTAGACTGCCTTTCTGCAAGGGGGAACCGGAACCCGCCGTCCTGTCGATGCGGACCGGGAGGATCCCCGCTTCTTTCCGGAAGTACTGGCTTCAATTCATATCAAACCACGGCAATGTCATCCCGCATAATCCATAAGGAGCAAACATGAGTTCAACCCTCGTCGCTGAAAAATTCAAAGTCAAAGATCTCTCCCTCGCCGAGTGGGGACGGCAGGAAATCATCCTGGCCGAAAAAGAGATGCCCGGGCTCATGGCCCTGCGGGAAAAATATGGGAAGACCAAACCGCTCAAAGGCGCGCGCATTGCTGGTTCCCTGCATATGACCATCCAGACGGCCGTGTTGATCGAGACCCTGATCGAGCTTGGGGCCGAGATCCGCTGGGCGTCCTGCAATATTTTCTCCACCCAGGACCATGCCGCCGCGGCCATCGCGGCCAAAGGCATTCCCGTGTTCGCCTGGAAAGAAGAAACGGAAGAGGAATACTGGTGGTGCACTGCGCAAACCCTGCTGTTCGATGAAAGTCCCAACATGATTCTCGACGACGGCGGCGACCTGACTTATTACGTGCATCAAAATCACCCCGAACTGCTGGACCGGATCCAGGGCATTACCGAGGAAACCACCACAGGGGTTCACAAGCTCTACAAAATGGTGCAGGAGGGAACCCTCAAAGTTCCCGCCATGAACGTCAACGACTCGGTCACCAAATCCAAATTCGACAACCTGTACGGTTGCCGGGAATCGCTGGCGGACGGAATCAAGCGGGCGACGGATATCATGATCGCGGGGAAAGTGGTCGTGGTGGCGGGTTTTGGCGATGTGGGCAAGGGCTGTGCGGACTCGATGCGCGGCCTGGGCGCCCGCGTCCTCGTCACCGAAATCGACCCCATCTGCGCCCTGCAAGCGGCCATGGAGGGTTATGAGGTGACCACCATGGAAGATGCCGTGGGGGAAGGGGATATTTTCGTGACCACCACCGGGTGCAAGGACGTGATCCGCATCGAGCACATGGAAAAAATGAAGGACGACGCCATTGTGTGCAACATCGGCCACTTCGACGTCGAGATCCAGGTCGAAACCCTGAGCAAGTACAAGGGAGTCAAAAAGACCAAGATCAAACCGCAGGTCGACAAGTTCACTTTCCCCAGCGGACGGAGCATTATCCTGCTGGCCGAGGGCAGGCTGGTCAATCTGGGATGCGCCACGGGGCACCCCTCGTTCGTCATGTCCAACTCGTTCACCAACCAGGTGCTGGCGCAGATCGAGTTGTTCAGCAAGAAGTATGAGGTTGGGGTTTACACCCTTCCCAAACAGCTCGATGAGGAAGTGGCCCGACTGCATCTGAAAAAACTGGGTGTCAAACTGACGAAACTCACCCCCGGCCAGGCGGACTATCTCAACATTCCGATCGAGGGACCGTACAAACCGGACCATTACCGGTATTGATCGTTATCGGCACATAATAAAGGCGCCTCTTGCGAGGCGCCTTTTTTTATTTCTTCTCCCCGCGTCCTCTCCCGCAGTTGCAGGCCATCCCCGATGCCAACTGCCTTCCGAACATCCTGCTTCCCCGTAATCTCGCGGGGGTTTGTTCAGTTAACCGGGTTGCGGGACAGAAATTCCTGTATCCAGGGGACGATCCTTTCGTGCGCGTCT
>PCWF01000074.1:7586-9304 GCA_002796165.1 Nitrospinae bacterium CG11_big_fil_rev_8_21_14_0_20_56_8
ACTTCATGGACCTCGGCTTCGGGGAACAATTCCTTCCACCGTTTCAGGAAATGCACGTTGAAGCAGAAATCCTGCATTCCCCAGATGATCTGCATGGGCCGATCCCGGAAGCGGGGCAACCCCCTCTCGATGGCTTCCACCACCGGGTAGCTGGGCACGTCGCGATTCATGGGGATGTCCTGAACAAAGCGCAGATTGGCGATTCGATTGGAAAATGAATCGTAGGGGGCGAGATACCCGGCGCTGACGGCCGGCGTCATGCGCTCCCGATGTTTGCAGGCGCGGTACACCGCCAGACCGGCAAAAGCATTAAGCACGCGGATGGCGATGGTGCCGAATAGCGGGATCCGGCAAAGGTTGATGCTCAGGGGGATTCGCGGGGAAAGAAAGGCCGCGGTATTGAACACGACGAACCGTTTCACCCGGTCCGGATTCCGCACCGCGAATCCCATCCCGATCGCCCCGCCCCAGTCGTGCATCACCAGGGTGATCCGATCCAGGTTGAGCGAGTTGGCGAGGGTCTCGACGTTATCGATATGCCGGGACAGGGTATAGGGGTAGTCTTCGGGTTTGTCCGACAGCCCGCATCCGATGTGGTCGGGCACCACGCAACGGTAGCGGCCCCTCAGCCCCAATACCAGGTCGCGGTAATAAAACGACCAGGTGGGATTCCCGTGAAGCATCAGCAAAGGCTCTCCGGCTCCCTCGTCGAGGTAGTGGTAATTCCGGGAATCGAGTTTAAGGAAGTGAGGGGAAAAGGGATACAGCGGCTGGAATGGAGTTCGGTCGATCACCACTCTAAACCCAGCATGAGACAATTGAGTCCGCTCCCGATTCCCAGCAGGGCGACCTTGTCTTCCGGTTTCAGGACGCCTTGTCCTTCTCCAATGGCCAGGGTCACGGGCAGACTGGCGGAACCGGTGTTGCCCAGAAATTCCAAAGTGGAAAAATCCTTCTGCAAATCGAGCCCCAATGCCTCGTAAAGGGCTTTCCGATGCACTTGCCCAACCTGATGGCAGAACACGCGGTCCACTGTCTCGTTGGACCAGCCCAGTTCTTCACGGGTGACGTTCCAGGTTTTTCGGGCCAGCTTACAACCTTCCACCAGCATGGTTTCAGAGTCGGTGCTCATGAGCGGCGACCACTCGGCATTCACCCCGCTGTCCTGGTTGCCCCGGCACAGGTCGTTGAATTGAGTCTCGGCATAGGACACGCCGCCCAGAAGGCGGTGCCCGGACCGCGAAAGGTCCCGACGCACCAGAAGCACCGCCACCGCCGCCGAAGCGATGGTCAGCGAAGCAAAGGCTCTTTTTACATCGGACCGGGTGAGGTCGGATCGGGACAACAGGGATTCGATCGTGGAATCCACCAGGGGTCCGCCATTTTCTCCCGAGACGATCAGTCCCGCCTCGATCTGCCCCAACTCGATCATGTTGGCCACGTGGACCATGCCGTTGAGTACCCCCAGGCAGGCGTTGGAGATGTCGAACACATGGGAGCGGTTGGGAAGGTTCAGGTTATGGTGAACAATGGAAGCGGTGGCGGGTTCCAGAAAATCCCGGCAGACGGACGCGCAGATCAGGCACCCGATCCGGCCGCGATCGATGCTCCCCCGCTCCAGAGCGCGCCGACCCGCGATGGAGGCCACCGCGCTGGGAAACACCCCCTTCTCGAAAAACCGGCGCTCGCGGATCCCGCTCATCAATTCCAGACGGCCA
>PCWF01000064.1:0-238 GCA_002796165.1 Nitrospinae bacterium CG11_big_fil_rev_8_21_14_0_20_56_8
ACTGATTTGTTGCTGTATTTGTTCTGCGACTGCTTTTGTAGAACTCACGACCGTGCGTACGTTCTGTTGCGTAGTTTCACTAAAAGACGTTGCAATATCTTTTATAGTTTTGATTGAACTCGTAGAAAAAAACAATTCCGCAGTATGTTCTACAACACTACTTGCTCCCCCACTCCCAGTCGAGTTTTCGCCCGGTGTATCAGTCCCTGCATCAGTTGTTCCTCCGGTATCGTTTGCA
>PCWF01000064.1:328-7570 GCA_002796165.1 Nitrospinae bacterium CG11_big_fil_rev_8_21_14_0_20_56_8
GGTGCCTGAATTCGATCAACCCTTCCTGCGGGAACTCATCCATCCGCCTTTCCGCATCGTGTATCGGCGCGATCCCCAGCGGGTAAGAATGGTCCGCGTCTGGCGTAGCGAACGCCTGTTGCATCTTCCCACGGGTGACGAGGAAGCAACGTAAGAGACCCGAGAATCTCGAATGGAATGGGGAAGGAATGGGGTCAGTCTCTGCTTGGAATGGGGAATGGGGTCAAGGGAATGGGGTCAGGAATGGGGTCAAGTCTCTGCTTGGATATATAAGCCAGCGATCGGGTTACTCTGACAATGCCTCGTTTCACCTCGATTTTAAGCGCCTTTGGGAGCTACTAATTTTATTTTAGGGATTTCTTTCCCGACGACTGTAAAGGGAACATTTATCCAAGCCGAGACTTGCCCCTTCCCCATATGCTTCTGAATCGTCGGGAAATTCTCTCTTTCCGAGTCCATCTTATTATGGCACAATAGTGGTGATTATTGGCAAAGTTTGCCATACAATCAGGAACAGGAGGATTGCCATGACAACGTTGAATGTCTCCCTTCCCGGTCCCATGCGGGACTGGATCGACCGCCAAGTCAGGGGCGGCCAGTACGCGAACGCCAGCGACTACATCCGCGATCTCATCCGCCACGATCAGCGCCAGCGGGATTCCCTGAACCTCGCCCTCATCGAAGGGGAGAAGAGTGGAACCAGCCCCCGTAACGTCCGCAAGATCATCCAGTCAACAAAATCACGCTTGAAGAATGGCTGATTACCGCCTATCGAACAAGGCGGACGAGGACCTGACCGAAATCTACACGTTCTCTTATCAGCGGTTCGGGGAAGCCGGGGCGGACGCCTATCTCCTTTCTCTGGAAGAACGCTTTTTGGCTCTGGCGAATCAACCCCATCTCGGCAGAAAAGCCGATCACATCCGCAAGGGCTATTTCCGATACGAATAGGCCAGCCATACCATTTTTTATAAACCCCGTGAAGGCGGGATCACCGTCATGCGGGTGCTCCATAGCGGAATGGATACCGAACGGCACCTTTGATCGGCGTTCATCTGTGTTTATCGGTGGTTTCACGCCTCCCCGGCCACTTGAGAAAGTTTGTTTAATACTGACATTCGCGGATCGGAATTTGATAAAATAGATGGAGATAAATCTTCACCGCCGCCTTGACAGGATCGGGCGCGGATATTATTGATTCGGCAACAGGAATGAATTCAGGGAATCTCCCCGGCGGCACATGGGGAACCCGCGCAATGATTTCCAACACTCAAACAAAGGATCTCGACACATGATGAATGAAATTTCCCGAACCGCCAGCATCGATTCCGTTGCCGCGGAGCAACAGCGGTTCATGGTGAGCGTTTATAACTGGATGACGGCGGGCCTCGCCCTGACCGGGGGCATGGCGTTTTACGTCAGCCAGAGCGAAACCATGACCCGGATCATCTTCGGCAACGCCATCATTCCCATCGTCCTGGTCATCGCCCAGATCGGGCTGGTGATCTATCTTTCGGCGGGAGTTCAGAAGATGTCCGCCAGCCAGGCGACGGGGGTCTTCCTGCTTTATGCGGGACTGACCGGATTGACCTTTTCCGCCATCTTCATGGCCTACACCACGTCCACCATCACCTCGGCGTTCCTGGTGACTGCCGGAACCTTCGCCACGATGAGCTTTTACGGCTACACGACTAAGAAGGACTTGAGCGGTTGGGGCAGTTTTCTGTTCATGGGGCTGATCGGCATCGTCATCGCCTCGGTGGTCAACATGTTCATGCACAGTCCGGCGTTGCATTGGGTGGTGACTTACGCGGGCGTCCTGATCTTCGTCGGCCTGACCGCCTACGACACGCAGAAGATCAAGGAGATGAACATCATCGGCAATGAAGGAACGGAGGAGGATACCAAGGAAGCCATTCTGGGAGCCCTCCGCCTGTATCTCGACTTCATCAACCTGTTCCTGATGATGCTCCGCATCATGGGCGGAAATCGGGATTGATCAAACCGGCCCATAAATTAATCATGACGGGAGTTTTCCTCCAGGCATCCCGGCCTCTTGCTGGCATCGCCGAGTCCTTCGGCACCCTCAGGATAAACTCCGTGAGGAGTCTGGCTGTAACGTGAATGACGAAAGCCTCCCCTTGGTTTGGAGCAAGATTCCTCGTCAAGGGGTGACTCGGAATGACAGGGATGGATGACGGAAATCCGGTGGCAAAACCCCGGGAATTGCAAGTTAATCATTAAACGGAAGGGGCATCATCGGTCCCTTCCGTTTTTTTATTCCCTCGGCCTTTCCTCCAGCACCACTTCCACCGGCACCGCTTTCCCGTTCCGCCAGGCGTCCAGTTTGACCGTCTCGCCCACTTTACGCCGATTGATCTCCGTGATCACCGCGTTCATATCCCGAACTTTTTTCCCGTCGATCGAAAGGATGATGTCGCCCCCCGCCGGGATGCGCACGTTGCCGACGATCAACTCCCTCTGTCCCCCGATCAATCCGCCCTTGAACGCCGGGCTCATGGGGGCCACGTCCCCCACCAGCACGCCTTCGGTGACGCCGAGGTTGAGGATCTGCGCCATTTCAGAGGTCACCGCCAGACCGGCGATTCCCAACCAGGGTTTCGCGTAATGCCCATGCGCGATGAGTTGCGTGGCCACGTCCCGGGCCTGGTTGATGGGAATGGCGAAACCGATCCCCTGGTACCCGCCGGAAAGGCTGAAGATCGCGGAATTGATCCCGATCACCTCGCCGCTGGAATTGAGCAGGGGCCCGCCGGAATTTCCGGGATTGATCGCGGCGTCGGTCTGGATCAAACCGGTCAACGTGGTCTCCGACTGCCGGATCTCCCGGTTCAACGCGCTCACGGTTCCCGTCGTGAGCGAATGGGATAATCCGAACGGATTCCCGATGGCAATCGCCTTCTGCCCCACGTGCAACCGGCTGGAGTCGCCCAGGGTGGCGACGGTGGTGACAAAGCGCGCCGGAATCTTGATGACGGCGATGTCGGTGGAGGGGTCCCGGCCCACGAGGATCGCCTCGGCCTTTTTTCCGTCGCCCAGCGTCACGGTGATGTCCTGGGCCCGCGACACCACGTGGTCGTTAGTCAGAACGTACCCCTCCTTGTCGATGATGAATCCGCTTCCCTGCCCCTGCCGGGGGATGACCTCCATCCAGAAGTTCATGCTCAGCGTAGTGGCCACGATATTGACCACCGCCGGGTGCGTGCGGTCGAAAACCTCCATGACGACTTTTTCGTCGGAGGAAACCACGAGCGGACGGGAGGCGTCCGAAGCCGGGCGGTTGAATTCAAGCTCATCCGCCGCGGGGCGGCCCTGTAAGGCAAACATCAACCGATCCCAATTCTGATAAACGGCCGAGACCCCGATAATCACCAGGGCCGCCACCACCGCACGATACAAAAATTTTAAAAAAGCCAAGCGGGCCTCCGATCCGTGAAATCCGGTTACCTCGAAATGGTATACTCGAATTTTATCAGAACTTCGATCGACAAAGGGACCGTATGTTGAGATCCGTTCTCGCCCTGCCGCGAGTCGTCCTGTTGCTGGGGGTGGTGAGTTTTTTCAACGACGCGGCCAGCGATCTGATTTATCCTCTGGTGCCGCTTTACCTGACCTCGGTCCTGATGGCGGGGCCCCGGGCTCTCGGGATCATCGAGGGAATATCGGAGATGTGCGGCAGTCTCTTGAAGCTGTTCTCGGGAGCCATGGCCGATAAAACCCGGACGAAAAAAAACTGGGTGGTGGGCGGTTATGTTCTTCCGGCGCTGTCGCGTCCGTTGTTGGGGCTGGTTTCTTCCTGGCCGATGGCGCTGGTCCTGCGATTTGCCGACCGGGTCGGCAAAGGATTGCGCACCTCACCGCGCGACGCCCTGCTGGCGGCGGCGGTCGCCCGGGAACAGCGGGGTCTGGCGTTCGGATTCCACCGGGCCATGGACCACGCGGGAGCAGTGGTCGGCCCGGTCGTGGCCGCCGGGTTACTGGCCGGAGGCATGACGATCCGGGAAATTTTGCTGTGGTCGGCGGCCCCGGGAGCCCTGGCCGTGATGTGTTCCCTTCTCGTTCGCGAGCCGGAACGCCTGCCGGAACCGCTGGCTACGCGGTTCTCCTGGAACTTGCGCGATTTTTCCCCCGCCTTCAAACGTTATCTTATAGTCCTGGCGTTGTTCTCCCTGGGAAACTCCTCCAATATGTTTTTGCTTCTCCGCGCCAGGGAAATGGGGCTGACCGACTCGCAGACCCCGCTGTTATGGGCCCTGGTATCGCTGGTCGCCATGACGTGCTCCACCCACCTTTCCGCCCTGTCCGACCGGGTCGAGCGGACGAAGGTCATTGTAGGGGGGTGGATCTGCTACACCCTGTTCTACTTGTTCCTGGGGCTTAACGGCGGGAATCCGGCCTGGCTATGGCCTTCGTTTGCCTTTTACGGGTTGTTCATCGCGGCCACGGAAGGAGCCGAAAAAGCCCTGGTCGCCGACCTGGCCCCCTCGAACAAGCTGGGGACCGCCTATGGATGGTTTAACGTGGTCTCCGGTCTGGCGCTCCTGCCCGCCTCCCTGATCTTTGGGGGGTTGTGGCAATCGTTCAATCCCATCTCGGCTTTCGGATTTTCCTCGGCCTGCGCCGCCCTGGCGGCCCTGCTTCTCAAATTCTGGGTTGTCCCGGAAATAGCCACCCCCCCGAACCCCTCCTGACCGGATTCTGACCCAATCCCTCTCCCATTTAAAAAAACTTTCCACCGCCTTGACACCGATTTACCTCAATTTTATCTATTCAATAGAAAAGGGGAAATCCATATTAATTTTTCTTGAGGAAAGGCAACCCCCCGTAGCTGGTGAAAGGAGATGATATTATGAAAATCAATGAACTTGTTCCATGGAAATGGGGTAAAGATGGCGAATTGATGAAACACGACTGGGATCTTTCTCTCGAGTCGATGCAACGCGAGATGAATCAGCTGTTCGACAGTTTCTCCCGGAGCATGTTCGACCGGGAACTGGATCGGCCTGGTTTTTCCAGCCTGGTCGGCGCGATTCCCAAAATGGATGTCTCGGAAACCCACGACGAAATCGAGGTGACCGCCGAGCTTCCCGGAATGGAAGAAAAGGACATCGACGTATCCCTGTCTAAAGAAGTGCTGACCATTCGGGGAGAGAAAAAGCAGGAAAAGGAAGAAAAGAAGAAAGACTTCTATCGCATGGAACGCATGTACGGTTCGTTCCACCGGAGCATTCCGCTTCCTGCCGAAATCGACACCGAAAAAGTGGAAGCCAAATTCAAGAACGGCGTGCTGACCATCAAGCTCCCCAAGACACCGGAAGCCAAAAAAGAAGTCAAGAAAATCGCCGTGAAGACGGTTTAATGCTCGATTGACTTTATCCGGCGTGCGGGGCCGCCAGCGGCCCGGGTTGGTAAAGAGCCGCCCGGCCCCACAGTTGGGCTTGAGGTTCGCCTCGTCCCGAGGTTCCATTTTTTGATGTTCCGCCGGGTCCTCCTGCGTTAACATGGGGAAAACATCGTGCTTCCCCCATCCTCATGATCTTTCGCAAACCGGGCACACAACTTTCTCCCAAATACCTGACCATTCTTGGCGGGCTTATCCTGGTTCTTGGCTTCCCCGGCACGGGCCGGGCCGAACCGGGCACGGCGGCTCTTCGCAAGGGAGTCGATTCGTATCACAACAAGGAATACGAAAAAGCGCGTGACCTGTTTTTACAATCCCGGCAGGCGGACCCGCAGAATCCCAAAATCGCGTATAACCTCGGCAGTAGCCAGTACCGGCTGGGAAAATTCCAGGACGCCCTGCAAACGTACCAGCAGTCCCTTTCCACCCAGGGGAAACCCGATGAGTTGAAGGAGAAAACCCTGTACAACACGGGAAACGCTCTGTACCGCATGGGGAAATTGCGGGAAGCGGCCGACACCTACAAGCAGGCCCTCAAGCTCAATCCCACGGACATGGACGCCAAGTTCAACATGGAATACATCCAGGAAAAGTTGAAACAACAGGAAGAACAGAAGGCCAAGGAATCCCCGGACAGCAAGGACAAGGAGCCGAAACAGGACAACCAAGGTGATTCCGGCAAAAAGGAGGAGCAGGACAAAAAGCCACCCGAGCCAGGGAAACCATCCGACCCGCAAAGTCGTGAACATAGCGGGACGGGACAGCCGGAAAAATCGGCGAAACAGGATTCTTCCCCTCCCAAAGCGAGCGCCTCCTCTTCCGCCCGCCCGGATTCGGACCATGCCTTGACCCCTCAGGAGGCGGAACGGTGGCTGAGATCGCTCAATGAAGATCTTAAAAAATTCCAACAGCGTCAGGCCGCCAACAGCAAACCTTCAACTTCTTACCCGAGAAATGATTGGTAGAAACTCAGGGCGAAATCCGATGACGGGAGGTATGGGCCGCGCCGGGGGGAGCCTCCTGGCGGGAATGGCGATCTTCCTCCTTGCCTGGACCGGCACCGGTTGGGCCACCGACATCCAGGTCACCGCCACGGTGGACAAAACCACGCTTTCCCTTGAAGATTCCATTCAGCTTTCCATCACCGTTCGCGGATCACAAAGCGCGGAAACACCGGAGTTGCCTCCGCTTCCCGATTTCCGGGTCATTTCAACCGGCACCTCCTCCTCCACCCAGATCATCAATGCGGATATCCAGGTGAGCCTGACCTTCAGTTATCAGCTCCTGCCTTTGAAGGAGGGTCAATTTACTCTTCGCCCGGCCCGGGTGGTGGTCGATGGGAAGACTTATTCCACGGAACCCATTCCATTGACGGTCGCCGCTCCCCGCAACACGGGACGGGCCCGGAACGTCGAGGCATTTGTCGAAACCTACGTTTCCAATGCAAAACCCTTCGTCAACGAGCAGGTGGTTTACACGTTCAAGCTTTACCGCAAGGCCGACGCACAGAATCTCAATCTCGACATGCCCTACGACCAGCAGTACTTCCGCAAAATGGATTTGGGGAAATCGAAGCGTTACACCCAGGTCATCAACGGCGTCGAGTACGAAATCCACGAACTCTCCGTCGCCCTGTTTCCCATCAAACCGGGCCGCGTGGAACTCCCTCCCGCGCTTCTTGAAATGGACCTGCTGTACCGCTCCCGCCAGGGGTTTCCAGGGCGCAGTCCATTCGATCCTTTTTTCGACGATCCCTTTTTCGGGTCCCGATCCAAAATCGAGCACAAGGTCTTGAGGAGCAAACCCATCTCGCTTGAGAT
>PCWF01000237.1 GCA_002796165.1 Nitrospinae bacterium CG11_big_fil_rev_8_21_14_0_20_56_8
CACGGAGAAAATGAGAAAAACGGTAAATCTCATAACATGTTGAAAAATAAGGTTTGCCCCCGTAGCTCAGCAGGATAGAGCAACGGATTCCTAATCCGTAGGTCAGGCGTTCGAGTCGCCTCGGGGGCACCATTTTTCCCCTTGGGGGGGCAAGCTCATCCCATTAAGGAGAATCATGTCTTATCTGGTCATTGCGGCAAGCCTCAATCCGAACAGTAAGAGCCGTGTTTTATCGGATGCGATCAAGGCGGATCTCGAAGGAATGGGTTCCGAGGTGGATTGGCTGGACCTGAGTGAACAACCGTTGCCTCTCTGCGATGGGGATCAAGCCTACGATGACCCCCGCGTGGAACCGGTGCGGACCCGGATTCACCAGGCGAGCGGGATCCTGATGTCGGTCCCGATTTATAATTTTTATCCCAACGCGGCTGTTAAAAATCTGGTGGAATTGACCGGGAATGCCTGGAAGGAAAAGGTGGTGGGGTTTTTGTGCGCCGCCGGGGGACAGGCGAGTTACATGTCGGTCATGGGCCTGGCCAACAGCCTGATGCTCGATTTCCGGTGTCTCGTGGTGCCCCGCTTCGTGTACGCCACCGGCCAGGCGTTTGCCGACGGCCAAATCGCCGATCCCGAAATCCGGGAACGCATTACCCGCCTGGCTAAAGAGTTCCACCGTATTTGCCGGGCGCTGGAACAGGCGTAACGCCGTTTCTTCCACTCCGGATCGGGTCTCCGGGACCCTCCATACCCGTTATTTTTTTCCTTTTCCTTTTTTAGCTTTTTGTACCGCATGCGCTTCGAAAACGGTATCCGATTTCCAGGTCACTTCGATGTGGTGGGGAATGCGGGTGTGCTTGTCGAGGACGGCGGACCCGAGTTGTTCCGGGGTGAGGTTGAGGGTGTGCGTCAGGTCCACCCCGGCCAGTTTGGCTTCGTTGAGAATGGCGCCTTCCAGGTTGGTGTCGACCAGGCGGGCGCCCCGCAGGTCCGCCCCGTGAAGCGACGCCTCGGTCAGGTCGGCCTCGGTGAAATCGACGTCCTCGAGTACAGACCCGCTCAAGTCGGCGGCGCTCAAATCGGCTCCGGTCAGATTGGCGCTCTTGAGATTTGCGCTGTTGAGCACCGCATCGCGCAGATCGGCATCCGTCAGGTCCGACCCGCTCAAATTGACATTGGGCATGAGGGCTTCGATCAGGCTGGCGCGGTTCAAATTCGTCCGTGACAGGTCGGCCCCGCTCAGGTCCGAATCGGCCAGGTTGGCCTCCGAAAGGTCCGCGTCCACCAGCACCGCTTCCACCAGGAGAGCCTGGTTGATTTTTCCCTTGCAGAGGTTAATTCCCGAGAAATCCATCCCGCTCAGATTGCTTCCCCTCAGCTGGCCCTTATCCTTTTCCAGTTTTTCCCGTTCCGCGGAACGTTCCTGATCGAGCCGTTTCTGCTCGGCTAATTCGGCCTCGGTTAACTCAATGTCGTCGGGTGTTTTGGATTGAGCCATAAGAGGGAACCTGGGAAAGCAGGGAGATCGGGCCCAGCGGGTTTAAGGGTTCGGTATTGCCGGAGACTTCCCCCGCCTCAGTTTTTATCGGTCTGCTTGAACTGGTAAAACCGGAACAAAACCGCCGCCAAACTGACGGTAACCGTGATCATCATGACCCCGGCGGAAGGAGCGATCAAGGCCAGCGAAAGCGGAACCTCGTTGAGCAACCACTCGATGACTTTCTGCAGGCCGATCCACGATTGGGGATGGTCGAGCCAACCCTGAACCGGGGAATGCTCGAAAAATAAATTAAATAAAACCAGAAGCGGGAATTCCGTCCATACGCCGCTTCGAAGCCATGTGAATGCCTGGTAGGCCAGGAGTCCCAACCCGGCAACCAGAACCACTCCCGCAAGGGTGAGAATGGAAATCGTCAATACCGCCATCACCATATCGAAGGCGGTGAACCGGGAAAACAGAAACTGTAACTCTTTGATCGTTCGCTTGAAAAACTTCGACCAGATCAGCCCGCCCGCGGTTTTGATTTCTTCCCACAGTTCTCCGGTCATCACGCTTTTTTCTTCGAACCACTCCAGCCACCGGGTGTGATCAAAGGGTTTCTCCGGATGTTTGGTGAGGGTCATGGTTTCCTCCTTGGGTCACCTTCCCCCCGGAAGGGTGCAATACCGAAGAGGAAAGATGGGATAGGGTTACGGGTACCTCGGATCGCTCATGATTTCACGATTCCCCAATTCCATTTAATCATTGTTCGCGGGGTTTGGCAAATCCTGTGTGATTGATCCGGGGGTGCCTACGAATGGCCCATCCAAATACCGGAAATTCAATAGGTTTCAAATTCCCGGCTTGACTGGAACTTGCCCCCCCTTTAACCTGTAGTTGCCTGGGTGTGAGATTTTTGTGTCCCCATTCATGTCTGATTAACTACAAATGAAACATACTCAATCTCATTTGACCTCAGAGATGCGGAGGCTCCGTCTTTTGGCGCAGTTGGCCCCGTCTTTTTTTTATACGCGGGACCTCGATGGAAATTTTATCGAGGTCGGAGATGAGGTTCAGGCCATTCTGGGACATTCTCCTCAGACGTTCGTAGCCATGGGAGAAAGCGTCCTTGCTCCGGACCCCCAGAGTTCGGGAGGGGAATACTGGCTTTCCCGCGATTTGAGGCAATGCCCTGAGTTTCATGGCAACGTGATGGTCTTCAACGATGCGGGAGCGGTTCGGTGGCTTGAGGTGTTAGAGGGCTCCTCCGCCGGCAATTCGGACGCGCCCGCGGGAATTGAAGGAGTGGCACGGGACATCACGGTCCAGCGGGAACGTGAGGAGGATCTCAAGATCCGGATCGAGCGTTTCCGGGAGATCAGCGAATCTTCCCCCATTGGTATTTTTCAGGTCGATCCGGATGATTTGTTTATTTATACCAACCTGCGATGGCAGACCATTACGGGACGCACGCTTCGGGAAACCCTGGGGCGGCCCTGGTGGGACGTGATTTGTCTGGAGGACCGGGAGAGCGTTTTTGAAATCTGGCCCCGGGGAGAACAACAAGGAGATGAAACGCTGATCGAATGCCGCATCCAGCGTCCCAATGGTGAGTTGCGCTGGGTGGAATTGCGATCCAAATGTTTTTTTCATGATTACGGGAAAAACTTTTTTGGAACGATCGAAGATATTACCGAGCGAAAGAAAACCGAAGAGCAGTTGGCCCAGTACGCCGCGGAGTTGAAGCGAAGCAATCAGGATTTGGAGGATTTTGCCTCAATCGCCTCACACGATTTACAGGAACCTCTGCGCAAGGTCATGGCCTTCGGAAGCCGCATCCTGGAGAATTGTTCTGCAGTTTTGGACGAGAGGGGAAGGGATTACCTGGACCGGATGATGCAGGCCACCGAGCGCATGCAGAGGTTTATCGACGATTTATTGAAATATTCCAGGATTTCGACCAAGGCCAATCCCTTCGAAAGCGTGGACCTGAACGAGACCGTAATGGAAGTGGTTTCCGACCTTGAAATCCGGATCAAGCAGTCCGGGGGAAGGGTGGAGGTGGCGCCGCTTCCCAGGGTCACCGCCGATCCACTTCAAATGCGGCAACTCTTCCAGAACCTGATCGGGAATGCGTTGAAATTTTACCGTCCGGGAGTTCCCCCCGTTGTGCAGGTGAAGAGTGAGGAAGGCGCTTCGGGCTGGTGCCGGTTTTCAGTCGAGGATAACGGAATCGGGTTCAAAGAGGAATACCTGGACCGAATCTTCAAACCCTTTGAACGGTTGAATCCCCGCAGTCAATATGAGGGGAGTGGCATGGGTTTGGCCATTTGTAAAAAGATCGTCCTCCGGCATGGAGGAGACATTTCCGCCCATAGTGTTCCCGATCGGGGAACTCAATTTTATTTTACCCTTCCCACCCGGGTTTGATTCGAGCTCCTCCGGCCGCGTTTCCCTGCTTACCCTCAGTTGTTTCCCGCCCGGTTGACTCTTTGCAACTGATACTTTTTCACGGCGCGATTGTGCTCTTCAAGGGTGGAAGAGAAGTAATGACTGCCATCCTGCTTGGATACGAAATAAAGATGGTTGGTTCGGACCGGGAAGAGGGCGGCTATCACCGACTTTAATCCGGGGTTGGCAATGGGGCCGGGGGGAAGGCCGCTGTAGCGGTAGGTGTTGTAAGGCGAGTCGACAAACAGGTCCCGCTTGCGAATGTTGCCGTCGAACTCCTCCAGCGCGTAAATCACCGAGGGGTCCGTCTGCAATCGCATCCGTTTCTTGAGCCGGTTGTGGAAAACGGAAGAGATCAGCTTGCGTTCCTCATCCACTCCGGTCTCCTTTTCGATCAGGGAAGCGAGAGTGACGATCTCGTGGAACGTGAATCCCAGCGCCCTCGCGCGGTCGAGGTATTCCTTCTTCAGGACCCGATCCTTGAACGTGTCGAGCAGGGTCTCCACGATCTTTTGTGCGCCGGTGTAACGGGAAAAGTTGTAGGTTTCCGGAAAAAGATAACCTTCGAGGGAGCGGGTGGGGATCGCCCATTGGCGGATCAGTTGGGGATCCTGGGTGTGGCGAATAAATTCGTCATCTTTCACGAGGCGGGATTGTTTGAGTAAATTGTCTATTTCCGTGATTCGATAGCCTTCGGGAATGGTAATGGAGTAAAGGATCGCCTTGCCCGAGGTGAGTTGATCGAGAATTTGCGAGGGAAGCTGGGTGGGGGACAAGGCGTACTCGCCCACTTTTACCAGGTTTTGCTGATTTTTAAGGTAAGCCAGGATGCGGAAGGCGCTGGCACTGGGAATCAGTTTTTGCTGGGCCAGGCGGACCGAAATCTGTTTGAGCGTCAACCCGGGGGGAATGTCGAAAATGACCCGCTCGGGTTTGTCGCTGACGGGAGTGGTGGCCTGGTAGAACAGGAGCCCTGCGAGCAAAACGATCGCAAAAAGACATCCCCCGGCCCCAATCAGCGCAATGTTTTTGATCCAGCGCATATAAATTCCGCCGTGCCCGGAAAGCCGCCGTGTTCCCCTCACGGCCGCGAGGAGGATCAAACCCTTCAGCCCTGGGTTGCGTTCGCCAGCTGTTCCAGAAAACGGTTGTTTTCCATTTCAGTTCCCACGGTGACCCGAAGGCAATTTTTCAGGCGGGGATGCGTTCCCAGGTCGCGGATCAGGATACCGTGTTTTGCGAGGTTTTGAAAAATTTCCGAACTATCCCGTTTGACTCTGAACAGAATAAAATTGGAGTCCGAAGGGAAAACGTGCACCGCTTCCATTTTTAACAGCGCCTGGTACAGGCGGTCCCGTTCCTGCCGTATCATCGAAATTTGCGTTTGCACCGGCCCGAAGTTGCGCATGAGTTTTTCCGCGAACGTCTGCGATACGGTGTTTGAATTGTAGGGAAGCCGGACCTTGTTCAACTCGGCGATAATCTCCGGGTGGGCGGCGCCGAATCCCACCCGCAAACCGGCAAGACCGATCTTGGACAGGCTTCTCAGGACCACCAGGTTGTTATGCCGGTCCAGGTCACCGGCAAACGTCTTGCCCGCAAAATCATGATAGGCTTCGTCCAGAACCACGATGCCCTCAAAATTCTCGATGAGCGCCCGAACCTCCCCGGCGTTGAAACAATTTCCCGTCGGGTTGTTGGGATAGCTGATGAACAACACCCGCGCGCGGTTTTGCGAAGCTTCCTGAAGTAAAGCATCTGCCTTGAATTCCCATCGATCGTCAAGCGGCAAGGGTAAGGGCCGGATCCCCATGCCCCGCGAGATGATGGAGTACATCGCGAAGGTCGGATCGGGAAATGCGACCGTTTCGCTGGCATCGCAGAAAACCTGGAGAATAAGGAGAATCAACTCATCGGAGCCGTTGCCCACGATCAGATTCTCCGCGGGGACGCCGATGCGGCCGGAGAGGGCCTGTTTCAAGTTCCGGCAGTCCGGGTCGGGATACCGGTTCAGTTCAAGGCTCCCGAAAATTTCCTTGAACTGGCCAATCAATTCGTTCGAAGGGGGATAGGGATTTTCGTTGGCATGCATCTTGATCGCCGCGTCGATGGTGTCGACGTGGTAGGCCTTCAGGGACTTGACCTTGTCCCGAACCAGGTTTTGAAGATTCACCTGCGACATTATATGGAGGCCTTGGACCGGAGCAGGGCGGCGATATCCTTGCAGGGAGGCTGGTACCGGCTGGACCGGCTACGCTCCGCGTGAATTATGGAGACAAGATTATCCACCGTTTCCTCGACGACGAAGTTCGTAGTGACATAATCGTAGAGAGTGTACCGGGTGATCTCGTGCTTGCCCACTTCGATCCGTTCCTGGATCTTTTCCGCCGTCTCCGTTCCTCTCTGGGTCAACCGCTTCTTCAATTCTTCAAGGGAAGGAGGAAGAATGAAGATATAGACTGCGGGATAGTTTTTTGTCCGGAGGGTTTCCACACCCTGAACGTCCAATTCGAGCAGAATGTCATCCCCGTTTTGCGTGAAACGGTCCACCGTTTCGAACGCGGTCCCGTAATAATGATTGTGGACCTGTGCGTATTCGAGGAAATCTCCCTGTTCGATCTTCCGCTTGAATTCTTCCTCCGGGATAAAATGATAATCCACGCCGTGCACTTCTCCCTGGCGCGGTTTTCGCGTCGTGTGGGACACCGAGAACCCCAGTTCGGGCAAGCGTTGCCGCAGAAGCTTGCAGGTCGTGGTCTTCCCCGTTCCAGAGGGAGCGGAGATGACGAAGGGGATGCCTTTGCGGGGTGGATTGGACGTCATTCGATGTTGGCCAGTTGTTCCCGGATTTTTTCGAGGATGCTCTTGATTTCGATCACACAGCGGGAGGTTTCGCCATCGAGGGTTTTGGATCCGATCGTATTGGCCTCCCGGTTGAATTCCTGAATCAGAAATTCCAGTTTACGACCCACAGGTTCGTCGGCCTCCGCGAGTTGACGGAATTGTTTAATGTGGCTGGCGAGCCGGGTGAGTTCCTCCGTCACGTCGCACCGGTCGGCCATGATGGCGGTTTCCTGTGCGAGGCGGGCGGGATCCAAATCCACGCCTTCCGCAAGCAACTGGATCCGCTCCTTCAGCTTTTCCTGGTACTGCCGGAGCATGAGGGGCTGGCGCGGTTTAATGAGAGCCGCCTGCTGTTCGACCTCGTCGAGCCGTTGGAAAATATCGGCCTGCAGATGATTCCCCTCTTCTTCCCTCATTTTGATCAGTTCGGTGATGGCCTGATTCACCGACTGGATCACCAGATCTTCCCGGGCCGGGTCGAGTGACAGGGGTTCCGATTTCATCACGTCTCTCAATTGAAGGATGGAGTTGACGTCGATTTCCCCTTTGAGGCTGAGAAAATTCTTGATTTCCGTCATGGCTGAGACGTACTGCGACGCGAGGGGAAGATTGGGCCGGATTTCCAACTCGCCGGTTCCCTCATCATTCCGGTCCAGCGTCACCGAAACCTCGAAGGAGCCGCGGGCGCACCTGGCGCGAAGTTGT
>PCWF01000094.1:0-1884 GCA_002796165.1 Nitrospinae bacterium CG11_big_fil_rev_8_21_14_0_20_56_8
CTTCCTTTGACCTGAATAAATAAGTTGATTTAATCCAACAACAACGGACGGGAGGGTTTCCCGTGCCACGAACCGGTTCTCACGTTCGAATCAAAACAGGATCCGCCCAGTCGCCAAAAGCAACAGGTCGCTATCTAGCTTTGGGTATATAATTAAATACACTCCACCTGTAAAACTGTCAACCCCTAATCTGTTTCAAGTTGCGAATGAATCCCCTACGGCTCACGAACCCGCGGAGACCATGCACTCTTGAAATTCTTCGTACAACGTATCCCGTTCCAAAGGGACCCGGCCCGCTTCCCGGATCATTTCAATGATCGTGTTTTTATGGAAAATCTGATCCGTCACCGCCCCGGCGGCATGGGTGATCTTCTCCTCCACCACCGTCCCGTCCATGTCATCCGCCCCGTAGGACAGCGCGAGTTGCGCGATTTTCGGCGTGATCATGATCCAGAATGCCTTGATATGCGGAAAATTGTCGAGCATCAACCGGGACACCGCAAGCGCCCGGAGATCCAGTTGCCCCGGGGTGGTGTGCAAAAAATCGAGGCGCGTGTTTTCCGGATGAAACGCGAGCGGAATAAAGGTCAGGAATCCTCCCGTTTCGTCCTGGAGGTTTCTCAGCCGAACCAGATGGTCCGCTCGTTCCTCCGGGGTTTCCAGGTGGCCGTATAACATGGTGGCGTTGCTCCGCATGCCCAGCGAATGCACCGTGCGGTGGACGTGGAGCCATGCGTCGGCCCCGGTTTTTTCGTTGCAGATCTTGCGGCGCACCCGGCGCGCGAAGATTTCCGCCCCGCCCCCGGGAACCGATCCCAGACCGGCCTCCCGCAACGCCAGCAGAGTGTCCACCAGAGGCATCCCGGCGATCTGCGCGAGATATTCCAGCTCCACCGCCGTGAACGCCTGAATGTGCACCTTGGGGAACCGCTGTTTCAATCCGGCCAGCATATCCGTGTAATACTGAAACGGCAGATCGGGGTGAAGGCCGCCCACAATATGGAACTCGCTCACGTTTCCGCCCCGGTACTGCTCGGCGTCGTCGAATATTTCCTGAAGCGGCTTGGTATAGGACGCCGGATTATCTTCCTTGACCCCAAAGGCGCAGAACTGGCAACTGTTGACGCAGATGTTGGTATGATTGATATGCCGGTTGTGAATGAAGTAAGTCCGGTTGCCGTGCTGACGCTCCCGCACGATGTTGGCCAGGTAACCCACCCCCAGAAGATCGGGAGTCTTCCAAAGCGTTACCCCCTCCTGCAAAGACAGGCGCTCCCCCGCCCGGACCTTTCCGGCGATGGGATTCAATTGCGGATCTTCGAATTTGAACAGCATGAGAGGATTTTCCCCGAATGAACAATTGGAAATCAACGTGGAATTATACCCGAACCGGGAGGGAAGCTGAAAGAAATTTATCGAGGCAGGAGGCCCAATTTCCGGGCGGAGGAAAGGAGAGCCTTATCGGCGGTCCAGAGCGCCGCTCGGCTCAATTTGGCAGAAGCGAGCAAATGGACATCGACATAACCGATTCCCTGCCCCAGCAACTGATTCTGCTCAATGAAGGTTAAAACTTCCTCATCTCCGGCCATCTCAGTTTGGGGAAGCGCTTGAAGAAGGGACACAATATTTTTACGATTTTGAAAATTTCCGCAGGCCAGTTCGCCAATGACAAACGGATGGCAACAAACGACGCCCTCATCCAGGAGTTGTTCGAGGCGCACCTCCCCCTTTCGCAAGTGGGAAACCCAGATGGAGGTATCGACCAAAACCATTTACCCGGCCCGCCGTCTCCGGATCGGGCGGGCTTCCGGCTCGGAGCCACCGAGACGGGCGAGACGCCGACCACTTTCCCGCGCAATCAACGCTTCCAGTCCCATCCGCACC
>PCWF01000094.1:1900-9146 GCA_002796165.1 Nitrospinae bacterium CG11_big_fil_rev_8_21_14_0_20_56_8
TTAATGCATGGATTATATGCCTTAATCAAAACAAATTGAATCGCAGACAAAAACAGTAGGCATTATTTTGAATATTGTTTGGTTATTATGCCAACCGCTATATCTTTAATGTCAAACCACCTAGCAAGACCACCGATTTGAAAGGAATTAAAATCTTGACCGTTCAAATCTGCCAAATCGACAGATAAGTCCTTACCGTTTAGGTCCAATTCAATTCTCCCAATTTTTTCATAATCCCCTTGAACCATCCAGCGGGGGCACGCAAATCCGTGCGCATACGCACACCTGATCATATGAATCAAGGTTCGGAGTTGATCGTCCCGATTTTTGGATTTTGGTCGCTCCTTAATCCCGCCACCTCAAAGGCATTATCCAACACCATGGCTGATACGCCAAAAGCCGACATCTCATTGAGTAAAAAGGCGTTTTTAATACTATCTTTCGAGGAAAATTTCCCAGACCACAAACACCAACCTTCTTCTTTAGTAATTATATTATCCTCATCAAATTTCTTGAAGTCGATGTTGCCTTTTTGAAAAAACTTGTCAAACGCATGGCAAATTCCAACTGCCTAAACGCATAATTAACATCCTGCAGGGCAAATTTTAATTCTTCCAAGTGACCGGGAATCAATTCCTAAAACCTCCAAAGTATTAATCGGTGTTCATCGGCGGTTCCAGCCTGTTACGGGCTTGCTTTCAGTATCATGCTTCGACAGGCTCAGCATGACACTTCTCAAATCCACACGCAATCGGCGATGACGAGGGTCATGAACACGAGGCTGATCGCCCCGTTCACGTTGAAGAAGGCGAAGTTGACCTTGGACAGGTCGCCCGGATGCACCAGGGAATGTTCGTACCCCAGCATTCCCGCCACGCAGGTCACGCCGAACAGGTAGAGCGGCCCGAGATCCGTCAGCCAGCCCAGCGACAGCAAAATGACGACCATGGCAACATGGGCCGCCGCCGCGAGCCAGAGCGCGGTCTTAAGTCCGAACCGGCGCGGAATCGAATGCAGACGGTTTTGGGCATCGTGTTCGACGTCGAGGCAGGAGTATATGACGTCGAACCCGGCCAGCCAGAAGACCACCGCCGCACCGAGAACCAGCGAAACGAGCGAGATCTCCTCGCGGATGGCCACCCAGGCCCCCACCGGCGCCACGGCAATGGCGAACCCGAGAAACAGGTGCGAATAAGGGGTGAACCGCTTGGTCAGGGAATAGAAAAACACGATCGCCAGCGCCACCGGAGACAGGTAAAACGCAAGCGGGTTCAGCATGTAACTGGCCCACACCAGAAGGAGGGAGGACGCGACGAGAAACACAGCGTACGGTCCGGCCGATATCCGTTGCGCGGGAAGCGCCCGGTCCCGCGTACGCGGATTGGTGGCGTCGTACCGGGCGTCGACAATGCGGTTGAACGCCATGGCCGCGCTTCGCCCGCCGAACATCGCCACCACGATCCAGAACAGTTTATCCCACGGGGGAAGCCCCCCCGCCGCCAGAAACGCGCTGATGACGGCAAACGGCAGAGCGAACACCGTGTGCTGAATCTTGATGTCCTGGAAAATTACCGCAAGCTTTTCGAACGGCGTCATCGCTGTGGATTTGAATTGAGGGTTCCCTTAAACAGCGGGGGGAAGCAGGACACGGGTCCTCCGCCAGGCAACAAAGAGCAGGAGGCCGAGAATGGCAATCATCACCAAGTGCGGCCATTGGGCGCGTGGATCCCACACGGGACTCATGAAGACGGTTCCGCGCAGTTCCCCGGAGTAATGTTTCAACATCTCTCCGTACTCGATCATCAAGTGAACCGGAAAACTACCGGCGAGCGATTCGGCCCCCGACTCCTTTTTCACCGGCACTTCGAAATATTTTTCCTCCCCGCCGCGCAGAGTAAAACCCATCATGCCGTTGAATCCCTCACCAACCAGGCCGGGAGGAAGCAGAAGCATCATCTGCACGTTTTTGAGCGAGTCGGAGTCGTTTCTCAAAAAAACTTTAAGGAAAGGCGCCTCCGCCCCGGACCGGGAATCGATCTCGCCCACGATCGCCGACTCCACAGGTTCGTTGAAATAAAAAGAACCGGTATGGATCTGGGACAAGGATTCCCCTCCCTCGGGCCGAAGGGCGTAACGCATCATGACGACGAGCGGATACCGCCCCACCCGCATCACGGGAGGATGCTCGTTGTTGACGAGCGTCACCGCTTCCCCCGGATCCAGCTTGGGGATCATCCCCATCATGGCCATGGAATGGTGGAAATGGAACATGGGATGCAGGTGGTAGATCGGGCGGCCGGAATCGTTCTTCAACTGGAGGACCACCGAGACAGCCCCGTTTTCATCCACGTGGGTGCGGGTGGAGATGCTCAGCGGGTCCGTCTCCGCCCAGGCGGTGAAGGACCAGGCGAGACACAACGCAAATGTCAGGCTTTTCAGGTATGGGAGGGTGGGGATCCTCCCGAGAGTTGGCATGATGGTCAAACCTCCTTAAAATCGGCCCCTTTCCCATCAGGATAGCAATTTCCCGATTCGATTTACAGAAAATCCCGACGCGTCCCCGGCGGGCCACAAAACCGTATTGAGTGGATTCGCCGCCGTGAAAGCTGGTAACATAACGTATTAGTCCGTTCAGGAAAAAAATCGAAGGAGGCACGATATGGATGGCATGTTGGTTTTCATCGTCTTGCTGGCGTTACTGTTTTTCAGCGCGTTTAAAATTCTTCGGGAATACGAACGCGGGGTGATCTTTCTCCTGGGCCGATTCTGGAAGGTGAAAGGCCCCGGCCTCATCATCGTGATCCCCGGAATCCAGAAAATGGTGAAAGTCAGCCTGCGAACCGTGGTCATGGACGTACCGCCGCAGGACATCATCACCAAGGACAACGTCACGGTGAAGGTCAACGCGGTAATTTATTTCCGGGTGGTGGATCCGCAAAAGGCCATTATCGACGTGGAAGACTTCCTCTACGCCACTTCCCAGTTGGCACAGACCACGCTACGGAGCATCCTGGGACAAAGCCAGCTCGACGAATTGCTCGCCAACCGGGAGGCGATCAACACCCACCTGCAACGCGTGATCGACGAACAGACCGAACCGTGGGGGGTGAAGGTGATCAACGTGGAGTTGAAAAACGTGGACCTGCCGCAGGAAATGCAGAGATCCATCGCCAAGCAGGCCGAAGCGGAACGGGAGCGGCGGGCCAAGGTGATCAACGCGCAGGGCGAATTCGAGGCGGCGCAAAAGATCGCCGAGGCGGCAGACGTGATCGGCGCCCATCCCCCGGCCCTGCAACTGCGGTTTCTACAGACCATCGTGGACATCTCATCCGGGCAAAGCACCACCACGTTTTTCCCGATTCCCATAGAGCTGATGAAACCCTTCATCGATATGCAACTGAACGCGGCCAAAAATAAACCCGAATGATTCTGAGTGAGCGGGGGCCTTGGGCTTCATGACCCGGTTCGGATCCCCGATCCCCGGAGCCAGGCCCGCCACCTTTTCATCCGGGCGGAGGAGTGATAGAATTAAGAGAGTTTTCCAAAAGGGCGGCGCGGGTATGGGGCGCCCCTTAGCCATTTTCCGTTTCTTTCTCTCCTTCCATGGAACCCAGGCTCTGGATCGAAAACTTCCTTTCACGGGTGCTAAGGAAGCACCATGAGGTGCGATACCTCACCGGGCTTTATGCCTGGCTTTCCTGGTGGATCGCGGCGGTTCTTTTCGCCGGTCTGGTTTCATTTCTCCTGCCCTTGTTTCGAGACGCGATTTTAATCGCTTCCCTGGTTTTCCTGGTCCCCCTGATTCATGTCGTCTATCGATACTTCATCCGGGAATGGGTTGCCGGATTCGGCCTGGACGATGCGGCCCTGCTCGTCGAAAGCCAGCACCCCGAGCTGGCCAACGCGCTGATCAATTCCAACCAGTTGAAACGGCACCTGGAGACTCACGAGAAGGATCGGGACTTTTCCCGCCCGATGATCGGGGAACTCTTGCAACGGACGCAGGGCCAGATTCGGGATATGGATCCGGGAGCGCCGATCGACCGAGGCCCCCTGGGCCGAAGCCGGAACTGGTTTCTCGGCCTGGCGGCGGGAGCCGTGCTGATCACCTGGCTGATCCCGGGAATTTGGGAGCGGGGATTGGGCGGCGGAGGGGCGCGTCTCCTGCAGGCCACGGGCTCCGGGTCGGCCGGGCACCCCGGGACGGCAAAGGCCCCCCAGGGCGCGGACCTTGACTACCGGGTTGAAAACCTGACCCTGACCTTCAACTACCCTGCTTACACCCGGTTGACAAGCGAAACGCGGCCCGCCTCGAACGGAGCCATCGAGGCCCTTCCGGGAACCGAGGTTCAGGTGAACGCCAGTATCAACCTTCCGTCCAAGGGAGGCGAACTGGTCCTCAATGAAAAAGACCACCTTTCCATGCGGCGCGAGGGCGGGGAAAAACTCGCGGGCCGGTTCCTCGTGAAGGAAGGGGGACATTACCAGTTGCGCATACACGGAACCGACGGCAATAAATATCTTCTCCCCTCCCGGTACCCCATCACGCTGATGGAGGACAAGGCGCCCACCATCGTCCTGTTCCTGTCGAATCCGAAACCGGTCTATTTCGAGACCGCCAAGGTGCAGATGTTTTATGAAAGCCGGGACGACTTCGGCCTGAGCCAGATCGATCTGGTTTATTACCAGAACGGCAAGATCTTCCGGATCCCCGTGAAAACCCTGAAAATGCAGGAAACCAGCGTCCAGGGAGGGTACACCTGGGAATTGGGAGCCATGGGTTTCCACTCCGGAGACCGGATCCAGTACTATCTTGAAGTCAAGGACAACGACAACGTTTTCGGCCCCAACACGGGACAGTCCGAGACCTTTTCGTTCTCCATCTTCGATTCCCGCAAAGAGATGGAAGACCTGATCGCCCTGCAGGACGAGTTGACCGAACAGATCATCGCCCTTCTTGCCCAAAACCTGGTGAAGGGCGAGGCCATTCAGTCACGGGCCACCTCGGGTCCCGAAGATTGGAAAGACCTGTTCGCGTCCAACATCGACCAGACCATCCAGGTGGTGCGGCTGGCCCAGCGCATCGCCGACCGTGCGGAGGACGTCGAAAACTTTCCCCCGCCCTATCTCACCCTGTTGCAGAACGTCATTTCGGGCTTGACGCAGATTCGCGAAGAACAAATCAAGGCTTTGGAAGACATCCATAAGGAAACGGGCAAACCCACTCCGGTAGCCCTTTCCCTGTCCCCGCCCGCGGCGCTCCACGGGCGGCTGGTCTCGCACCTGGAGCGGGACATCCTGTTTCTGGTGAAAATGACAAACCGGCAGAAAATGGACCAGGTGATGGATCTGGAAAAACAGCTTTCCGAACTCACCGAAACCCTGCGCGAGGAGTTTGAAAAAATCGCCGGGAAAAAAGCGCCCATGAACCCATCCGAGATTCGCGCCAAAATGGACAGCATCCGGCAAACCCTGCAGAAGATCATGGACCAGTTGAGCCGGCAAAATCAAACCCGGCCCGACGAATTTCTGAATCCCAACGCATTTAAATCGTTGAACATGGAGGAATTTTCCGCCGCCCTCGACCGCATTTCCAAGATGGCCGATGAAGGGAAGATCGACCAGGCCCTGGAGGAACTGAAGAAGATCACCGAAGACCTGCGCACCCTGGCCAATCACCTCAATCAGGCCGACCAGCAGATGGATAACCTGGTGGATACCCAGCTCATGGAAAAGATAGACGAATCCATTCGGAAGCTGGATCGATTGGAACAGGACGAGAAAAAGCTGATCGAAGAGACGGGAAAGATCAACCAATCCCTGAGAGAGGCGCAGAGCCAGAATTACCAGGAGGCCATCCAGGAATTTTTCCAGGAACTCGAGCAGTTGGTGGGTCAGATCCAGGACATCTTCGAACAGGACCGGGAATTTTTGCAGGCCCATCCCGCCATGAAGCAACTCCATGACCTGATGGACCGGCAAACCGGGATCGAAGAGAAGATCCGCCGGCTGGGACAAAAAACGGTGGATTCCAACCTGACCGGGGACCTGGAACAAAATTTCCAGTCTCTGAATCAGTCCCGGAGAGATCTGACCGAATTGAACCGGGAAATGGACTCCCTGAGAGTGCGGCACTTCGAAGAATTTAAAAGCGAAATTCCGCACCTTCAGGACAACTACCGCACCCTCAAGGAAATGGCGCAACTGAAGGATTTGAACGAATTCAACAACCTCTTCCGCAACACCTATCCCGAGGTGTTCCGCCTGCAAAACAACCTGCGCACCACCCCCAACCGGAAGGAAGACATTGCCGACCAGGTGGACGAAGACCTCCGGCAGGTGACCCGGCTCAACGGAGAAATCTCGAAGAAACTGGGTTCCATGATGCGGTCCCTGCGCGACAACTATCAATCGCTCCTGACTCCCAAGGACCGGCAGAATCTCGAACGGCTGGCCCGGGAACAGGACGGATTGCGCAGACAGGCTCAGGAAATGGAACAGGAATTTTCCCGGATGAACATGCAGAATCCGATGATCTCCCCCATGCTTTCCACTCGCATGGGCCGGAGCCAGCAACATATGAAACAAGCCGAGACGGAGTTGCGGGTTCCGGACGTGTCCAACGGGATCACCTCGGCAAACCGGGCGCTGAAAGAACTTCAGGACACGCGGGAAATGCTTGAGGATTTGAAAAACTCGGGCCAGCAGGCCGGAGAGAAAAACCAGGGCGACACCCCCCTCAAGCTGGGAACCGGGAGCCGGGAGGATATGCGCCGGGGAGGGTCGGCCCGCATGCAGAAGGAAAAAGTACTCCTCCCCTCGGAGGACCAGTACCGCGTTCCCCCGGCCTTCCGGGAGGAGATTCTGAGCGCCATGAAAAAACACACGCCACAAAAATATGAACGCCGCGTGATGGAATATTACAAGGAACTGGTCAAATGAATCGTTTCCTCAACTGGCTCCTGCCGATGCTCTTGCTGGCCACGGGGTTTCCCGCCCCGGCCCAGGCAGACCGCGTCCTGCCCGTTCCCGACGAAATTTACGCCGGACATCAGATGGTCGAGGACTGGCACCTGGGGGAAGCGGAGGCTTATGTTCTGAAACTTCTGAAACAATATCCCGAATCGGGAGACGTCCATTTTCTGCGGGCCAAAGTGGAATTTTTCAAAGGCAACTATGAGTACGCTTCGAAAATTCTCAAGCACGTCGCCTCAAATCAGGGGGAAGTGCGGGATTTCAAGGAACT
>PCWF01000048.1:0-291 GCA_002796165.1 Nitrospinae bacterium CG11_big_fil_rev_8_21_14_0_20_56_8
AATGTCCTCCATGATGGAGTGCCAATTCGCACTGACAAAAAACCAGGTAGATAACGCTCTTGCATTCACACATTGCGAAGACGTGGGGGAACAGCTGATTGAACGGGAAATCGCTCTTTTGAAGCTCCTTTTTGAATACGATGCATCGTACCGTTCTCTCCTGCAATTTGCCGGATTCTTTGATACGTTCCTGGAAGACCTGCGCTGGACCGTTGTCGGTAATATCCGCCAGGCCGCTTCCATTATTGGTTGGTTGCATCGAATTCCCTGTTTTACCTCCAGCTGCGACGA
>PCWF01000048.1:316-4560 GCA_002796165.1 Nitrospinae bacterium CG11_big_fil_rev_8_21_14_0_20_56_8
GACCCCGGTGCGCCATCTGCGGTCCCTTGACGTCCGCAAGCGCGGGGACTACCTGATCTTCGAGTTTGAGGGCGAGGGGTTTCTCAAGCACATGATCCGCATCATCATGGGAACGTTGGAAGAGGTGGGCCGGGGCCGGAGATCGGCGGCGGGAGTCAAGGAATTACTGGAGTCCAAAGACCGGAGGCAGGCGGGCGCCACCGCTCCGGCGCAGGGGCTCACGCTGGTGACGGTTTTTTATCCGGCTTCGCCCCGTACCCCCCTGGGCCGAAAGCGGAAATCCGCGAAAAAAGGCGGTTGAGACGGTGCGTGAGCCTATCGCGGGTGGATGAATTAAGGCCATCTGAAAACTTAAACTTGCGCAGGGGCCTGCCGATTGGTTAATCTGTACCTCTTTTGAAAAATTCAAACCGGTTGTTTCCTTGAACGTTGGCGGTTTTGAGCCGCGTTTCCATCCACCCGACGCAAAGTGAATATGAACCCCGAATCGACTATCGCCGTTCTTCCCGGAGACGGCATCGGACCCGAAGTGGTCCGCGAAGCGAAAAAAATACTGCAAATTCTTGAATCCCGGCTGGGCTGGACCTTCCGCCTTGCCGAAGCGCCGGTGGGCGGAGCCGGATTCGAAGCCGCCGGGCATCCTCTCCCGCCGGAATCGCTCAAAACCGCCAAAGAAGCCGATGCCGTGCTCCTCGGCGCGGTGGGCGGACCCAAATGGGACAAGCTGGAATTCAGGTTCCGCCCCGAGCGCGCGCTTCTCGGCTTGCGCAAGGAGATGGAACTGTTCGCCAACCTGCGCCCCGCCAAGGTATTCCCGGCGCTGGCCGGGGCCTCGACCCTCAAGCTGGAAGTGGTGGAGGGGCTGGACATCATGGTGGTGCGCGAATTGATCGGCGGGATATATTTCGGCGAACCGCGCGGGGTGGAAACCGGCCCCGACGGAAAGCGGAAGGGGTTTAATACGCTGGTCTATACCGAGCCGGAGATCGAGCGGATCGCCCGTATTGCCTTCGAGACGGCGCAAAAGCGCAATAACAAGGTGACCTCGGTGGATAAGGCCAACGTGCTGGAGTCGACGGGTCTCTGGCGCGAGGTGGTGATCGAGGTCCATGCGGATTACCCCGGCGTGTCGCTCGATCACATGTACGTGGACAATGCGGCGATGCAATTGGTCCGCGCGCCGAAGCAGTTCGACGTGATCGTGACCACCAACATGTTCGGCGACATTCTGAGCGACGAGGCTTCCATGCTGACCGGCAGTATCGGGATGCTCCCCTCGGCCAGCCTGGGAACCCGCCACGCCATGTACGAACCGATCCACGGGAGCGCGCCGGATATCGCCGGGAAGGACATCGCCAATCCCCTCGCCACGATCCTGTCGGTGGGGATGATGTTCAAGCACTCCTTCAACCGGGGCGACGTGAACGAATGGATCGAAGGTGCGGTGGGAGCCGTGCTTGACGCGGGATACCGCACCGGGGACATCATGTCCAAAGGGATGAAGCGGGTCGGGACGGTGGAGATGGGGGACCGGGTTGCCGCCGAACTGGAACCGAGGATCCAATGCTGAAAAAAGAAAAATACAATGTCGCGGTGGTGGGGGCGACGGGCGCCGTCGGGCGGCGCATGTTGGCCATCCTGGAAGAGCGGAATTTCCCCGTGGCGCGGGTTCTGCCCCTGGCTTCCGCCCGGTCGGCGGGTCAGACTCTGCCGTTCAAGGGAGAAGAGCTCCTGGTGAAAGAGTTGAATCGCGATTCGTTCCGTGGAATCGATATCGCGCTGTTTTCCGCCGGGGCCACCATCAGCCGGGAATATGCTCCCATTGCCGTGTCCGCCGGGGCGGTGGTGATCGACAACAGCAGTGCCTTCCGCATGGATAAGGATGTCCCGTTGGTCGTGCCGGAGGTGAACCCGAACGCGATCGGACCCCGGCCCGGCATCATCGCTAATCCCAACTGCTCCACCATTCAGATGGTGATGGTCCTCAAGCCCATTCATGACCGGTTCCGGATCAAGCGCGTGGTGGTGTCCACCTATCAATCCGTTTCCGGTTCGGGACAGAAGGCCGTGAACGAACTGACCCGGCAGGCGGAGGAGGTTCTGCACGACCGCCCGGTTCAGAAGCAGATTTACCCGCACCCGATCGCGTTCAACTGCCTTCCCCACATCGATGTGTTTCTGGACAACGGTTATACCAAGGAAGAGATGAAGATGGTGAACGAAACGCGGAAGATCCTGGAGGACGAAACCATCCGCGTTTCCCCGACCACCGTCCGCGTGCCCGTTTTTTACTGCCATTCCGAATCGCTCAACGTGGAGACGGAGAAGCCGATCAGCGCGGGAGAGGTGCGGGATCTATGCGCCCGGTTTCCCGGTATTGTGGTGGTGGACGATCCCGCCAATAACCGCTATCCCCTGGCCCTCGACGCGACGGGACGGGACGAGGTGTTTGTGGGGCGCATCCGCGAGGACATTTCGGTGGAGAACGGAATTCACCTCTGGGTGGTCTCCGACAACCTGCGCAAGGGCGCGGCATTGAACGCGGTGCAGATCGCCGAGTGCCTGCATAACCGCTAGCATTCAGCACCATATATTCAAGCAGAGACTGACCCCCATCTCAATCTTTCAATTTATGCCCGGCAATATTGAAATCGAGATGCTTCGCGGAGCGGTAAGGGAACACCGCATCCACTGGCATCAGCATGCTCTGGAGCGCTTTCTGGAGCGCGGAATTTTGCGCGCGGAGGTATTGAGTGCTATCATGCAAGGGGAGGTCATCGAAAATTACCCTGAAGACCGGCCGTATCCAAGTTGCCTCATCCTGAACATCGGGGAGGAACCGGTGCATGTGGTTGCCGCCGTCGACCCGGAGGGGGAGATTGGCCATATCATCACCGCATACCGGCCGGATTCGGACCATTTTGAACGGGATTTCAAAACCAGGAGGCCGCAGGCATGAACGACAACCAGGGCCGTTGCCCCCTTTGCGGGGGAGAAAAACAGCCCGGCGCCACCACTTTCGCCGTCGATCTTCAATCCGGCGTCGTGGTGGTCCGGAACGTTCCCGCGCTGGTTTGCGCCAGGTGCGGCGATGCGTGGATCGAAGATGAAGTGGCGGCCCGGCTTGAAGCCATCGTCACAGAAGCCCGCCGAAAACATACCGTGGTCGAGGTCACGCAATGGCAACAGGTGGCCTGATTCCTGGGGAACCACCTTGCCCTAGTCCAGGTAGTCGACGCGACGGGACGGGACGAGGTGTTTGTCGGGCGCATCCGCGAGGACATTTCGGTCGAGCACGGAATTCACCTCTGGGTGGTCTCCGACAACCTGCGCAAGGGCGCGGCGTTGAACGCGGTGCAGATCGCCGAGCTCCTTCACCGGCGCTGACCGTGGGAAGTGCCGGCTAGCCCGAAAACGGCGATTTTTGTGCTTTTCGGCCTTCGGGAGCGGACTTTACCTTGACATCCACCCAACAGTAAGTTTATATAAAATAGCCACTTGCCTATAATTGTGGCCGGTTAGGCCGGAGCAATCCCGATCATCAGCAAAAAGGGGCCCCCATGGCTGAAGATTCCACTCCCAGAAATCCTAAAGAATCGCAGGACCGCGAGGGCTACCGTCTGCCGCCCGACTTTCGCATGGAAGAGTTCAAAGAGCTTCTCAATATCGCCCGCCAGGAGCGGAAGAACCTGCAAATGCTGGTCGAATATTTCGACAAGAAGGCCGGTGAGCTGGAAGAGAAGAAGCATATCTTCGACGGCATCAGCCACCAGGTTCCCGACACCCTTAAAAAACTCGATACCCTGAACCTCCGCGTGGAGGAGATCAAGACCATCGACGTGCGCGTGCGCGACTTCCAGCGCATCTCCAAAGAGCTGGAATCGAATTACAACACGCTGAAGCGGGAGCTGGAGGAGATGCATCTGCTCACCGAACACATCGATAACAAGGTCAAGGGTCTCCAGCAACAGCGCATCCTGGTGGAAAAAGCCAACGAGGACGCCGGGCGGCTGAACGTCCTGATCTGGGACATGGACTCCAAGATCAAGAAGCTGAAAGATGAAAACAAGCTGATCAAGGAGACCGACCGCAACGTCAACCGGCTGGAACACATGCTCGACAAGATCGACAGCCAGGTCGAGGAGGTGGTTCATTTCAAGGAGGTGATGAAATCCACCGCCGACAAGGTTGCGGAGATGAAGGATATCCTGCGGGAGCTCGACGCGCGGTACGAGCGGATCCGC
>PCWF01000048.1:4568-26329 GCA_002796165.1 Nitrospinae bacterium CG11_big_fil_rev_8_21_14_0_20_56_8
AGAGGTGATCGAAGGCTACACCCGCGACACCGCGGAGTTGAAGCGGGTGCTGAGCGGGCTCCAGGCCGACTACGGCAAGTTACTGAGCCAGGGCCACATGATCCGGGAAACCCAGGAAACCCTGAACCGGATGGGGCAGGAGATCAGCGAACTGAAGATCGAATCGAAGAACATCTCCGTCAAGAACGAGATGATCCGCACCATCAGCGGCCGCCTGCGCGACCTCGACTCCCTCGCCGTCGAGGTGGAAACCCGAATCGCCAAGATCCATGAAGAAAAGGCCATCATCGACAAGACCGAGGAGAAGATCAACAAGCTCAACACCTTCCTCATCGACAACCTGAGCAACAAGATGAAACTGCTCAAGGAGGAGATGAAGTCCATCGACGTGGCCAATGAAAAAATGAGCCGATTCAACGTGATGGCCGAGGAAGCGGAGCAAAAGGTCCAGCGGCTGGATGACGAGATCAAGAAGGCCGATACCATTCACGGCATTCTGAAGAAGATCGAGGAGTTGGGGGAATCCACCCAGCAACAGATGAACGAGATCATCCGCAAGAGCCAGTTGGTGGACCAGGTAGACAAGAAGATCAACGACCTCAGCTCCATGGTCATCAGTCTCGATGTGAAGATGGAAACCCAGATGCAGAGGAAAGCCCTCATCGAGAAGATGGAGAAGAAGGTGGACGGGCTGGATTTCTTCATCGAAGAGGCCAACATCAAGATCGCCAACGTGTCGAAGAAGATCGACTTCCTCGAAAAGGTCGATCAGCGGCTGGAAGGTCTCAAGGCCATGACCAACACCATCGAGGAGAAGATTCTCGACATTGCCAAGGAAAAGGCCGCCATCGACGATCAGGAGCGGAGGATGAACAACCTTTCCTCGAAGCTCAGCATCATGGAGATCGAGATGAGGTCCAAGTTCAAGGACCTGCAGGAGGCCAAGGACGAGATCACCAAGATCGACCATGTCCGCGAGGATCTAGGGCACATCTCCACCAATTTCGAAGAAAAACTGGAAAGCCTGAACAAGCAATCGGTCCTGGTTGAAAACACCGAAAAGAAAATCCAGGAACTCGACCGCCTGATGAAGGATTTGCGTACGCGGCAGGAAATTCTCGAAGAGCGCGAGGAGAATATCCTGAAAGCCGAGAAGAAAATGGATCACCTCAGCACCCTCCTGACCCAGGTGGAACAGCGGATCAAGAACGTCGCCAGCAGTGAGGATAGGGTCAAGGAGACACAACAGGCCCTGGCCGAGCTGGCCGCGGTGATTCGCCACACCAATGCCGAGAAGGACCGGATCGAGAAGGAAAAGGAAAACCTCGACAAGATCAACGTCAACATCGAAAAGCTCACCTCCATTACCGAAGAGGCCGAGTCCAAGATCGATCTCCTCAACAGCCGGATCAATATGCTCAACGAGGTGGAGAAGCGGTTGAGCGCGCTTAACCTGCTGGCGGAGGACGTCAACGTAAAGATCCAGGCTCTCAAGCGGGACGAGGGGACTTTGTCCAAAGCGGGCGAGAACATCGCCGAACTGAAGTTCCTGCTCAGCGAAGTGGACAAGAAGAAGCAGAGTTTGTTGTAAGCCGCAGGGCGGAGGGATTCAGCTCCGTGACGATGCGCTTTCTCAAACGGAACCCATCCTTTTGGAACCCGGATTTCGCCGCGGAAACCGGGTTCCGGCCAATCTCATGTTTCGAACGTTTCCAAACTGAACATCCAGGGAGTATTCCACAGAATGTCTGAAATTGCGTTTGGCGTTATCGGCGGAAGCGGCTTGTACCAGATGAAGGATTTGAAGATTATCGAGTCCCGCGCCGTCGAGACGCCGTTCGGTTCGCCCTCGGACGAAGTAATGATCGGCGAGCTGGAAGGAGTCCGCCTGGCCTTTTTGCCGCGCCATGGACGCGGGCACCGCATTCCTCCCTCGGAAATCAACTTCCGGGCCAATATCTTTGCCCTCAAGAAAATCGGCGTGCGCCGCATCGTTTCCGTCAGCGCCGTGGGCAGTATGAAGGAAGAGTATCCTCCCGGGCACTTCGTGGTTCCCGACCAGTGCATCGACCGCACCCACAAGCGGATCAGCACCTTTTACACCATCGGCATGGTCGGGCACGTGAGTCTGGCCGACCCGGTTTGCCCTGAGGTGTCCAAAACCCTGGCGGGCGCGGCGAGAGACGCCGGAGCCGATCTCCACGAGGGCGGAACTTATATCTGTATCGAGGGACCCCAGTTTTCCTCCCGGGCCGAGTCCAACGTGTACCGCTCCTGGGGGGTGGACGTGATCGGCATGACCAACGTTACCGAGGCCAAGCTGGCCCGGGAAGCGGGTCTTTGCTATGCCACCCTCGCCCTGGTCACCGATTACGATTGCTGGAAGGTGGAGGAAGAAGCGGTGACCCTTGAGGCGGTTCTGGAAACCATGCACAAAAATGTCGAGATGGCGCAAAAGGTCATCCGTATGCTGGCCGGACGGTTGAAACGGAAAGGGACCTGTCGATGCGCCTCGGCGGCGTGCCAGGCGGTGGTGACGGACCGGGCGCTGATTCCCGAAAAGTTGAAACAAGATCTATCCATTTTATTTGAGGAGTCGATGTGAAGCGGAACGGTTCGGAACGGTTGTTTCTGAGAGCGCAGAAGTTCATTCCCGGCGGAGTGAACAGCCCGGTGAGAGCGTTCAAGGCGGTGGGGGGCACCCCGGTGTTCATCCAGATCGCCGACGGGTCCTGGCTCATGGATGTGGACGGAAATACGTTCATCGATTATGTCGCCTCGTGGGGACCGCTGATCTTCGGGCATGCGCATCCTCAGATCATTGAAGCGGTCCAGATCCAGGCCGAGCGGGGGACCAGTTACGGGGCTCCGATCGAGGCGGAAATCGGCCTTGCCGAAAAGGTGGTGTACGCCGTTCCCTCCATCGAGAAGGTGCGCATGGTCAACTCGGGGACGGAGGCGGTCATGAGCGCCATCCGCCTGGCCCGGGGAGCGACGGGAAGGGAAAAAATCGTCAAATTCGAGGGCTGTTACCACGGCCATGGGGACAGTCTTCTGGTCAAGGCCGGATCGGGGCTGGCTTCTTTAGGGATCCCCGATTGCCCCGGTATCGTCGCCGACCTGGCCGCCAAAACCCTTACCCTGCCTTACAACGACGCGGAAAAGGTCCGTCAACTCTTCGACCGCGAAGGCAAGGAAGTCGCCTGCCTGATCGTGGAACCGGTTGCGGGAAACATGGGAGTGGTGCCGCCCAAACCGGGGTTCCTGCAAACCTTGCGAGAGGTGACCCGGTCTGCCGGAGCGCTTCTCATCTTCGACGAAGTGATTACCGGGTTCCGCGTTGCTCTCGGCGGCGCGCAGGAATTGTATGGGATCGATCCGGACCTGACCTGCCTGGGAAAGATCATCGGCGGGGGCTTGCCGGTGGGAGCCTACGGGGGGAAAAGCCACCTGATGGACCAGGTGTCTCCATCGGGATCGGTTTACCAGGCGGGAACCCTTTCGGGGAACCCGCTCGCCATGGCCGCCGGAAATACCACGCTGGATATGCTCAGTCAGCCCGGCTTGTACGATTTGCTGGACCGTAAAACGGAAATACTGTGCGAGGGCCTGCGCAACAATGTGCAGGAACTGGGGATCCCCGCTCAATTCAACCGGGTGGGATCAATGTTTTCCATGTTTTTCACCGACCGGGAGGTGATCGATTTCGAGTCGGTAAAAACTTCCGATACCGAGTTGTTCAAGCGGTATTTCAATGCCCTTCTGGAAGAGGGGGTGTATATCGCTCCGTCTCCATTCGAGGCCGGTTTCGTTTCGGTGGTCCATACCGATCAGGATATCGAGCGGACCATCGAGGCCAGTAAACGGGCTTTGAAAAAGGCGAAGGAATAAACGGGTAGGCAATTTTTTCGATCAGAAAGGACATCGGCCACAACCATGAGTGAGATCGTTGGCGTTCAAGCGAGGCAGGTTCTGGATTCACGGGGGAACCCCACTATCGAGGTGGATGTGATGGTGGATTCGGGGATAATCGGCAGGGCGATTGTTCCTTCGGGGGCTTCCACGGGTTCCCGGGAGGCGGTGGAACTGCGGGACGGGGATCCCAAGAGATACCTCGGGAAAGGCGTTCTCAAAGCGGTCAGCCATGTCAATTCCAAGATCGCTCCGGAAATTGTGGGGATCGAGATTACCGAGCAGGTGTTGATCGACCGTCTGCTGATCGAAATGGACGGAAGCAAGAACAAGGGCAAACTGGGAGCCAACGCCATTCTCGGTGTTTCGCTGGCCGTGGCCCACGCCGCGGCCAACGAGCTGGAGCTTCCCCTGTTCCAGTACATCGGCGGCACCAACGCAAAGGAACTGCCGGTTCCCATGATGAACGTCATCAACGGGGGAGCCCACGCGGACAACAATGTGGATATTCAGGAGTTCATGATCGTTCCTGTGGGCGGACGCAACTTCGCCGATGCTCTGCGCATCGGAGTGGAAGTGTTCCACCACCTGAAAAAAGTTCTCAAGGACAAGAAACACAATACCTCCGTGGGAGATGAGGGGGGATTCGCCCCCAACCTCAAGTCCAATCAGGAGGCCATTGAGGTCATTCTCGAGGCGGTGAAGGCCGCGGGCTACAAGGCCGGAAAGGATGTTTTGATCGCACTCGACGCGGCCGCATCCGAATTCTATTCCGATAAAAAATACAACCTCGCGGCGGAGAAAAAATCCCGGCTCTCCTCCGAAGAGATGATTGAGTACCTCGCCGGACTGGTAAGGAAATACCCAATCATCAGCGTGGAGGACGGACTCGACGAGAGCGACTGGACCGGCTGGAAGAAGCTGACGGAAAAGCTGGGACGGGGAACTCAACTGGTGGGAGACGATCTGTTCGTGACCAATACCGAAATTATCAGGAAGGGAATCCGGGAAGGGGTGGCCAACTCCGTTCTGATCAAGGTCAATCAGATCGGGACCCTGACGGAAACCCTCGATGCTGTCGAATTGGCCAAACGTTCCGGATACACGGTCGTCATCTCGCACCGGTCGGGCGAAACGGAGGATACCACCCTCGCCGACCTGGCGGTGGCCGTCAATGCCGGGCAGATCAAAACCGGTTCCCTCTCCAGAACCGACCGGATTGCCAAGTACAACCAGTTGCTACGGATTGAGGAGTTGTTGGGCGACACCGCGGTATTCCGCGGGAAAGATGTATTCTACAACCTGAAATCATGAACGCGCCGATTCTCCGCGGAGGGGCCATTCCGTCCGGGCCCAGAAAAAACTTTTCGACCTATCAGCGCCTGACCTTGCTCAGCCTGGTCTTCTTTTTCGTCATGCTGATGGTGGCCCTGTTTCACGAAGACGGGTTGATGACCGTATTCAAGTTCCAGGATGAATTGCACTCCCTCGACCAGAGCAATCGGGTGCTGAGAGAGGAAAACGCTCAGCTGGGGCGTGAAATCCAGGCCCTCAAGCAGGACCCCTATGCCATTGAAAAGCTTGCCCGGGAAAAACTGAATCTCGCAAAGTCCGGGGAGATGGTTTACCACATTGTCCCCATGAATGAAAAAAACCAAATCCGGCCCTGAAATTTTTTTTATTGTCTTTCCCAGCAAATATCCCCCCTCAGATTCCCCCTGGGCCCGGATTTTCCTCTCAATATTTAATTAACTCTTTTAAAATTCATTAGTTATCGGGAAAACCCTTGTGTTTTGGGTGGCTTTTTGAGAGGTATGTAATTAACTTATTGAAATTAAATGAGTAAAAATTTAAATGGATAACTTGAAAATTTTCCCATCTTGTCAAGAAGAAATTTTAAAAAGATTAAAAAATTGAAAAAAAATGCCGATGAGTTGGAATAAGATATTGAAATTTTTATAATAAATGGGTAAAGTATTGGCCATCGAGACTTGAACTGAAGGCCAATGGAACTTCCTTTTAATTCGGGGAGGGGAAAAATGCGTCCTCTGGAAGGAATCCCGGCCCATTCTGGGATTTCCTCCCGGGATCGAGAAATGGGTTTCTCAACCGCTCAATGAGAGAGGCCATTGAAAGAATCGATTCCATCGCAGGGAACGGATTGTTCCAGGGAAGAGAAATTAAGCGATTTCAGCAAGTTAATCTTTTTGAATTTTATTATCAGAAGCAACGGGCAAAATTCAAAAGTTTAAGTACAGGAGGGGTCATGACCAAGCAAGACATTATCAACAAAGTCAGCAGCAAAGCCGATCTATCCCGCGCCAAGGCTGAAGAAGCTGTTGAAACAGTAATCGATCTTATAAAAGAGTCCTTGGGACAGGGCGAGCCGGTAATTTTGCGGCGCTTCGGCACATTCCAGGTTCGGGCGAAAACCAAGCGAATGGGCCGGAATCCCAAAACCGGGGAAGAGGCTGAAATTTCAGCCCGTAAAGTAGTACGGTTCAAGTCCGGAAAGCATTTCAAACAGGCGGTAAATGACGGGAATGGCAAAGGCGGAGCCGAGTAATTCCCGGTTCCGTGGCGCGATTACAGGATCAGCATTGCATCCCCATAACTGAAAAAGCGGTACTGTTCCCGGATGGCTTCCTGATAGGCTTTTCGGATCAATTCGGTCCCCGCAAACGCACTGACCATAAGAAGAAGGGTGGAGCGGGGGAGGTGGAAATTGGTTAGCATTTGTCCCACGAGCTTGAATGTATACCCGGGATAAATGTAATGGCCGGTCCACCCGGATTGGCCTTGGGGGTGTGGATGATTCAGGTCCACCGATTCCAGGGTTCGGGTCGAAGTGCTTCCGATGGCCAGAATGCTCTGGCCTTTTTTCTTTGCCTGGACAAGTTGTTTCCAGGTTTTCCCCGAAATTTCAAAGTATTCGCTCTCCATGCGATGGAGAGCCGGGTTTTCCACCCGTATGGGTTGAAAGGTGCCCGGCCCCACATGAAGGGTGATAAATGCCAGGTCGGCTCCCTCCTTTTCGATCTGAGCCATGACCTCCGGAGTGAAATGCAAACCGGCGGTCGGGGCCGCAATCGCCCCTTCCTTTTCTGCGTAAACCGTTTGGTAGCGATGGTAATCCATTTGCGTCAGACGAGCATCCCGGTCCGGTTCCCGGCGAATGTAGGGCGGGAGCGGCATTTCCGCCAAAGTGCCGAGGACGGTGCGAACGTTGTCGGCGCCCTCGAACGCGATCCGGCCACGATCGCCCACTCTTTCTAAAAATTTTCCTTTAACGTCCGAATGGGCAAAGTTGAATTCCGTCCCCTCCTTGAGGCGATTCAATCCTTTGATCATCGCCTCCCACAGGTTGGGTGAAATTTCCCGGGTCAGAAGCAGTTCGACCGTCCGTCCGGTATTTTTCATACGAGCCCGCAATTTTGCCGGAAAGACCCGGGTGTTGTTGAATACCATGAGCGGGTGGTGGGAAAGATAACGAGGCAGATTGTAAAAGAAGTCGTGATGAATCGTTCTCTCCCTGCGATTGAGGACCATCAATCTGGATTGATCCCGCTGTTCAGCAGGGGATTGAGCAATTCGCTCCGGGGGAAGATCGAAATCAAAATCGGATAGTTTCAAGGGATGATGGTCGAAATATTTTGATGTTTAAAATTAAAGGGCACCTCTAAAAATCGCTTTTGGCCATGACCGTGCCCTTGATTTTCAAGGACGCGCGATCTGCCGGGACAAAAAATATCGAATTGTTAGAGGTCTCCTTAATAAATATCGTATAACTTGTTATAAATAAGTGGAAAAAAATTTATTGCATGAGGAAGGTTGTGGATTCAGGTTTTGGGTTTTAGTTGACGGGTCATGATGTTTATCGTTTGAGCGGCCCGGCCGTGGATCGAGGCCAAATATACAACCCTTTTGATATTGACCGGATAGGGGTTTTATATTATCCTTCCGAGGCTGTTTTTGACAATCACTTTATCCCGTTGCTACCGAGGTCAGAATGGTGAAAGCTCTGAGATTGTTGAGTTTGGTCTTGATATCCGTAGTTATGATTCTGGGCGGAGCCGGTGACGCCGACGCCAAGAAGAAGAAAATTCCTAAAAAGCCCAAATTCGTCGGCGCTGTCAAATGTAACGGTAGTTGTCATGATCCCTATTATCAAGCGTGGAAGGATTCCCCGCATGGCCATACCTACACCCTGCTGAAACCCGGTGAACGGGTTGAGGCCAAAAAGCGCGTGAAATTGGATCCGGAAAAGGACTACACCACGAATCCGCTTTGCCTCCGTTGCCACACGACGGGATATGGACAGAAGGGCGGGTTCCAACCGGCGGGGACAACCAACAAGAAGGGGAAGGATATCAGCTCCCCCATCGATCCCAAAGAGCCCAATCTCGAACAGGTGGGATGCGAGATGTGCCATTCCGTGGCCGGAGGCGGCCAATTCCGGGTGGTCATGAAGAACACCAAGGGCGATTTCAAGAAATCGGATACGGAGAAGTACGGTCAACGGTGGGATTACTCCAATGTTTGTACCCGGTGCCATACGCACCGGAACACTCCATTCCAGCCTACGGTCCACGACAAGTACAAGTTCAATTTTGAAGAACGGAAGGCCAAAGTTCACCAGATTGAAAAGTACTTTACCGAGGATAATCAGGATCAGAAGCTTGAGAAGAAGGAAGATCGCGCAAAGGAGGAAGGACAGACGCAAAAAACTCCCCTGCGCATTGAGGATTTCGAGATTGTCGAAGGAAAAATCAAGTTCAAGGAGGACACTCTTCCGTATAAGTACGATAAAAAGAAAAAAGACGGTGTGTTCTTTTACAAGAAATAAATTGCATTTCATCTGAGCAAGAGGTCGGGCCTTTCCGGGGCCTGACCTCTTTTTTTTTCAATTTTTAAACCGCAGTTTCCGATACGGACAGGATGACGGACACTAAGTTCACTAAAAAAATTGCGTGTATCGGGGCCGGATACGTGGGTGGACCCACCATGGCCATCATTGCCAACAAGTGTCCCGATTACAAAGTCAGCGTTCTTGACATCAATAAAAAACGGATCGATGCCTGGAATTCCGACAAGCTCCCCATTTTCGAGTTGGGACTTAAAGAACGGGTGATGAAATCCCGCGGCAAAAACCTTTTTTATTCCACGGATCTGGATAAGGAAATCGACGCGGCAGACATCATTTTCGTTGCGGTCAACACTCCCACCAAAACCTTCGGCGAAGGAGCGGGGCGGGCCGCCGACCTGCAATTCATCGAAAAGACGGCGCGGCAGATCCGGGAAGTGGCGCGGAGCCATAAGATCGTGGTGGAAAAAAGCACCATTCCCGTGCGGGCGGCCGAAACGCTGGAAACCATCCTGCATTCCGGCTCCAATTCCGTTCACTTCGACGTCTTGTCCAATCCCGAATTTCTGGCCGAGGGAACGGCGGTACGCGATATGGAGGACCCTGACCGCGTCCTGATCGGGTCGAGAAATACCCCCGGGGGCCTCGCGGCGCGGGAAGAATTAGTCCGGATCTACCGGCATTGGGTCCCTCCGGAACGGATCCTCACCGCCAACCTCTGGAGTAGCGAGTTGTCCAAGCTGGTGTCCAACGCGTTTCTGGCCCAGCGAGTCTCGTCGATCAACAGCATTGCGGCTCTCTGCGAATCCACCGAAGCCGAAGTGAGCGAGGTGGCCCACGCGGTGGGGATGGACTCCCGTATTGGCGCGAAGTTCCTGAATGCCGGGGTGGGGTTCGGAGGCTCCTGTTTCCGAAAGGATATCCTCAACCTCGTTTACCTGTGCGAGCATTACAAGCTGGATCCCGTGGCGCGGTACTGGGAACAGGTCGTGGCGATCAACGATTACCAGATGGAGCGGTTTGTCAAACGGGTCCTGAGATCCATGTTCGACACCCTGGTCGATAAGAAAATCGCCGTATTCGGTTTTGCCTTCAAGCCCGATACCAGCGATACGCGGGACGCGCCCGCGATTTACATTTGCAGGCGGCTCCTGGAAGAACGGGCGAAACTGGCCATCACCGATCCGCATGCAATCGAGAATGCCCGAAAGGATCTTGAGGGAATCGAAGGTAATTTCCATTTCGAGGAAGACCCGTACCGTGCGGTCCAGGGAGCCCACGCCGTTGCCTTGCTGACCGAGTGGGAACGGTTTGCTCAGCTGGATTACCAGAAGATTTACGATTCCATGGAAAAACCCGCCTTCATCTTTGACGGAAGAAACCTGTTGAATCACCAGAAACTCCACGAGATGGGATTCAATGTGTACCCGCTCGGCAAACCCGCCCTGCATCATTTCTGATCCCGTTCCCGTCCGGAAAAATCAAAGCCGAAAATCAAGTCTGGCGCGCTTCGCCCGGTCAGGAGAGCGTCGTTCAATAACCCGTCTGCGGAGTGGGTAATTCGGGCCCCTTGTGGCAGAAGGTGCAATCGGTCATGGGACGGTGCGGCATGATGGGCGCCCCCGAGGGACTTTCCACGTGGCACTTGAGGCAGGTGGAGGTGGAGAGCGGACCCAGGTGGGCGGGAATGGGCCGCAGGGCCGGGGCGGCGGTGAGAAAGCCATAAACGATCGTGCCGACGGTGACGACGCCGATCAGGGCCATGAAACGGAAGAAGGTTTTTTGTCCCTTGTTCTTTTTTTCGGCCATGTGGATCGTGAAGCCTCCCTCAGGCGCTGAATGACGCGATGGCGTCGATCTCGACCCGGGCGCCTTTAGGGAGCGCGGCGACCTGGACACAGGCCCGGGCGGGCTTGCTCCGGGCGAAATATTTTTCGTAAACCCCGTTCATCCGCGAAAAATCCCCGAGGTCGGCCAGGTACACGGTGGTCTTGACCACATGTCCCAGACTGAGCCCCGCGGCCTCAAGAATTGCCTTCAGGTTGTCCAGAGTGCGCTCGGTTTCCTGCTCGATGTCCCCCGCCAAAAATCGCCCCGTGGCCGGATCCAGGGCGATTTGTCCGGAAGTGAACACCAGGTCCCCAATCCGGACCCCCTGCTCGTAGGGACCGATGGCGGCGGGCGCGTTTTCAGTATGGATGCGTTGCTTGGCCATGGTGCTCCTCCAGGATAAAACCGAATTTAAGGCGCCTGCCGTGATTACACCAGCGCCATGTTTTTGATGAAAGCATAGGTGCGGAGTTCCCTTCCCAAATGCGCCAGGACCATCCGCCGAGTGATGGCCCCGATTTCCTCCTCCATGCCCCGGGGAAATTTCAACCGGGAACTGTTCCGGATCTCGATGGACAACATTCGCCGCAGGGTGTTGAGCGTTCCCGGCGTGATGCGCGTCTCGGGCTGATATTTCCGCGTGCAGGGTCCGCACAGGACCCCTTTCCTCAAAAAGCTGAATCCCAACTCTCCCGGTCCGGGATCCAGCTTGCAGGAGATGCACAGATCCAGCCGGGGAGTGTACCCCAGCCCGGCCATGATCCTCAATTCAAACAAACGGCAAAGAGGTTCCAGGTCATTCCCTTCCTGCAGGGTCTCCAGACCTTCCAGAAGCAGGTCGAACAACTGAGGTTCGGGATGGCCCTCCGTCACCAGGGAGTCTATCAGTTCCACGAAATAAAGGCCCCGGTAGAGTTTGTCCAGATTTTCCCGGATGTGTTGAAACGACTTCCGGATATCCGCCTGGTTCAGCTGATAGAGCGTTTGATATTCCTTGCCGAAATAAAGGATGTGAACGTAGGACAAGGGTTCGAGCGAAGCCCCGAAGCGGCTCTTCATGCGGCGGGCCGATTTGGCGACGCATTTGATCTTGCCGAACTTTTCGGTCATCAGCGTCACCAGCTTGTCCTTTTCCCCTAGGTCCATGCTTCTGAGCACGATTCCCGGGGTTTTATATAATCCCATGCGTTTTGTGTTCCAGGTCGAGGAGGAACCGCTTGATGTCGAGTCCGCCCGTGTAGCCTCCCAGCTCTCCATTGTCACGGATCACCCGGTGGCAGGGAATAAGGATGGGGATGGGATTTCGACCATTGGCGTTGCCGGCGGCCCGGTAGGCGCTGGGACGGCCAACCGCTTGCGCCAGCCAGCGGTAGCTCCGGGTCTGTCCGTAGGGGATGGTGCCCAGCCGACGCCAGATGCCTTGCTGGAAGGGAGTTCCCGCACCTAGGTCCAGCCGGCATTGGAAGCGGTCCAGCTTGCCCCGGAAATACCGGTCGAATTGACGGACAAGGTCCCGGAATTCCGTCGTGCGTTTCAGCGGGACGAGGCCGGGATAATTTGCCGCAAGATCATCGAGAAATTCCGCTTCGCCGGTCAAACGCAACCGGACACGGCAAATGCCCTTGTTCGTGGCCGCCAATCCTCCCATTCCCAGCGGCGTGGGAAAAAAAGTGTAGTGAAGGGAAACCGGGGATCGGGACGGTACGGATAATTTGCGCATGGTCAGAGACTATTCCGGGCCATGGAGATCGCGTCCTGGATCGGCGCGTCGATCCCAATGGCTTCAGTTGCGAAGGCGAAAGACCGGATCATCCGGCCCGTCACGGTGAACGTCAGGTCCCGTTGTGCTACGATTGATCCGGGGGGGACACCGCCCAGTTGTTTGAAGAACGTTCTGCGGTCCACAATCAGCTTTTCGATGGATTGGAAGATCTCTCTTGACCGGTTTGGGCCGGTTTTTATAAGGATAGCAGAAGGGTTTTGGCGATGTAAAATATATTTCAAAAATTTCAATGAGTTAACGGTTCAATACGTGCACCAGGTACAGGCTGAGAGAAGGGAGGTAGGTGATCAGGAAAAGTCCGGCCAGACGCAAGCCCAGAAAGGGCAGGGTTGCCCGGTACAATTTCACCACCGGTTCCTCGAACCGTGAGCTGGCAATGAACAAGTTGATCCCCACGGGCGGGGTGGAATAGCCGATCTCCAGGTTGGTCAGGAAGATGATCCCGAGGTGGATCATGTCCACGCCGAAACTTTGCGCAATGGGGAGGACCAGCGGCACGACCACGATGATGGCGGAGAAGATATCCATCATGCATCCCACGATCAGGAGAAAGACGTTGAGGAGCATCAGGAAGGTCAGACGATCCTCGATATGGATTTTCATGATCTCCAGGATTTTCATGGGAACCTGCTCGTCGATCAGGTAATTGGTGAACCCCATGGCGGTGCCAAGGATGATGATGATCGACCCGACCAAAACCATGCTGTCCCGCATCAGGCGCGGGAGATCGCGGAAGGGATGAAGCTCCCGGTGCATGATTCCCTGGATGAAGACCACGTAGACCACCGTGACGGCGGCCGCTTCGGTGATGGTGAATATTCCTCCGTAGATGCCGAACAGAATGACGAAGGGAAGCGGAATTTCCCACGCCGCCTCACGCAAGGCCGCCCGCGCTTCGGTGCCGTCGAACGGCCGGGAATGGATGTGAAACGTCCGGCTCCGGACGATGCTGTAGGCCCCGATGATCGCGATCATGAGGCTTCCGGGAACGATTCCCGCCAGGAACAATTGATCCACGTTCACCTGCGCCACGATGGCGTACAGGATCAGGGGTAGGGAGGGGGGGAACAGAAGGCCCAGGCTTCCCGACGAGGTCATGAGTCCCAGCGAGAATTTTTCGCCGTACCGCTCCTGGATCATGAGCGGATAAAGGAGTCCGCCCAGCGCGATGATCGTGACCCCGGACGCACCGGTGAACGCGGTAAAAAAAGCGCAGGCGACGAGGACCACCAGCGGAATCCCACCCGGCATGCCCCCCAGGAAGGCCCTCGAAAGGCGGGTGAGACGCTGGGGGGTTTTGCCGTCGGCCAGGACGAATCCGGCGAAGGTGAACAGGGGAATGGCGATGAGCGTGGGGGCGCTCGCGACCCGGTACAACTCGATAAATATCGCCGCGGCATCGATGTCCGCCTGGTGAAAGGAAAGCAGGGCCACCAGGCCGATGATGGCATAAAGCGGGGTCCCCATGAATGCCAGGACGATGATCCCAAAAACGATCGGCAGGGTCATGAGGCTCCGGACGGGTTCGGCGGAAACAGGGTGGAAATCCCGTTCAGCAGGCAACGCAGGGAGATGATGACCATGCCGTAGGGCAGGATGAGTTGGAACCACCAGACGGGAAAGTTGAGAAAAAGGACCGACTCGGCCTCGCGTTCGAATTCAACGAACCGCCACGCCGCGTGGGCCAGAAATCCGCTGATGATCCCCGCCGCGAAATGAGTCAGCGCACGCAAGGGCGGGTGCCAGCGGCGCGGAAGCAGGATCGGCAACAGGTCGATGGAAATGTGGCGGTTTTCCCTCGTCGCCAGGGAGGCCCCAAGAAACCCGACCCACAGGACCATTTGCCGAAGAAAAATGTCCGCCCATAAAATCCCGCTGTTGAACACATTTCTCAGGATCACCTGGCCGAATGAAAGAACGATCATGGTCAGGAGCACCACGAGGACCAGCCAGGACTCGATTCTGCCGATCCAATCCTCGACTTTTTGTATAGTTTTCATAGGTGATATCTCAGGAGTCGCTGGCTTGATTCCGTATCACAGTCGGTGCTGGCTGAAAGGGCCGGGGACGGGCGACGGTTTGCCCGGTAAAGAGGGTGGGGAATACACCCCGATTTTCTGTATAATAATGCCATAAATTTCCTTATTCCCAAAGGATTAGGAGCGTGCATGCGAATAAAGCGGGTCATGGGTTGGGTCATCGGTATTCTGGGGCTGGGTATTGCCCCGCTTTGGGCTGAGGAGGAAATGGTGCTGATTCCCGCCGGGGAGTTTTTCATGGGAAGCGAGGAGGGCGAGGGGAGTCCGGATGAACACCCCGTGCATAAAGTTTACCTCGACGCTTTCCATTTGGACCGGTATGAAGTGACGGGAACGGACTTCGAGCGCTATCTGGAGCGGTTCCACACCGAATATCCCACCATCACCGGTTGGTACGATCGCAAAGTCAGGCCGGATATGGCGAAACGGCCCGTTTTCGGCCTTACCTGGAAGCGATGCCGGGATTATTGCCTGCGAAATGGTAAGCGGTTGCCCACCGAGGCCGAGTGGGAGAGGGCCGCCAGGGGAACGGTCTCGCGCCGCTATCCATGGGGAAGTGAAGAACCCGATGCGACCCGGGCCAATTTCGGCAAATGCTGTTTCGTCATGCGGGGAACCATTCTGGAACCCGTCGGGTCTTATCCCAAGGGGGCCGCGCCGGAAGGTATTTTCGACCTCGCGGGGAATGTTGCCGAGTGGGTATTCGACTGGTATGATAAGAACTACTACAAGGTCAGCGATTATAAAAATCCCCGCGGACCCGAAACCGGAATGTACCATGTGATTCGCGGAGGAGCCTGGAACAGCCTTCCCGTTTACCTGACGACCACCCGCCGGTACGGTGACGACGACGCAAAAGATTACTACGGCATTGGTTGCCGGTGCGCTAAATCGGTAAGCCCGGCGGAGGGTCCGGGATTGCCTCAACCCTGAAAGTGATTCGGAACTATGGACGATTTGCAATCCAAGCTTGATGTGATGGAGCGGGCAAAACTGGTCGGCGAGCTCCAGGAAAACTCGGTCCGCATCATGAAGCTTAATATCAAGTTTACCAAGAGCAACCAGAAGCATTCCCTGGAGCGGCTGGATGCTATTTTCGGTTCGTTCGAGCGGATGTTCAGAAATATTCCTAAAAAATTTCTAAGCGTGGAACGTGAAGTTCGGCTCAAGTACGTTTCTCCCCTCGGTCCTGAACGAAAGTTGTTCTTATGGAGACTGTTAAACCGGGAGATGGAAACCCTGGGCGATCAGATGATTCGGGATTTGCGCGATCTCTATCAGGGCTTCGGTAAAGGCCAGGAATTTGAACGGAGAGTGGCGGAATTAGTTGCCGCGACCAAGGCGAATGTTCAGGACCTGATCGACAAACTGGAAGCCACTGTTAACGCGGAGGGCACCGGAACGGCCAGAATTTCGCCGCGCGAGCTAAGCCACCTGTATCAACTCGACGACTCCGCCCTGGTTGATCTTAAAGTGATTCAACCGTTGCAGAATATCCATCATATCCTGGGAACGCTCCCGTCCCCCGATGGAAGCGGGAACAGCGCATTGGAAGGGATTAAAAAGGCGCTACTCCAGTTTGTCCGGATCGCCCGGGAAACCGAATCCGGCGCCTGGTCCGTTACGTCGGTGAAAGGCCGCAAGGAAAAAAAGATGGAAGTGGCGGAGATCTATCTGGCCCTGAAAGAACTGGTATTCGGCCTCAACACCCTGGCCGAATATATTCCGGTGGAACCTGGGGCCCGCAATCGTGAAGTGATTCGCAAGACCTGGAGCGGCATCGAGGTTTTACTGGGACAAAAATATAAAGCCGAAGCGATTCTGGGTGAATTGAAACTGTTTCATGAACTCATCGAAGCAGAATAACCCGCGACGGGATGGGAGGATTAGCCGGCAGGGAATCCAAAGGAGATTTTGGATCGGTGGATCGCTCTGGGTGCTTTTCGGTCTGATTTCCGGATGTGCTTACATTCAACTCACTCCGCAAATCGCCCCGTTTGAAGAAAAGGTTTTATCGGGGGACGGCCCCGAGAAGGCCCTGTTGATTGATATCCACGGAGTGATCCATAACCAGGAGCAACGCTCTCTGGCCGGTTTCCCCCTCGAACTGGGTATGGTGGAAAGAGTGCGCGAGATTCTGGATCAGGCCGCAAAGGATAATTCGCTCCGCGTCCTCATTTTGAGAGTGAACAGTCCCGGTGGAACGGTCACCTCAAGCGACATTCTGTTTCACGAGTTCAAGTCGTTCAAGGAGAAGCGCAAGGTGAAGATTTATGTCACCGTGGTCGATATGGCCGCTTCCGGCGCATATTACCTTGCGTTGGCCGCCGATCGAATCATGGGGCATCCCACCTCCCTGGTGGGGAGCATCGGCGTAATCGCCCTCAAGGTGAACCTGAAAGACCTTATGGGCAATGTGGGAGTGGATGTGGAGGTTGTAAAGTCCGGTGACAAGAAGGATTTCATGTCCCCGCTTCGGCCTCTGACGCCGGAAGAGAGGCGATTATTTCAGGAGACGATCGACCATTTTCATAACCGCTTTGTCGGCCTGGTTGCGGAAAATCGGCCTCAGATCGGATTGGACAAGGTCAAAAAGCTGGCGGATGGCCGAATTTATACCGCGGATCAGGCCCTTGAAAATGGATTGATCGACCAGATCGGTTACCTGGACGATGCCATCAACGGAATCAAGGAAGACTTGCATCTGCCCAGCCTGCAGGTGGTCACCTATCAACGCCCCGGGGAATATAAGCCCAATATCTATTCCTCTCTACCAGGAAATCTTCCCATAAATCTTGTGAATATTGATTTGGGACTTCATCTGGATCGAACGTCCCCCAATTTTCTGTACATGTGGCTTCCCTGAAGGGAATTGCCGGGCTTGAAGCCGTCCAACTCTTTTTAAATAATGGCTTTCAGCTTCGCGAGGAATTCCTTTCCTGCCTTGAATTAGCTGTCTATAATGCTAAAATAGCCTGATGTATTCCTAACTTAAAGATCCGGGGAAATTCCCGGTTGATTGGGATATTTTCCTAAACCGCCGAATCCCCCAAAGCGTCCCTGTCGTATGGTGAATGACTCCAAAAAACTTAATATTCTCATTGCCGACGATGATGAGGACGATGTTTTTCTGATCAAGGAGTTGATTCGGGAAGGATTGAGTCCCACCAGCGCGTCGATCGATCACGTACTCGATGCCAAAAACGCGATCCTGATGATAGGAAAAAACTCCTACGATGTCTGCGTTTTCGATTACCTGCTGGGCGACAAAAATGGATTGGACCTGTTGTTGGAGGTTCGCCGGAAAGGGATTACCATGCCCATCCTTTTCCTGACCGGCCAGGGAGATCAGGAAGTCGCGGTGGAGGCGATGAAATACGGTGCTTCCGACTACCTGGTGAAAAAAAATCTGAGTCAGGAGGCGCTGGCTCGGGCGATTCGTCATGCCCTGCAACTTTCCGAGGAAGAGAAACAGCGGAAGCGGGTCGAGAGGGAATTAAAAATCCAGGGGCAACTCCTGGAAGGGGTTTCAGAAGCCACGAATTGTCTCCTCACCGGAGGCGAAACGGGTGCCGCCCTGAAGAAGGCGTTGGAGATCCTGGGCAAGGCGGCGGAATTGGACCTGGTGTTCATCCTGGAGGATGCTCCACGCCAGGAAGGCGCCGCTTCCGGGGGAATGGAGTCCTTTTGGAAAAAAGGCGAGAAAAAATCTCCCGCCGGCCCCTTCGACGAGGTCGGCGAAAACCCGGAACATATTCCTTACGAGATGCTGGGAATGGCGCATTCTTACCTGGATTTGAGAGAGCAAAAAACGGTAATCCTCACCGGGAAGAAGCTCACTCCGGCCGCGTTGAAACTGTTCAAGGCGGATTCGATTTCAAGTCTTGTTCTGGTGCCCATCCAGGTCAATCATAAATATTTCGGTGCGCTGGGATTCGGGACTTTGAATTCCCCCCGGGAGTGGTCGGAGAGCGAGTTGTCCATTTTGAATATGGCCGCGGCGGGCATCGGTGGAAAGATCAAGATTCAAAAAGACGAGGATTCGTTTCGCTCGATTGTTGAGGGGACCTCCTCCCGCGTGGGAGAGGAGTTTTTTCGATCCCTGGTTCGCAACCTTGCTTTGGCCATGCCGGTTCGTTGCGCCTATGTCTCCGAACTGATCAGTTACCAGAACAACCAATGCAGTATCCTCGCGGGATGGGAGGAGAACCGTTATATGGACAACTTCACCTATTCGGTCGGGAATTCCCCCAGCGAGGACAATCTGGCGGGGATGATGACTTATTTCCCGGACAAGGTCCTCGAATCCTTTCCCAACGATTCCATGCTTCAAAACATACAGGCCCGCAGTTTTGCCGGTGTTCCCTTGTTTGATTCGTCTCTTCGGGTGATCGGGCATTTATCCATTGCCGACGATCAGCCTTTTATCGAAAAAACCAGAACTTTGTCTATCCTCAAATTATTCGCCGCCCGGGCTGGGGTCGAATTGGAACGCAAGCGCGCCGAAGATTTGATCCGGAGCATGGCCTACCATGATGCCTTGACTGGTCTTCCCAACCGGGTATTGCTCAATGACCGGCTCAGTATGGCCCTGGCACAGGCTCAGCGCAATAACAGGATGATGGCCATTCTGTACGTGGATTTCGATGGATTCAAATCGATCAACGATACCTACGGGCATAATATCGGCGACCTGTTGTTACAGGGGGTGGCCGACCGTTTCAGGAAAACGGTGCGGAAGGAGGACACCGTGGCCCGGTTGGGAGGAGATGAGTTTATCCTGTTGATGCCGGTCATTCACTCCACCAAGGACGCCGCCTCCCTAGCCCGCAAACTGATCGAAAACACGCGGCCTCCCATTCAATGTGAAAACCATTCGCTCGGCATCACCCTCAGTATCGGGATCTCTATCTTTCCCCAGGATGGCGATGACACTAAAACCCTGCTAAAAGCGGCCGATGACGCACTTTATGTGGCCAAAAGCTCAGGCAGGGATCAATTCCAGTTCAGCCGGTCCGTCCCTGCGGCCAAATCCGGCTGAAACTTTCCAGATTGGATCCGGACCTTATGGAATCTCCAAAAGTTATTTCGATCAATATCGGCGTTCCACGCAAGGGAATGTGCCGCGATGGAAGCGAGATGGTCTCCGGCATTTTCAAAACCCCCGTGCAGGGCCGGATTTATCTCACCGAGTTGGGATTTGAAGGGGACGGGGTGGCCGACCCCCTGCACCACGGTGGGGAAGACAAAGCCGTGTGCATGTATTCGCAGGATCATTATCCCTTCTGGGTGGAAACGTTGGCGCTGGAGTTGTCTCCCGGGGCTTTTGGCGAAAACCTGACCGTATCGGGCCTCACCGAAAAGGCACTTCACATCGGGGATATTTACCGCATGGGAGAAGCCGAAATTCAATGCACGCAACCCCGGCAACCCTGTTTCAAACTGAACAAATTGTTTGGGACCCGGGACATGGTGCAACGCATTCAGTCGGCGGGTTACAGCGGAAACTATTTTAGAGTGTTGAAACCGGGATGGGTCAAGCCCGGTGATTTCCTGGTTTTGGTGGAAACCCACCCCGCCCGGTTTTCGGTCGACGATGCCAATACGCTCATGCATCACGACAAATCGAATATCGAAGGAATCCGGACCATTCTTTCCCTGGGTCCACTCTCGGCAAGCTGGCGGGAGCATTTTCAATCCCGCCTGGATCGGCAGACTCAACCGTCGGCGCCGCCACGAGTGGAAGGATAAAAACGCAAGCATGAGTGAAGAAGAGTTCCCCCTTCGTCCCGCATCTCTTGAATCGTGGACATCCTGGTTTCAACGCGAACTTCTCCCTGGGGACGTCGATGAGGTCACCGGCATCGCTTTCATGCGTCATCTGGCCGACCTGGGGATCCTCAGTTCCAATCGGGCTGGGGAGTGGGATGTTCCCGGCGCCGAACCCACAAAAGGAAAAGAGAGATTCGAAGAAATCCTTCTGGAGAAAATCCGGTCGTGCGGGCAATCGGAGCGCGGTTTCGCGCTTTCCTGCTTTTTCCCCGAGGTTGAGGGCCTTCCGGATTCCCCGGTGCTTGAAGCCCTGGGGTCGTTCAATACACCTTCCAACCGGACCCATCTTTTTGGTAAAAAGGGACCGTCCGGCGGGATGACCTCCGATCCCAGCAACCTGCAAATCGTTCGGAAAATGGAGAAGCAGTTGAAACCTTTTCTCGATTTGGAGAAAGAATGGGTGGCCCGGTTGCAGGGAACGCACGTCAGCCGTGAAGATGCCAAAAGACTGTTTCATTACATTGTGGGCCGTTCCTCGTTCAAGGTTCCGCCCAGGAAATGGGAGCAATTGAGCCGCAGGAGACACAAGTGATTAAGAAAAATTCCGGGAAGCTTGTGGTTTTGGGCGGGGGGCCGGGAGGATATACTGCGGCGTTTCTTGCCGCCGACCAAGGATGGGACGTTACCCTGGTGGACGAAACGCCGAAGCCCGGCGGAGTGTGTCTGCATCGTGGATGTATTCCATCCAAGGCCCTGTTGCACGTGGCCCAGGTCCTGACCGAGGCCCGGGATGCGGTCGATTTCGGGATACGGTTCGATTCCCCCGGCATCGATTTGGAAAAACTGCGCGCCTGGAAAAACGGAATTGTGGACCGCATGGTTTCGGGGCTGGCTTCCGTGGGAAAAGCCCGGAACGTACGGTGGGTGGAAGGAAGAGCCGTTTTCAGGGATTCACACACCCTCCAAATCGCTGGCGGGGAAGAATTGAGTTTCGACCGATGCGTGATCGCGGTCGGGTCGCGGCCCCTGTTGCCCCCCGTCTTTCGGCAGGTGGAGGGGGTGATGGATTCCACGCGGGCTCTGGACCTGCCCGAAATCCCCAAGCGTCTGTTGGTTGTGGGGGGAGGGTATATCGGGCTGGAACTCGGAACGGTTTATGCCGCGCTCGGTTCCCGCGTGACGCTTGTGGAAATGATGGATCGACTCCTGCCGGGAGTGGATGCAGACCTGGTTCGCCCCCTGGCGACCCGTTTAAAAAATCAGTTTGAAAGTATCCATTTAAACACCCAGGTTAAATCCATCACCCGAGCCGAAGAACGGTTCCAGGTCCATTGTTCCGGAACCGGTGGGGAGGAAACCGGGGGAGAATTCGATGGCGTGCTGGTCGCGGTTGGGAGAGCCCCCAACACGGCCGATTTGGGTCTTGAGCGGACCCGCGTGGAAATGGATGAAAAGGGATTCCTTCGAACCGATGCCGGATTCAGAACGGCAGATCCCGCAATCTGGGCGATCGGCGATGTTATCGGCGGTGCCCCGTTGGCCCATAAAGCTTCTCATGAGG
>PCWF01000048.1:26399-29496 GCA_002796165.1 Nitrospinae bacterium CG11_big_fil_rev_8_21_14_0_20_56_8
CGTGGTGTTCACTCTGCCCGAAATTGCCTGGTGTGGATTGACCGAAACGGATGCCCGCAAGGAAAATCGAAGCGTGAACGTCGCCCGATTGCCCTGGTCCATTTCCGGACGGGCGCAGACTCAGAGCCGGGGAGAAGGAGTGACCAAATTGCTCATCGACCCGGAGACGGAGGCGATTTTGGGCGTGGGCATTGCCGGTATGGGGGCGGGAGATCTTATTTCCGAGGGGGTCCTTGCAATGCAGATGGGGGCGACGGTCCGCGATCTGGCGCGCGCGATTCACCCTCATCCCACGCTATCCGAAACCCTGATGGAAGCGGCCGAGGTGGCCCTGGGGATATCTCCCCACATCTACAAGAAGCCGAGGACTCCGTCGACGCGTCCCGATTGACGGGGGACGGAAACGGCAACGGTGGAAAGAAGAAAACTGCGGAAAAATCCGCAACGTTTGGGGAACTTCAGATATCTATAATATCATTGTCCCTGTTAACCCGGGAATGATGAAAAACACGGAGGGTTTGAGATTTCGTTTCCGTGTGGAGGGGACGGGGTCCTTTTCCCAGAAAACGGAAAACAACGATCACGAGCCCGGCGCAAAGGGCGATTAAAAACAGGGTGAAAGCGAAGAAGAACAGTAACGACAAGACCATGACGATCCATAGAACGAGGACGATCTTGGTTTTAAGCGGAAGGGGTTGCGGGTTACCCTGATTTTGATAAAAAAACATTGCTTGCAGTCGTGGAACCGATTCGCAGGTTCCCAAGGATTATAATATGGATGAACATCCTTTTATCATTATAACGTGCCCTCAATGCCAAGTCAAAAACCGCGTCCGTAGCTATGAGACGGGCAAAATTCCCGTCTGCGCGAAATGTAAGGGGAAACTGGTGGATGCGGAAGAAAATGAGGTGCACGCACGGTATGGGCAATCCGTAAACCGGTTTTATAATCTTCCCGATATCGGACTCAGGTCCGATCAAAATGAATAATCGAAATCAAAGGAGATGATGATGGACCATACTGTAGAAATCATTGATCGGATTCTCAAGGAGAAACTGGGTGCGCAACAGGTCGATATTATCGACGAAAGCTATCTGCACCGGGGTCACAAGGCGGCGGGCGGGGGAGGGCATTACAGCGTGACGGTGGTTTCGTCCCGGTTTGAGAATGTCAATCTGATCGACCAGCGGCGCATGGTGTATAGTGCTCTGGATGATCAGATCAACGGCCACCCAAAACTCATTCATGCCCTGCAGATCAAGACGCTCACCCCGGATCAATGGGAACAACCCACCGCATAAAGCCCGCCAGATTGCCTGCGAGTGAAGGATTCAGAGAAATTCCTCACTCTCGATAAAGTTCCAGTTCTTCGCAGTTTTTAAGATTGGGAGACTCGGTTAACAGCTTGAATCCCACATTCGAGAACTGGTTCTTGTACAAATCCAGCTTGATGTATTTTTTGCTCTGGGCCGATTCGGCGAAGGCGCGCGCGCCTTCATCTCCGATCACATTTCCGAACATGGACAACTGGGTCAGCTTCGGGAATTTGTCCGAAGCCGCAATGGCGATGGCGCCATCGTCCCCGATCTCGTTATGATTCATGTTCAGGATCTCCAGGTTTTCCAGATGCGGTGACTGAGCAATCGCTTCAGCTCCCTCATCCGCGCATTGATTCCCCGAGAGAACCAGCTCCTTGACGGTTTTCAGCGCGGGATGGTTTGCCAGTTCAATGACCCCTCGCAGACCTATGAATTTATCCCGCAAAATGAGCCGGGTTCCGTCCGGGGACAGGTTCTGCTGAATCAAATCATCGATTCTCTTGCTCATGTGTAGCTCCAATACGAATTGCCGGCGTCGAAACAGCCGGATTGGGGGATCACGTGATTGACTGATGGATTCATCATATCAGATAAATCCGGGTGGGGGGAGACGGAAGGAAAGCGGAGCCGAAAAAAAACACCCGTGGCTGGAAGGGCCACGGGTGGAATTAAACACGGAAGCCTATCCAGCTTCCGGTGAATTTCTTTTAAAGCAAGGGATCCATAAACAATCCGTCTTTTTTCCACCGTTCGATATCTTCCTTGGTGGGAACCGGCGGAATGGGATATTTCTGGGCGCGTCCCTCCAGCGGATTATGAAAGGTATGGGCATAGGCCTCGGCCTTCCAGAGATAGAGATGGGGGACCACGGTGCCCCAAGGCGCCATGGGAGTTCCATCGACTCCCCGCGTCACGCGCTTGTACCAGAGCCAGTCCGGCCAGTCTTTCAGTTGAACTCCCTCAAGATGATCGGGCATCTTGGTGGTGTCGGTATTGTTGGCATTGCGAAAATCCAATGCGCCGGTCATCATGGGAATACCGTCTTTGCCGTGGCACACGGAGCAATTGACCATTTCCGCCGCTCCCGGTCCTCGCCCCTCGAAGATTTCTTTCCCTTCCTCGACGATTTGAGAATCGTCCCACCAGGTCCATTGTTCTCCCAGTTTTCCTTCAACCGGGACATGCTCGGGGTCGCGTAGCGTTCTGAGATAAGACGTGAGTGCATGAATTTCGTCTTCGCTCAAGTCCTCGCCGTAATAGGTGGGCATGGCCTTTTTGGATTTGTCGTCATCAAATCCCGGGGCCTGTTTCTTCCTCGGATCGAGGATCTGTTCTTTGATATATTCCTCGTCAAAGAGTCCGATCTGCTTTGTTCCCAGGTTGGGGCCCCGGTCGGAGTTTCCTTCCCAGAACACCTTGTGACAGTTGAAGCATTTGTTTTCTTCAAACACGCGGCGTCCGGCGGCGATGACTTCCGGCCCGGCCAGACCGCTCAATTTGATGGGAGGCCGGTTTAATTTATCGACCTCGACCTGGGGATCGAACTGAGGCAGGTTCCGGGTGATGACGATGAACAGGCAGGATGCCAATGCGTAAGTTCCCAGCAACCGGACCGTCCAGTTGATCGCCCCTTTTTCGGGTTGCATGGGTTTCAGGTCGAGAATGGTGAAGAATACGAGACCCACCCCGGCAAAGGAAACAAACTCGATCTGCCACCAAACGGGGAACCCGGATTTACCCGCCACCACCCAGATGATACCTCCAATTATGGCGACGA
>PCWF01000048.1:29503-30876 GCA_002796165.1 Nitrospinae bacterium CG11_big_fil_rev_8_21_14_0_20_56_8
CTTAAACCGGATGTTTTTTACAAAAGATTTTTCTTCAAATTTCCGCGAACTGGCAACGCCCAGAAGAACGTTGTAAACAAAGGAGACGAAAAAGAGAACTCCGGCCACTTTGTAACTGCCAAGACCAAAAAAAGTTCCCACTCCAAAGCCAAAGATCCCAAACAGGATCACCCAGGGCAAACCTTTGAGGATATTTTTTACGGGGCTGTTTTCCGCCATTCTAACTGCTCCTGTCCTTTATTCCGCCATCTGTGGCGCGGCCTGCGCCGGGGCGTGGGATTCGGATGTTTTTTTGGATTTCGGGTACTTGATGCCCAGCCAGATGATTCCGGTCATAATGATGAAAAAGGTCCACACGATAGTGGTCACGTGGAACCCGGATTCGGCCAGGGACGGTGTGAACTTCTCGGGTGTAACGTCCTTAAACACTTTATAAATGTGCCAGTTCATGCGGGACAGTTCGCGGATGGTTCCCATCCAGCTCATCAGCCAGATGTCGGAGAACCCCAGGAAGATCAGCACATACGGTCCGAGTGGATTGATCTTCCCGTAATGCACTTTTCCCGTTTTGGTGGCGATGGTGTAGAAGATATAATTGATAAAGGTCACCGTGACCAGGGTGAACGCCGCGGTATTCTTCGAGATCATGAGGGCGAGGAAGGCCAGGTTGTCGGGCAGGACCATGGTATTGTCCATTCCCGGCTCGGGCATCATCGTCGCGAAGAACCGTCTCGGGGTGAACCAGATGCAGGCCGCCATGATGATCAGGATGAACCCGAACTTCATCGCCGGGAAGAACCGTTGGGCGTTATCGATGCGCTTCATGCTGACCCACATGTAAATATTACTTGCGCTGAACATGGTGCCCACCAGAAGTCCCTGGACCAGCATGAACATCGACTCGCGGTCGGACATGATATACATTCCGATCGTCGCGTCGTACTGGTAAATTTCGCGGACGAAGATGTAACCCATCGCCGGAAGGGGAATCATGATTCCCACGCCAATCAGGTTGCCGATATAACCGACCCAGTCGTAATATTCCTTTTCTTCCCGCTTGTCGGACCAAAGATACATATAGGCGCCGATGATGCAAACCATGTATCCGCCGAAGGTGCCGTTGCCCACCAGCCGGTGGTAATTGAGGGGCATCCAGGTGGACGTGGCGATGCGGTTCCACTCGCTGATGTTCAGCAGGTCTTCCAGCGGGGTGGGCGGAGTCTGCATGAACGTGGCGGGGCCATCCAGAGCGCAGAGCAGGGACAGGCCGAACACGTTCAAAATGACGCCCAGAACGATGTGGCGCCCTTTCTTGTTATTTTTGTTGAGCGGATCCCATGAGTAAACGTAAATATACATCACGATGGTTTCCA
>PCWF01000066.1 GCA_002796165.1 Nitrospinae bacterium CG11_big_fil_rev_8_21_14_0_20_56_8
CGCCAGTTCGAGGAACCCCAGGCTTTCTTCGTATTCCGCCGCGTTGGAGATCGCGCCATCCACGATCCCCACCGCATACTCTCGCACGACGATGTTCAGCATCATGACAATTTTTTTGACCTGCATTTCCTGCTCGACCGTGGCCGCGCTCGCCGTCAGGGGAAGCAAAAGAATACCGATCAATTGAGGGAGGATGAGGAAGGATAACTTAAAGGGGACCTTGCGATTGAATGGAGTCACTTTGAAATCACTTTATGATTTATGGTCCTTGTGTCGAAATGCACGGCATCGGAGGTGGACAGCGGGTTTTCGGCCGGACTCATAGGGTTAGAAATGACAATCCTTAATAATGAGAATGGTTTTCAATATTAGACTTAAATGCCGGGTTTGTCAACTGGGAAAAATAGCCGATCAAATTTATCTTTTTGTTATTTAATGAATATCGGAAGGATAGGACGATGGGTGCCCCCGGTTCAACCGGGATCCGGCCCTAAGCATTCAGTTCTTTGAGGCGTTGTTCCCAATACTCAATCATCGATTGAATGGTCTGAACGTGCTTTTTTTCTTCATCTCTCAGTTCGGCGTACATTCGCCGGGTTCCCTTGCCGACCGAATCGCTATCGTCCGTTTTTTGAATCAGGGTGTCGTAATAGAGGACGGAATTTCTTTCGCTCACCAAAGATTTTGCGAGCACGTTGAGCCTGCCTTGAATCGTTTCACACGTTTCTTCCTCAGCCGCCATGGAGTCCTCGCAAATGATGATAAACTGGGTCAATGGGTAGAACGCATTATAACAAAGAATGCGCCGTTTCTAAAAACCGCATTTGAGGTGAGTGGATGAAAGCCTATGTGATCCGAACATACGGGGGGCCCGGGAATTTTGAATTGACGGATCTTCCCCGTCCCCAGATAAGACCCGGGCACGTTTTGCTTCAGGTGAAGGCTTCGAGCGTCAATCCGCTTGATTATAAGATCCGCAGAGGCGATGCCGCGTCGATCGGGCCCGCACTTCCTGCCGTCTTGCATGGGGACGTGGCGGGAACCGTTGTGGAAATCGGAGAGGGCGTGGAGGGGTTTCAGTTGGGTGACGTGGTTTATGGGTGCGCCGGGGGTGTGAAGGGCATTCCTGGATCTCTTGCGGAGATGATGCTGGCCGATGCAAGGCTGATGGCTCCGGTTCCGAAAAATCTTCCACCGGAAGAGGCCGCCGTTCTGCCCCTCGTTTCCATCACCGCATGGCAGGCTCTGATGGATCGCGTCAGGCTCCAGCCGGGCCAGACGGTCCTTGTGATGGGCGGAACGGGAGGCGTCGGCCATATTGGGGTTCAACTGGCAAAATGGAAGGGAGCCCGGGTGTTCGCCACTTGCGGGAACACGGAAAAAATGAAACTGGCCCGGTCTCTTGGGGCCGACGAGGTGATCCTCTACAAGGAAGAAGGAGTGGCCGATTACGTCAAACGCCTCACCGGAGGTGAAGGGTTCGATGTTGTGTTCGATACCGTGGGGTTGTGGGAGGAAGCCATTGGCGCGGTCCGGATCAACGGGCAGATAGCCACCACCCTGGCCCTGGGGCCGGGAGAGTTATCGGGCGCCTTCATGAAAAATCTTTCGATTCATTTTATCCTGATGCTGGTGCCCCTTCTGCAGGGTTTGGGAAGGGAGCATCAGGGATATATCCTGAGACAAATCGGCGGGCTGGTCGAGGCCGAGCAATTGAAACCTCTGGTTCATTCCCGCCGGTATCTTTTTTCGGAAATCTCCCAGGCGCACCGCGAAGCGGAATCGGGTTCTATTGCGGGGAAAATTTGCCTGGTGGCATCCTGGTAACGAAGCCTCACTTTAGGTCGGGCCTGGAACGAAGAGTGAAAAATTTCCTGCGATTCAGGGCCGAAAACTATAGAATGGGCACCATGTCCTGTTCGCGCGCAAATCCTGAGGAAATGATGCCGATGGAAGCTAAAAAAGATTATGAAAGTCTTGTCGAACGGCTGGAAGAGATTGCGCACCTGTCCTCCGTGATCGGCATCCTGCATTGGGACCAGGAGGTGATCATGCCTGCCGGGGGGGCCGACTCCCGGGCGCGGCAGATGTCCGCCCTGGCCGGGGTGCTCCATGAAAAGGAAACCGATTCCCGGTTGGGGGAACTCATCGAACGGCTTCATGGACTCGGCCCGGCGGATTTTACTCCTGTTGAATGGTGCAACATTCGGGAGGTCAAGCGGGCGTATGACGAAGAGAAACGGGTTCCCAAAGAGCTGGTTCGGGAAATGGCCGACCTGCGGTCGCGGGGACATGGGGTTTGGGTCCGCGCCCGGGAGAACAACCGGTTTGAAGAATTTTCTCCGGTGCTGGAGAAATGGGTTCGACTGAAAACCCGTTGGGCGGAAGCGGCCTATCCGCATCTTCCCCCCTACGATGCCCTGATCGACCACTACGAGCGGGGTATGACCATGGCGAGCCTCACGCCGATGTTCGAGCGGATGAAGACGCGGCTGGTGCGCCTGATTCGCCGGGTCCGGGAGCAGGACGAACCGCCGGATTCCAGCTTTCTCCAAGGCAATTTCCCCGTAAACGTTCAGGAACAACTGGGACGCAGGATCAGCGCCGACCTCGGATTTTCCTTCGCCGAAGGGCGCATCGATGTTTCGGTCCATCCCTTTTGCGGAGGCGGAGACCCCACCGACGTGCGCATCACCACGCGGTACCGGACCGACAATTTCATAGAATCGCTTTACGCGGTGATTCATGAGACCGGGCACGGCCTCTACGAGCAGGGGCGCATGAAGGAAGAACGGCATCGTCCCGCTTCGGAATCGCTTTCCATGGGTATCCACGAATCGCAATCCCTGTTCTGGGAGCGCATGATCGCGCAAAACCGCTATTTCTCTTCCCACTATTTGAAGACGTTTCAGGAAACCTTTCCCGAATCCTTCGCCGGGGTGTCGGCGGACAGATTGTATCGCGCCATCAATCAGGTTCAGCCCGGCTTTATCCGCGTCGAGGCCGATGAAGTCACCTATCCTCTGCACGTGATCCTTCGCTACGAACTTGAAAAGGGTTTATTCGACGGATCGGTTGCGGTCGCGGACCTGCCCGGCGTCTGGAAGGAAAAGATGGGAGAGTATCTGGGGATCCAGCCTCCCACCGATACCCTCGGAGTGTTGCAGGACGTGCATTGGAGCGGTGGGGATTTCGGTTATTTCCCGTCCTACACGCTGGGGGCGCTTTACGCCTGCCAGTTTTACCAGGCTTTGAAAAAGGAGCTTCCGGGACTGGAAAATGATATCGCGGAGGGAAATTTTTCCCGGATCAAGGGCTGGTTGAATCAAAAGATTCATCGTCAGGGGAAATTGTTTTCACCCGAAGACCTGGTCGAACGTGTCACCGGGCGGCCACCCGATGAAGAGGGGTTTGTGCGCTACCTGGAGGAAAAATATTCCGATCTCTATTCCTTGCGGCAAGGATGAATCGTGTTCATGAAGGAAACGTTGCTCGGCAAAGCACGTAAGAAAACGGAAGAAGAAGGGGACCACCGCCGGGGGGAGGGGTTCTGTTCCGTCTGTCACCGGGCCCTGCCTCCGAAAAGTTTATTTTGCCCCAACTGCGGGCTCCCGGAACCTCCCGAGGAAGATCCCGAGAGGGGGTTGACTTTCGGCCAGGCTCTGCTTCGGATTTTGGGTTTTGTTCTTTTGTTTTGCGCCCTGGTCGTATACAAGTTGGATATCCAGCTGGAACAATTTGTTCCCGGTCCCGGCAAGGTGCCGGATAAAATCGAATATCCGAAGACCACCGATCCCGATTTCAAGGTGATTCATATCGTGAACATGGCGATGGTCAATGTCCGGGAGGGTCCATCCATGGACGCCAAGGTGGTGACGGTGCTGGAAAAGGGAACCCACGTCAAAGTACTTAAAACCAAGGGTGATTGGTCGCAAATTGAGGGCAATGGAGTTCAGGCGTGGGTCGTGAGCCGGCTTCTTACGGCCCATGTCAAATGATATGATCTTCGCGGGATCATGTGCGGAAAATTTTTCTGAAGCTGGAGAACACGGGTTTGATAATGTCTAAAGGGACCATTTTATTGGTGGATGACGAACAGACCCTGCTCGAGAGTGTTCGCTACGATCTGGAGAAGGAAGGATACCAGGTGGCTATCGCGGAAAATGGCGAAACGGGAATCGAGAAACTCCGTTCCGGTTGCTACCAGGTGGTGGTCACCGACCTGAAGCTGGAGGGATTGGACGGAATCCAGGTTCTAAAAGAGGCGAAAACTCTCCATCCGGATTCCATGGTCGTCATCCTCACGGGATTCGGGGCATTGGATTCCGCCATCGATGCGCTTCGGATGGGGGCGTCCGATTACCTTCTCAAACCGTGCAAGCGGGAGGAACTTTTACAGAGAATCGGCAATTGCTTCGAACGCATCGAACTCAAGAAGAAGATCCGGCTGTATGAAAAAATCCTGCCGGTGTGTTGTGTGTGCAAGAAGATCCGGGATGATCGGGGAAAGGAACCCGGAACCGGGGAGTGGATCGGTTTCGAGGAATTTTTAGTGCATCACTCCAGCCTCGATTTGTCGCACGGGTATTGCGAGGATTGCTTCCGGGAAACGAAAGAGAAAAAGAAACGGTAAACCGGGCGGGTTATTTCCCGGCGATGGATTTTTTCCGTTCCAGAAGGGTCTTTCGGGAGGCGATAAACGCGGCCTTCAATTCCGTGTAATTGCGCGTGACGGGAAATTGCGGAAACTCGCGCACCACATTGTCCGGCGGGCAAAAGAGAATTCCACCGTCCGCTTCCTTCAGCATTCCCGTATCGTTATACGAATCCCCCGCCGCGATGACGCGGAAGTTCAGATTTTTAAACGCCGCGACCGCCTTCGTTTTGCCATCCTTGATGCGCAGTTGATAATCGACGATGCGGTCGTTTCCATCCACGATCAATTCGTGGCAGAACAGGTTGGGGTAGTGCAATTGCTCCATCAGGGGGCCGGCAAACTGATAGAATGTATCCGATAGAATGACCACCTGGAACTCGGATTTCAGCCAGTTTAAAAATTCCAGCGCACCGTCAAGCGGGGATATGGTGCGGATGACTTTTTGAATGTCGCTCAGTTTCAACTTGTGGTTATCCAGAATTTTGAGCCGGCCCTTCATTAATTGGTCGTAATCGGGAATATCCCGGGTGGTGAGGCGAAGTTCCTCGATTCCGGTTTTCTCCGCGAAATTGATCCAAATTTCGGGGACCAGAACCCCCTCCAGGTCAAGACAAGCGATCATAACCGTAACGTCCTTTCGTCCGATAAAATTCCCGACACATTATAGATAAAGCCGGGGTCAATACAACTCGATTCTTTCACGCCTTCCGCGAGTTGGGAGCTTTCTTTCTGCGCCCCAGTTCGATCAGGAAATCGAGCTCCTCGTTTTTGAGAACTTTGGCCGTAAATCCGAATGCGATGATTCCTCCCAGGATGCATCCCAGCAGAACCCCCACTTTAACACCGAGGGGCGCGGCGATATCGAAAAACGCCTGGTTGCAGTAGAAAGTGACTGCCGCCATGACCCCCGCGGCCGCCATGAGCTTTAGGGTCGATTCCAGAATTTTACGTCCGCCCAGCAGACCCAGCCGCTTGCGTAGATGGTGGATCAGCATCAAGACATTGAACAGGGCCGAAATCGAGGTGGCCAGCGCGAGCCCTCCATGTTTCAGAGGGACCATGAGGATAAGATTGAGGACGATATTGAGAACCATCGCATAAATGGCGATCCGGACGGGGGTCTTCGTGTCCTGAAGCGAAAAAAAAGCGGGCGCGACCACCTTGATGCCCGCGAAGGCACACAAGCCCACCGAGTAGTACAGCAGGGCAATCGCGGTGCCTTCCGTCGAAACGGAGGTAAACTCCCCCCTTTCCCAAAGGGTTTGCACGATCGGATACCGAAGAATGATGAGACCCAGGGTGGCGGGAATGGTGATGAAGAGGATCAGGCGGATGCCGAACGCCAGGGTTTTGATCAATTCCGGGTAATCCCTTTGGGCCGCATGCATTGACAGACTCGGGAGAATGGCGATCCCCATGGCCACTCCGAATATTCCCAGCGGAAGTTGAACCAGCCGGTTCCCGTAATAGAGATAGGAAATGGAACCCTCCGGCAGGAGCGAGGCGAGAAGGGTGTCCACCACCAGGTTGACCTCGTACACGGCCAGCCCGAGAATGATGGGGACCATGAGTTTGCCCATCCGCACAATTTCCTTGTTCCTCCAGTCCATGGGGGGGGACAGGGTGAGGCCGGTTTTCAGGCTGGCCGGGATCTGAAACAGGATCTGCAGGAGACCGCCGGCGAGAACGCCGAAGGCCAGCCCAAGGATGGGCTCTTCGAGGTGCGGGGCCACCAGGAGGGCCGAGGCTATCATGCTGATGTTGAGGAGCACCGGGGCCGCGGCGGGAATGGCAAACACGTGGAAGGTATTGAGCACCCCCATCAGAAGCGCACCGATGCCCACGAAAAACAGGGAGGGTCCCATCCATCGGGTCAGGCGGACGGTAAGGTCGAACTTGATCGGATCCCCGATGAATCCCGGCGCGAACAGGGTCACCACCACCGGTGCCCCGATGACGATGATCAATGTCATGGTGAGGAGCATGAGGGAGAGAATTTTGATCAGGTTGGAGGTGATATCCCAGGCCGCTTTTTCGCCCTTCTGGTTGAGAATTTCCGTGAAGACCGGGATGAATGCCGCCGATACCGCACCCTCACCGAGGAGCCGCCGCTGGACGTTGGGGATCCGGAAGGCCACAAAAAAAGCGTCGGCGGACTGGGAAGCGCCGAACATCATGGCAATGACGATATCGCGGATCATGCCGAACACGCGCGAGAGGAGCGTCATGGCGCCTACGACGCCCGCGGCCTTGCTGACTTTTTTGTTGGTTTCCGTCACGGGGAAGGAAAGCGAAGGAGGGAAGGGTAATTGGTAAAGAACCTTTGGGGTTCTGAATTCCGGCGGGGCCAGTATAACAAAATCGGCGCCGGGCCGGGCATTAATTTTATTCTCCGGTGGGTGGGTTGGCGCCGTGGTATAATGCCTTCCACCAGTTAACCCCCAGGGTGCGTCATGCCGAGAGTCAAAGTTAAAGCCAGAAATGAAAAAGCCCTCAAGCAGATTATGAAGGCGTTTGAGGAAACGCAGATCATCCAGCGCCA
>PCWF01000238.1:0-4339 GCA_002796165.1 Nitrospinae bacterium CG11_big_fil_rev_8_21_14_0_20_56_8
CGCGAAGCCAGCGCGTCACTTCCTTCCAGCTCAGGGTCTGCGGGGTGCCGTCGCTCCGGGTGTAAACCAGCGAGGCATCGGACTCGGAATTATGCCGGACCAGAAACGCCATCCCACGGCGGGACAGGCCGCGAACGGGCGCCTTCGGCCGGGAAACGGGGCTTTGGCTTTCCTTTCCCCTCTCCCGTTCCTGAACCGGTTTTCCCATAAAGATTACTCCAGTTCGGCGGCCAGGTCGCGCACCCGGGCCTTGAATGAATGCACCTTCTCGTCCACTTCCGCGGCCATCTCCTTAAGTGGATCCAACCCGTTGCGCTCCACGCGCTCGACTTTTTCCTTGAGCCGGTACATGGCGGAATTTTTCAGCTTCTCCAACTCGCGGTGAATCTCCTGGATCCGCTTGCGCACCTGGGCCATCTGCCGGAGGGTCTTAACCAGCCGCGCGCCGGGACCGATCGCCTCGCTGTGATCTCCCGCCTCCCATTCCACAAGGATGGCGCGAATCCCTTCGTCATCGAGCCGGTCGTAAGCCTGGTTCAGGCAGGCCATCAACCGATGCCGTTTCTCGCGATCGCCTTCGTTGGATGCCAGGTCGGGATGAATTTTTTTCGCCACGTCGCGGAACAGTTTCTTTAAATCCTCGGACGGCTTGAATTTTTTCCTCGGCCCGGATTCCTTTTCCGATGCCGTTTGTTCGCCCGAGGATTGGCGCGCGTGCTCGCGTGCCGACTCCGCCTGCGTCCGGAACCGGTCCGATTTCGGATAGAACCGGGCGGCCAGATCCAGGATCTGCGCTTTCACCTCATCGAGCTCGGCATACTTCACCCCCACGACCCGGCTGTACCGCCGCTCGAAGACATGAAGCTCGCCGTGAAGCGTCGAAAGGTCCAATTCCTTCTCAGTCAGTTCCTGCTCCAGCCGGACCAGGATCCGGCGCTGTTCCTTCAACTCCTCCACCTCGGGGGAGAACACGTGGGTTAATGACGGCATGCAACGCTCCACATGGGGTTATGAATTTCGTTTCGATGGTTTGACGGGATAACTTTAGGGCGCCTCTAATATTTCGCCCGTCACCGGGTCACCCACTCGCAGGCCCCTGAACAACAAGGACCCGCTCGGGGCTGACGGTTATTTTTTGAGGACCTCTTGAATCGCAGGCCAGAGCAGTTGAGGCCGGACCCAAAAACCCATAACTATTTGTTTTAAAATGTTTTAAAAAATTTATTCTGGGCGGCATCGGAATACATACAATCCATCCGATTTTTGGATTTAAAAACAAGTTCAATAAAATCAATAATATACGGGATTATAGGCGATTACTACAATAAAAACAACAGGTTGTAAAAATAATCGGCCTTTTCCCGGTTCTACTTCCGTTCGGGTTTTGATAATCCCGGGAAAAACCGCTATCTTCCTGGGGCGCGGGTTAGGATCCGCCCGAGCCATCCAGGCCGAAGACCCGTCGGCTGAATTCCAACATGTGCGAGGCCGCGTTGTTCCCAGAGGATTCCCCCTTCCTGACCACCGACACCCGCAAGGACCGCTGGGCGGTGCCTTACACCGCCGAATGTCTAAACGCCCGAATCGGCGTACTTCTAAAAAACCATCCGGACGCATTGCAGGGAAAACGGGTTCTCGACGCGGGGTCGCACATCGGCACGTTCGCCTTCGCGGCGCTCCGGCTAGGCGCCCGGGCGGTGGTGGGGGTGGATTCGGAACCGAAAACGGTGGACCGCTGTCTGGCTCTGTTCCGCGAGGCGGAGGTGGACCGCGAATGCTACCGGTTCGAGGTGGGGAATGTCTTCGACGTTCTGGAACGGGAGGGGCCCGAGGCGTTCGACACCATCCTGTGTTTCGGCATGTTGTACTACACCCAGGATCCGTTTCGTCTGCTGGAGCTGTTTTCCCGCGCGGCGCGGGAGACGGTGCTCCTCGACACGTTCACGGCGGCCTACGCGGCGGTGCAGGGCAAGGACGCGGAAATGGTGCGGGCCGCGATGCGGGACGAGACGTTCCGCCTGCCCCTTCTCCTGACTTCGCTGACGCGCCCGGACAAAAAAGATTACCGCCTTCCGGAATCGTTCACGGTGGAGGGGCGGGAACTGAGCCTCATGTCGCTCCCCACGGAGGCCTTGCTGGAAACCTGGTTTCGCGCGCTGAACTGGAACCGGCGAAAACTCGACTGGTCGGACCACATCACCCGGCCCTGCACATTCCACGATTTGTTGAGCGCGGAGCAGAAACGGTCCAGCCATTGGGCGGACGTGTACGCCAGCGGCATCCGGGTCGCCTATCGTCTGGACCGGAGAGACGGGTCCGGTCACGGGGCGGGCTCCGCCCTGCCCTCGCCTGCCCGGTAAACCCGCCCGGTCTCCACCGCGATCTTGTCGTGAATAAAGATGAGAAGCCAGCGTTTGCCCGCCTCCTTCAGTAAAATGGACGCGGCCTCCTGCACCAGCGCGCCGGGATTCCGCCGGGCGAGGGTTTTGTACACGAGGCTGGAAAGCTTCGCCACCTGGCCCAGCCGGTACCGGTTGAGCCAGGCCACCACCTCGCTATCGCGCAGGAAATCGGCGGCATCCTTGATGCGGACGAGATGAGACACCCGAACGTTTCCCAGTTTGCTGAGAACGGGACGCTCCTTCATTTCGGCCACGCGGTCGGTCATGCGGCCGATTCCCAGCAGAAGATCGTACAGCTTCGCCTCATAAACGGGCCGCTCGGACCGAGGGTAATAGTGACGGGCGACGTCCTGGATGAGGCGCCAGTAAATGTCCCGGACCTCGCGCACCTCCATCGTCCGGAACCGGAACAGGATTTCCTTGCGGGACCGGTCGGCAATGTCGCGGACTCCCGGCGGGAGATCCGGCGCGGGGTCCTCTTCCATCGCCTCGAGTTCGCCGATCAGGACTTCCCCTTCCACCGTAGGCGGTTCCGCGGGACTCCGGTCGCGGTACACTCCCAATGCCAGTTCCGCCACGGTGAGATACCACCGGATCAGGAGGATCTTCAACACCACGTCGTGCGCGAGGTACCCGGTCATGCGGACCATCCAGAAACTCAGATCCATATAGCGCCAAAGCAGATTCGCCCACTTGAGGAAGGCAAGGAACCGGTACTTTTTGAGGGCGAGGCCCAGGTCCGACTCTTCCCATTGCCGCTTCTTTTTCCAGGCGCGGGCCAGCAGGAGAACCTGCCGCACCCGGAACTGGGTAAGGGCGCGCACGCCGGGTGCACGGCTCAGGGCGAAGAGGTCGCGCTTCAAATCCATACACGCGTCCAGAAGCCGCCCGATGCGCGCTTCCTGCAGGGGATTCTGCGAACCGGGATGATACGCCCGGGCTATGCCGCGGACCAGAAGAAGGGTATTCGCGCCAATGCGCAAATCTTCCTCGCCGAGGATCCAGCGGGAGCGAAGGTGTTCCAGAGGAGCGAGTGCGGCGGATAGCGCCTCCTGCTCGGAGGCCTCCCACGTCATCGTCCGTCTCCGGCGCAATTCTTTAAGACGATGAAAATTCAACCAGCCGATGCGGAACAGGCCGAATCCCTTCACCGTCAACACCCCGGCCACCAGGGTGAGCGCGGCGAACAGTCCGAAGAGGATCCAGGGAAGGTGGTTCATCGATGATGCGGGGGTTTCAGGCGCCCGGCCGGGGTCGGCGGACCGGCAAAGTTTCTGGTGCCGCCGGAAAGTTAGTGTTATATTCAGAAGACTGGGTGTTCCACCAGGGCCAACGACATGACCCGATACTCCTTCATCTCCCGTTTCCTCCCGATTCTCCTCTTTTTGGCGATTGTATCATGCACCCAAAAGGAGAGCGAAGAATACATCCGGGAGGGCGTCAAGTTTACCGAAGAACAGCGTTACGACGAGGCCATCGAAGCCTACCAGCGGGCCATCGAGCGGGGTCCCAAAAATCCCAAGGCCTATTACAGTCTGGGCGGGATCTATAATTACAAGCAAATGTTACCCGAAGCCGAGGAAGCCTTCAAGAAAGCCATCTTCCTGGACCCGACCCACCATGACGCGCATTACAGTCTGGGTTTCACTTACGAACTGATGGGCCGCAAGGAGGACGCCGAACGGGAATATCGGCGCGCCCACGATCTCAAGAGCAAATTCGAGGGAATATTGAAAAAGGATCTGGAGAACCGTTGAGAACCGCCCTGTCTCTCGTCCTGATCGTCCTGCTGGTCGCCGCCGGTTGCGCCAGCACGGAGCCGGCCAAAAAAAAGAAACACCGCGTCGTGCGCAAACCCGCCGCGCGGGAACGGACGGTCGAGCCCTCATCCCCGCCGCAGGCCCCCCCGGCAAAGAACGCCGCCCCGGAGCGGCGGG
>PCWF01000238.1:4368-11668 GCA_002796165.1 Nitrospinae bacterium CG11_big_fil_rev_8_21_14_0_20_56_8
CCTCGTCGCCGGAGGCAAACACCTCATCGGCGGGCTGGACCTGCCGAAGGGGCGGATCAGCGGAGAGAGTTCCGCATCCCGCTTCGAATTTCTCGATTCCTTTTACATGGACCTGACCGAGATTCGGGTCGATCAGTTCAAGGCCTTCGATCCGGAATACGACGAGAAGCCGTTCACCGGGGGCAAAGAATGTCCCCGTTGCCCCGCGATGGGAATCAACTGGGAAACCGCGACCCGTTACTGCGCCTCGATGGGGAAACGTCTGCCCACGGAGGCGGAGTGGGAGGCGGCGGCGCGAAGCGCTTCCAATTTCGTGTTTCCCTGGGGCAACACGTTTTCCGGGGACCGGGCCAATCTCCAGGGCGGGGATGACGGGTTTGCCGGGGTGGCCCCCGTCGGGTCCTTCCCCCTCGGCGCAAGCCCCTTCGGAGTCCTGGATCTTGCGGGCAACGTCTGGGAGTGGGTCTCCACCCCGCACACGCCCGTTCCCTTGCGCCCGGGCGCGGGAGAAAAACAGTTTCTCCAGGTCATCAAGGGAGGAGGATGGTCGAGCGGACCCGACATGGCACGCATTTCCCACCGGCAGATCGTGGAGCCAGGCTTGAAAAACCCGACCTTCGGGTTCCGTTGCGTCAAAACCGCCGAATAACCGCCGTCAACCCAAACTCAATTTGTCGGTCAACTCGATGCCACTCAATCCGGATCGGTTCTCATCATGATGGATGCTCTCGTGGCCATCGCGCGAGGCGCAGGCGCGATTCTCACCGAACGGTTCCATTCGGGATCTTTCGAGGTGCATATCAAACCGGACCGCTCCCCGGTGACCACCGCCGACCTCGCGTCGGACGAATTCATCCGCAACGCACTCGCCAAGGCCTGCTCCATTCCCCCCGTCACGGAGGAGACGCCGGTGGACTATGAGACGCGGCGGGGCTGGGCGGAATTGTTCCTCATCGACCCGCTGGACGGGACCAAGGACTTCATCGCCCACAACCCGGATTTTGCCGTCAATATCGCTTACGTGAAAGGGGGCCGGCCGGTGATCGGCGTGGTTTTTGCCCCGCTCCTGGACGAGATGTTCTATGCGGAACGGGGGCGCGGCGCCTTCCTGGAAAAAGGAGGAATCCGTTATTCCCTTCCCCGCACCCGGAACAAAGGTTGCGTGATCGGACGAACCCGCAACGAAAGAAACCCGCTGATCCGGCAACTCGTCGAGCTGAACGGTATTTCCGAAAACCGGGTCATGGGTTCGGCCATCCGCTATCCCAGGCTGGCCGAGGGGGTGATCGACATCCACCCGGGGCTGGGGGAATCGTGGGAGTGGGACACGGCGGCGGGACAGATCATGGTCACCGAAACGGGGGGCCGGGTGATGGACCTGGGAACCGGAACGGAACCGGTTTACAACAAGCCCCATCTCCGGAACAGCCGGTTCATCGCCACCGGCCAGGATTTGGATCCCGCCCGTCTCAAGCTTCCGGAAGGAATCCGGAATTAAAGGGGGCGGAAAAAGGAACCCCCCTTCCTTCGAGTCGGGCGAGGAAAATCGAGGGTGACTCGAAGAAAGGGGGGTTGGGGACGTTGGGGCAACAATCCAACGGCTATCTATTTTTCATGAACACCCCGAAGTCGCGCCGCAGGTCATGCATTTGAGGCAGGTCCCGTTGCGCACGAGGGTGAGCGATCCGCACTCGGCGCAGGGATCGCCCTCATATCCTTTGAGTTTGGCAATGGTGGTTTTCACCGCCACTCCCCGCGCGGCCTGCAGGGTTGCCGTGGGCCCGCCGGGAGCGGCCTGGCCGCCGGTTTTCACCGTAGCCCCGTTTCCCGAAGCGCCATTGGCGCGGGCACCCGCAGGGGGGGTGACGTGGGCTCCTCCGTTGCCGTTCCCGTTACCGGACGGCGATTCGGTTTTGTGGTCCTGCACCACCGGACTGGAGGCGGCGGGAGCGGGAGCGGCCTCTTCCGCGGACGCGGAGCCTTCCACGGTGCCGACGGCATCGGCCCGAAGGTCATCGGGGGTCACCTGAGCCAGATCGTTGCGGCCCAGGTAAGTGATGGCCAGCTCGCGGAATATGTAATCGATGACGGACGTGGACATGGTGATCGCCTTGTTTCCGGAAACAATTCCGTTTGGCTCGAACCGGGTGAATACGAACGCATCCACAAACTCTTCCAGCGGCACCCCGTGCTGGAGGCCGAGGGAGATGGAAATGGCGAAGCAGTTCATCAGGCTTCGGAAGGCGGCGCCTTCCTTGTGCATGTCGATGAAGATCTCGCCGAGGGTGTTGTCCTCGTAGTCTCCGGTACGCAGGTAAATCTTGTGTCCGCCCACCACCGCTTTCTGCGTGTATCCCCTCCGGCGATGCGGCAGGGGGCGGCGGCGCTTCTGGACGGCCTGGATCACCTGTCCGGCCATCTTCTCCGCCACCTTCATCACTTCGGTTTCTTCCTGCTCCTCGCTCCGGAGTTCCTCGAACGCCTCGCTTGCCACGCTGTTGAGCGGTTGGCTGAGCTTCGATCCGTCCCGGTAAACGGCGGTTCCCTTCAACATCAGTTTCCAGCAGAGCCAATGGGCTTTTTCGACGTCATCGATCCCGGCGGAGTTGGGCATGTTGATGGTTTTCGAAATCGCCCCGGAGAGGAAGGGCTGGCTGGCGGCCATCATGCGGATATGCGCGTCGGGCTTGATGAACCGTTTGCCGTACCGGCCGCACTTGCTGGCGCAGTCGAACACCGGGTAATGCTCTTCCTTCAGGTGCGGCGCGCCCTCCACGGTCATGGTGCCGCAGATGTGGTCGTTGGCCCGGCGAATCTCCGCCTCGCCGAACCCGAGGGCGGCGAGCATGTTGAAATCGGCGCGGTTCAACTGTTCGTCGCCGAAGCCGAGGTTCTTCTTGCAGTACTCCTCGCCCAGCACATACTTGTTGAACGCGAAGGTGATGTCGAACACCTTGGGAAGCTCCTGCTGGACGCGGTCGAGCACTTCGTCGGTGAACCCCTTGTCCCTGAGGCTGACGCGGTTGATGCCGGGGGCGCTTTCGAGGTTGCCGGTGCCCACGCAGTGGTTCACGATATCCTTGGTTTCTTCCGAGGAATAGCCCAGGCGGCGGAGCGCGCCGGGAACGGACTGGTTGATGATCTTGAAATAACCGCCCCCGGCCAGCTTCTTGTATTTCACCAGCGCATAGTCCGGTTCGATTCCCGTGGTGTCGCAGTCCATCAACAGGCCGATGGTTCCCGTCGGGGCGATACAGGTGGTCTGGGCGTTGCGGTAACCGTGTTTCTCGCCCAGTTCGAGCGCGAGATCCCACTCCCGCCGGGCAGCCTCGAGCAGGGCGGCGGGGCATTTATCCCGGCGAATCCCCTGCGGGAAAATGGTGAGGCCCTCGTAATGATGGGCATCCTCGTTGCAGGCGGCCCGGCGATGGTTGCGGAGCACGCGCAACATGGGCTCGCGGTTTTTCGCGTACTCGGGGAACGGTCCCACCTCGGTGGCGATTTCCGCCGACATGGCGTAGGCGGCGCCGGTCATCAGGGCGGTGATCGCCCCGGCGATGGCGCGGCCCTCCTCGGAGTCGTAGGGGATGCCCATGAGCATGAGCAGGGCTCCCAGGTTGGCGTAACCCAGGCCCAGGGTGCGGTAGTCGTAGCTTTTCTGAGCGATGGTCTTGCTGGGGAACTGGGCCATGCTCACCGAAATTTCCAGCGTCAGGGTCCACAACCGGCAGGCCTGCCGGAACGCCGCAATGTCGAACTCGCCGCTCTGCGGGTTGTAAAACCGGGTCAGGTTGATCGAGGCCAGGTTGCACGCGGTGTCGTCGAGGAACATATATTCCGAGCACGGATTGGAAGCCCGGATGCTCCCGCCTTCCGGGCAGGTGTGCCATTCGTTGATGGTGGTGTCGAACTGGAGTCCGGGGTCGGCCGAGGCCCAGGCGGCTTGGTTGATCTTCTCCCACAGGTCGCGGGCCTTGAGGGTTTTGCAAACCTTCCCGTCGGTGCGGCGGGTGAGGGCCCAGTCTTCGCCGCGCTCCACGGCGTGCAAAAATTCGTTGGTGAGGCGGACCGAGTTGTTGGAGTTCTGGCCGGAGACGGTGTTGTACGCCTCGGAGTTCCAGTTGGTGTCGTACTCCTCGAACTCCACATCCTTGTATCCCTGCCGCGCGAGCTGGATCATCCGGTAAACGTAGTTTTCGGGGATGAAGGCCTCGGTGGCCTTGCGGACGGCGCGGCGGAGCTTCTTGTTGGCCTTGACGTCGAACCGGGTTTCGTCCTCGGCGGATTTATCCCAGCAGGCCTCGAACACTTCCTTGAGGCGTTTTCTGCAGATTCTGCTTCCCGTGGCGAGGGCGGCCACCTTCCGCTCCTCTTTCATCTTCCACTCGACGAATTCCTCGATGTCGGGATGGTCGATGTCGAGGGTCACCATCTTCGCGGCGCGGCGGGTGGTGCCCCCGGACTTGATGGCCCCGGCCGCCCGGTCGCCGATCTTGAGGAAGCTCATGAGGCCGGAGGATCGGCCGCCGCCGGAGAGGGGCTCGCCCCCTCCCCGCAAAGCGGAAAAATTGGTGCCCGTTCCGGACCCGTATTTGAACAGGCGCGCCTCCTGCCGCCACAGGTCCATGATGCCCCCGTCACCCACGAGGTCGTCGGTGATGGACATGATGAAACAGGCGTGCGGCTGGGGCCGCTCGTAAGCGTTTTTGGATTTCTCGACCCGTGACGTGGCGGGGTCGAAATAATAATGGCCCTGCGACGGGCCGGTGATGCCGTAAGCCCAATGCAGGCCGGTGTTGAACCATTGCGGGCTGTTGGGGGCCCCGTCCTGGCAGGCCAGCATGCGCCGCATCTCGTCAAAATAGACCCGGGCGTCGTCCTCGGTTTCGAAACACCCGCTCTTCCAGCCCCAGTAGGTCCAGCACCCGGCGAGCCGGAGGAAGACCTGCCGGGAATCCGTCTCCTGCACGAACCGTTCTTCCGCCGGCAGGAGCACCAGGGCCTCCAGATCGGGCTGGGAAGGACACAACCATTCCGGAATCCCTTCTTCCGCTTTCTTCTGCAGGCGGGCGGGAACCCCGGCCTTGCGGAAGTACTTCTGCGCCATTATGTCCACCGCCACCTGGGACCAGGTTTCGGGAACCACCACGTTCCCTATTTCCGAAACCACCGAGCCGTCGGCGTTGGTGATCTTGGAGGTTCTTGCGACGAACGTCAGCCCTTTATAAGGCTCGTCCGAATCTTGAGTGAAGGAACGGGTTATACGCACAACAACCTCCGCCTGAAAAGTATATTTATCAAAAATTCAAATAGTTACATGTCAAATGCGGGTCCGGCCCGCTCCATCGGGTTGCTTTCCTTCCCAACCCGCCCTGGAAGGGGCCTCCGATAGCTAAAATATCAATATCTGGGGCCCGCCATTAAAATATATACAAGATATGGTGTTGTCAATGCTTTTTTTGGTTCCGCATCCTTTCTCACAAAAGGTTGATTTTAATAATATTATACCCTTTTTGGGAACCCGGGCGGATCGGAACGGCGAAGCGCCGGAAAAATCAGGGTTTCAGCCCTTCCGGCATTATCAATAAAGCGGGAGGAAACCCGGGATCCGGGCCGGAGAAATCGCGGATTATTTTATTTAATCCATTATTTTTCAATAAGATCGATCCCGACCCGCCCGATAAACTCCATCAGTTTGAGCGGGGTCTCCTCTTCATCCCCGGAAAGTTTGACATGCGTGGCATCGACGGCGTCCTGGCCCAGGGTGGGGTCGAGCGCCCGCCACTCGCCCACGTACACTTCCGGCCAGGCGTGGTAGAGAAACCCGCCGTATTCCTTCGAGAAGACCAGCCCGTTGACGACGCGCGCGGGGATCCCGGCGGCGCGGGCCAGGGCGGTGAACAGGTAGGTATGGGACTGGCATTCCCCGCGCCGGTTTTTCAGCGCGTCCAGGGCGGTGACCGAATCCACCAGCACCTTTTCCAGGTTCTCGTACACCCAGCGGTTGATCTTGAGGGCCGCCGCCCAGGCATCCTTTTTATCCTTGCCCGTCACCTCGCGGGACAGGGCGCGGATGAGGGGATGGTTGGACTGCACATGGGGGGATTCCCCCAGAAACGCCGCCGCTCCTTCCTCCGGAGCCGGAACCGGGAACGGCACGATGCGGGCGGGCGCCGGCGGCTCCGTCGCCACGTTGAGAACCAGGCGGAACGCGCCATCGGCCTGCCGGCCCGTCTCGACCACCCGCTGGCGGCGGTCCTGCGGCAGAAGCTCGGGGGAGCGGATATTCGACAGGGCGAGGGTCAGCCGCCGTTGCGTCTCGGGACGGACCATCTCCCCCCGGGGTTTCACGAGGCTGAGGGTGATGAGGTGGCTCACCGAGAGCGGTTCTTTCCCCAGGTCGATCGCCGCCGCCCCCGTCTCGCGCACCGACTCGAATCCGCTCGCCACCACTTCCTTGAGCATCAGCCCCTCGGCGGTGAGCCAGAGGGTGGACTCCATCCCGCTCAAGCGCTGGAGCAGAACGAAGGCGTGGTGGGTTTGGCCCAGCGATTCCACATCCTCTTCCCTCAGCACCTCGTACTCCAATTCGCTCATGACCTGGAACGACTCCATGAATATGGAAATTTTTCCCTTTTTACCCGTTTTCAGTCCGTCGCGGGCCAAATTGAGGAGATAGGTGGCCGACGGGGCCGCGCCGGGGGGAAAGGGGATGGACTTTTCCCGGTCGAATCCGGTGGCGACCACCCGGTACACGAGCGTGTCCCCTTCGATGCGCCCGTCCACCTTCTGCCGGTTGCCCATGATCTCCTGCACCAGCGAGAACCGGAGAAGCCGGTTTTCGGGATCGAGCACCGTCGATTGAGTGAAGGTGGTGGACTGGTCGAGTCCCTGCATCTCCATGCGGATGTGCACGCGGGAATCGACCGTCACCTCCGCCGGACCGGAATCGGTCCGGACTTGGGTAAAGCCGAGCTTTTTGCCCTGGAAATAGGTGCCGAGCCACTCCTCCTCCACCGCCGCGTACGCGGGAAGGGAAACGAGGGGGATATATAGAAGGAAGAAGAGGGAGACTAGGAACCGAAACGTCATGGACACAGATTAGCATAAAAATTCCCTGCCTATCCTGCGGCAAACACCGGTCCGGCTTCGGCGCCCTTGGAATGACACTTTGGGGCTTTTCAATGTCATCCCGATACCGGTGCGGCGCAAGATTCCTCGCGCCCTGGCGCGAGTCTCCCGGTTTGGAAAGGTAGCTTTTTTATTACCTCCCCCAACCCCCTCCTTGTAAAGGAGGGGA
>PCWF01000103.1 GCA_002796165.1 Nitrospinae bacterium CG11_big_fil_rev_8_21_14_0_20_56_8
CAGGCGGTTTTCCCGCTCGGCGTTTTCCTGGATCTCCCCCCGCCGCATCGTTTCGCGGATGGCGATATATTCCATCTCGGGAGTGATGATGCCCTTTTTCGCGTAGTGCATCTGGCTGACGTTGGCTCCCGGCCGCGCGCGGAGCACCTTGCGGTCCGAGCGGTCGAACCGGCGCGACTCCTCGATGCGCGCGTCGGAGCGGAACCCGTTATCCTCGGGCCGGATCTCCCGGCCCCCGTAAGCCTCCACGTCCCCGCGTCCGCGGATCCACTCCGCACGGATCGGATCCAGTCCCTGGCGAACGTCGATCTTCATCTTCGGGTCGGTGTAGGGACCCGAGGTATCGTAGAGCAGGATGGTTTCGTTAGCCGGTTTGTGTCCGTTTCCGTTCCCGTTTCCCGAGTTGGGCGGGGGAGCGGTAAGGGTCACTTCCCGAAAGGGGATCCGCAGGTCCGCAAACCGTTGCCCCGGGACGTACACTTTCTTCGAGTTGGGGGACAGGGGGTTGCGGGTGATCCGGATCTGCTGGTTCTGGTCTGAATTCGTATGATCGTTCATGAGTGGGTAACCTCGGATAGAATTCGCAAGTATTCGAATGTTTCCTGTTGTATGTCGAGGCTGTTCCAGATGCCGGAGATCAGGGCAACGCCGAAGGCTCCCTGCTCCCGTACCGAAGCGGCCTGTGTCTTTTTAATGCCCCCGAGCCCCAGCACGGGAAGGCGCACGCATCGCGCAACCTCCCGCAACCGCTCCAGGCCCAGGGGTGGACCATATTCCCTCTTCGAGGGCGTATCGAAAACCGGACCGAAGGTGATGAAATCGGCCCCTTGTTCCTCGGCCTCCCTGGCTTTCTCCTGGGAGTGGGTGGATACCCCGATCAGGAGGCCGGGAAATCTTTTCCGGACCTCCCCGGCAGGCGCGCTGGCCTCGGTGAGGTGCACCCCGTCGGCTTCGGCCATCACGGCGATATCGGCCCGGTCGTTGATCAGGAGCCGGGCGCCGTAAGTTCGCGTGAGCTCCCGCAACCGCCTTGCCAGAGCGAGCAGGTCGGCGGGGGAGAGATCCTTTTCCCGCACCTGAATCGCCCGCGCGCCTCCGCGCAAGGCCGATTCCACGGCGGGAAGAAATTGCTGTTCCGGCAGAAGATGCCGGTCGGTGATAATGTAGAGCCGGAAATTTTCCAGGGGATGCGGATCAGGAGGATTCTCGACCTGGCTTTCAGGGTTGCCGTATCCTTTCATCAACCTTTTTCCCCTTTTCCACTTTTCGACCCCGATCCGCAACTTTCCACAGGCCCCCTGGCCCGCCGGGAACTCCCCCTTCCCCGCCTCCCCTCGTCGAGGGGAGGAGTTTTGCTTTTTCTCCCCTCCTTGCCAGGGAGAGTTTTGCATAAGGCGGAGAAAGGCATCGAAAGCGTCGTGCTGAGCCCGTCGAAGCATAACCGGAGATCGCCCTTCGTCCTTCGACAGGCTCAGGATGACAAGCTCAGGGCGACATATTTGAGTTACGCAACGGTCTCCTTGCCACGGCGCCGCCTTGGCGAGCCGGAGGAATTTTTCCATTGCGCGCTCTGCGTCGTCGCGGTTCAAACCCGGTTACCGCAAAAGCGCGAAGGACGCGAAGGTAAGGACGAAACATCTTTCCCCTCTACGGCCAGTAAGCCAGCCCGCCCGAAGCGCCTTCCCCGGCCCTGAGGCCCTGCGCCCCCTCGTTAGACATCGATCATCCCGTCCAGCGGACTGCTGGCCGAGGCGTACAGTTTTTTGGGGATGCGCCCGGCTTCGAAGGCGAGCCGTCCCGCCTCGACCGCCTTGCGCATCGCTTCCGCCATCTTCAGAGGATCCTTCGCCCCGGCGATGGCGGTGTTCATCAGCAGGCCATCCACGCCCAGTTCCATCGCGCGCGTCGCATCGGAGGCCGTGCCCACGCCCGCATCGATGATGACCGGCACCTTGACCGCTTCAAGGATCAGGCGGATGGTGTAAGGATTGCATACCCCGAGCCCCGAGCCGATCGGTGCGGCCAGGGGCATCACCGCCACACAACCCGCGTCCTCCAGTTTTTTGCAGAGGATGAGATCGTCGCCGCAGTAGGGCAGAACCTGGAATCCGTCCTTCACCAGCAGGCGCGACGCTTCCAGCGTGGCTTCGTTATCGGGCATCAGCGTTTTGGGATCGCCGATCACCTCGACCTTGACCATGTTTCCCAGTCCCGCCTCGCGGGCCAGTTGGCAGGTCATCACCGCTTCCTTCACCGTGTAGCACCCTGCCGTATTGGGAAGCAGGTGATATTTTTTCGGGTCGATGTGGTTGAGGATCGAGTCCTTGGACTTGTCCAGCTCGATGCGGCGCACCGCCACGGTCACCATCGTGGCTCCCGAAAGCTCCAGCGCAAGGCGGTTCTGCTCGAAGGAGGCATATTTCCCCGTTCCGACGATCAGCCGGGAACTCAGAACGCGGTCGCCGATTTTCAGAATCGCCGTCTTTTCCGCGGCGGTTGCGGTTTTATCCGGCGTTGCAGTTTGCAGGGTCATGGGTCAAGGCTTCCAAAAAATTAAATTAGAAAGAAAAGGAGATGCCGGGATCAGACGCCCCCGCCCACGGCGTGGACGATCTCGATCCTGTCTCCCTCTTTAATACAGGTGGTGGAGTGCTGGGCTTTGGGGACGACTTGAAGGTTGAGCGCCACGGCATAATGCGGGGCGCGGACATCAAGTTCCTTTAACAGATCCTGAAGGGTGGCGCTGGACCGGATTTCCCGCTGTTCGCCGTTTATGGTCAGCCACACTTCCCGACTCCAAACAAAAAAACCGCAAACCCCGAACGGGAATGCGGCTACGGAAAAAGTGTCCCCACAAAAAGCAAACAGACTTTTAGCAGTACAGAATCACTTTCCTTCGCTGGCATTACCCAGATCAGGTTCAAAGGGTCATCTCACCGGACTCTCAGTTCGTCAGAACACCCCTAGTGATTATCGATTAAGGTTACTTCAATTCGGTTTCGTGTCAAGAGTTATTGACGTAAATTTAAAATTCGGTAATATTCAGAAGCATGAAACACAGGGGGTTCGAGCTCGCAATTCTGATGGCCCTTTTCCTCTGGGTTGGCGCTTGCGCCACGACTGCCAGCAATCTGCTCGAATCCTCGCCCCCCAACCTGCCGCCCGCCGACGAAAAGCTGTTCATACAAGCTCTTTATTTACAGAAAGAAGGCCACATCGGGAAGGCCATCGAGCTCTGGGACCAGTTCATCAAGAAATATCCGCGGTCTTTTGAAGCCCACAATAACCTCGGGCTCGCCTACTACGCCAACGACCGCATCCAGTTGGCGGCCTCGGAATTCGAATCGGCCCTGGTGCTGGAACCCCGCGACCCGACCATTCGCGACAATCTCAAGCGCGCTCTAAAACTGCAGGCTACTTTACAAACGGAAAATAAAGAGTACGAAAAGGCCATCCAGGAACTGGTACGGTTGAAGGGGTACGCCTCCCCGCCGGAGGCCGAAGCCATCGGCTTCGAGATCGAAGTCCTTCAGGATAAAATTTTCGAGCAGGTCCAGAAGGCCGGCACCCTCCAGGCCTACCAGGAATTTGTAACCAAATTTCCCAACAGCCCGCAGAACTCCGACCTGGCGCGCAAGAAGATCGAGGAATTGAAAATGAAACAGGCGGTGCCGCCCACCGCCCCGGTTCCCGCCCCAACGGCGTTGCCGCGCCCCACCGAAGGCGTCAAGGAACAGAAGCCGGAGGGGTTCGAGATCATGCCCCTGGAAGCGATGAAACTGCCATCCCCGGGGGAGCCCACCGTTGAAGTGCTGGTTACGCCCCCGGCCGAAACCCCGGCCCCGGAAACCCCGCTTCTCCCACCCGCGTCCACCGTGGAAACGGAACCCGAGAAACCGGAGGCCCCCTCGGCGGTAGCCTCCGCTGAATCGGCAATGACGAAAAAAATAGCGCCCGCCGCCGCGGGCAAAAAGAAAACAACAGGGGAGGCCGCTCCCGCAAAGAAAAAAAAAGCCCCTCCCTCCGTTAAGAAGAAAGTCAAGATCGCCACAAAGAAGGATCCCCTTCTGGTTCGGGACAGCCCGCGAAAGGGTAAAGTGATCCACAAACTGGACCGGGGGACGGTGGTCACCGTGGTTGGCGAGAATGACGGGTGGTACGAAATAGAATTCGGGCGCGGGAAAAAGGGCTGGATCGCCAAAAAATTCACCAAGCCGGTGGAATAATTTCCCCCATTGTAATATCCTTTATTTTTATAGACCTTTGGCTTTTACGGCCTTGAGGAGATGTACCGTTAAAAATGGCATGCGCCTTGACCTTGCCCTTCACCCATCGAGCCCGCGACGAGGCAAAGGGTATCACCGTGATTATTTAGGGACATCCCTTAAAAATATGCTCCTGCCCCGCAAATTCCAACACGAAGGATAAACATGACAACCATCGCAACCGGAATCGACCGAAAAGAACTGGATGATTTGATTCAAAAAGAATGGGAATACCTCGACTCCATGCAACCCGAGTGGAGTCTTCTCAAGGGCCCGCAGGACATGGAGATTCTCGAGCATATCCTGCGATGCATCCTGCATCTCGACCTGACCCCCCAGCGGGGGCCGGATTTCAAAGCCTGCGTGAAAGTGCAGAATCCGGACGGGGGCTGGTCCAAGCAGTCGCACGAAGGCAGGACCTCGATGTGGATCACCACCTTCGTGGCCCTCAAGCTCTGCCGGGGCAACCTGATCCTCAAAGATCCCGCGATTGCGGCCTCCATCGCGCGCGCGCTGGAATTCGTTCTCTCCACGCAGGAAACCGACGGACATTGGGTCGATCCCGAATGGTCCCATCTGGACACCACCTGCTCCGTCACCGCCTTCCTCACCATCTACCAGGTGACGCACGACAAGCAGGGCGACCAGCGGGTCAACTCCGCGCGCAAGAAGGGGTTCGACTTCATCGCCAACTGGAACCGCGATTCCGGCATCTGGAAAGATGATACCTTCCATCCCGCGGGAATCGAAACCACCGCGCATCTCCTCCAATACACCCTTCTTCCCGGCCATTTCATGGACAAGATCCCTTACGCCGGGAAGATGTGCCTCGAAGCCGCCGACAGCCTGGCGGGAGAACAGGCCTCCAACGGCTCCTGGGACGACGAGAACATGGACCACACCATGGACTCCTGCCGGTGCCTCATGCTCGTCGCCGACACGTTCGGCCAGAAGGCCAGGTACGCACCCCATATCGAAAAGGGCGTGCGCTGGCTGATGGACCATAAAAACGGGAAAGGGTGGGGCGATTTCCGGGACGAACCGAGCAACGTCGAACGCACCGCCGACGGACTCGACACGCTTCTCAAGTATCGCAGGTTTTGCACCAGCGCGCCGATGTCCCATTTCTGGGCCTACAGCAAATAACCCATTCGCGTAAGACCGGGAGGGGGGTTTTTCTTCGCGCTCTTTGCGTCTTCGCGGGGAATGACCCCATCTTCGTCGCCCCGGGCAGTTTTTTTGCACCCCGAGCGGTTTATTTTTTGTCACCCCGAGCGGTTTTTTTTGTCACCCTGAGCTTGTCGAAGGGTGGCGGAATAATGTGGAATGGCGCAGGGGCGAAACATTGTTCACCCCTACGGCCAGTTATCCAGCCCGCCCGAAGCGCCTTCCCCGTTCCAGCCCTGCGGCCCTACGCCCAATAGCAGGGGTTGCCCGGTGCGCCGGAGTTATTTTTTCGCCTCTTCCTTTTCTTCCCAAATCTCCTGGATGATCGCGTAGCTCCGGTGCGTCAGGTGGCACATCTTGCACCCCTGCTGGCCCACGATCCCCACGTTCTTGAAGTATTTCCCCGGATTCGGCTTTTCGGCCATCAGTTCCGCCTTCATTCCGTCCATAGCCTTTTCCACCCCTTCGCCGACGAAGAACAGTTTCACTTCCGGCATGGTATGACACTTGGCGCAGGTCGATTTGAGTTCCATATAACGCTTGCGGAATCCATCGAGTCCTTTCAGGGCCCGGTCGTACTGGCCTTCCCCGAAGTTCACGTTGGCCGCCTTGAACGAGTTGGACAGGAGCTTCATGTACTTGCCGAAATCCAGTTCCTTCTCATCGACCGGATCGGTGATCTTGATTTTCCCCACCGCGGGCCAATGGAACCGGGTCCAGACCGCCACCTGGTTCTCGTCGTGGCACTTGCCGCAGGTTTTGCCCAGCGCGCCCGAGGCCTTCTTGATCGCCTCCATGTCGTGCGTCCTGGCGGCGGCGGCGAAATCCTTCGCGGCTTTCACGTCAAAATAATCCTTCCACTCCGGCACCAGTTTGGAAGTTTCCTCGTAGGCTTCCGCCAGCCCGTCGGCGTGCTTGTCCACATTCTCGAAATCCTTCTCCCCCATGTCGATGAAGATCCCGCCGAAGTGTCCGCTCATTTTGTGCATCTGCTGGATCCATTTCGGCTCCGCGCTTTCCGGGGGATACAGCTTGGCCAGCGATGGGGGCGGTTCCTTCAATACCACATCTTTGGCGGCGGCAAGGGTGGGGACCGCGAAAAACAAAACCACGGCGGCCGGGACGATCAGGCGATTGATCCGTTTCATACAAAAATCTCCTTCCGAAAATTCGAAATAGAATATTAACGCGCGGGGCGTTCGATCACTTGCTGAAGAATCTCCCTTTTTTCCTGGGTCCAGGCGGGCCGGTACTGGACCGAAACGTGGACTTGCCGTACCGAATCCATCAAGGGATAATCATACCGGATTTGTTTTCCCGGAGGCAAGGCGGTGTCCTGCTGGGGAGCGAGGATCTCCTTGTATGCGTCCACGGCCTCCCCCGTTCTGTCCTTCAGCGTCACATACAGGTACAACCTCGGGTCCCCGTTATCGGCGGTCGGCACCAGATGCGGAACCCTGGGATTGACCAGGGCGATGGAAACGGTCCGGCTCCCCAACGTGGCCTCCAGCCGCACCGCATCGTCGTTCAATTCACCATGCAGAAACCGGTGATCGGCCACCTCTCTTT
>PCWF01000191.1 GCA_002796165.1 Nitrospinae bacterium CG11_big_fil_rev_8_21_14_0_20_56_8
AGAACCTGGACCTTGTCCTTTCCGAGCGGGAAATATTCTCCAAGCCGTTCCTGCGAATACCGGCTCAACACGAGGATCCGCCTCGCCGCGCAATAGCAGGTCCATTCCATCAGGCGGATCAACTTCAGCCGCAGAAGGAACAGAAGCTCTGCGCCGGGTCCTGCACGCCCTTCGAGCAGGAGGCGTTCCCGCCGGTTCACCTGTTCCTCATCGTACCACGCGCTGTGAAAATGGTAGAGCATGGGGACGTTCCACATGCGCGGGTTGAGGAGCGCGAGAAATCCGACGAGCGGATTATGCACGTGCACCACGCGCGCGGGGGAGCCGGGGGAATCGGAGAGCGCCGCGTTCAGCCGTCTGCGGAGCGCGCGCCAAAGGGAAACCGGGCGTTTCGACGGTTTAACGCCGATGCGGTCGTACACCACGCCCTGAATCGTTTCGCGGTCGGCCAGTTCCTCGCCAGGGTTGCAGGTGATCAGGTGAACCGTCCAGCCCCGTTGCGCGAGGCGGCGGTTGATCTCGTAAGTCACCCTCCAGGCCCCCCCGGCCTCATCGGGAAAACAATGATACTGGAGAGAGAGAATTTTGCCTTGTGCGGGGGGCGGGCCGTCCGTCATATCCCGATCATAAAGATAACCCGTTATAAAATCAACCGGTTCTAGGCTCCGGATCACCTTGAAAATCCGGCCAAAGATGGTATATTGGAATCAGGGAATCCTCCGAACGAACCGTAAAGAAAACCGGGCGCCGCAACCGGGACCCCCGGTGGGCGCCGAGCGTGGTTTTGCACGGAGCGAGACGAGGAGCCATTACTATCGTTCAAACCGAATGGGGGCGAACTGGATTCGACGGGAGGGGTGAAACGAAGGTTGCATGTACGGGACGCCGTTGGCCCGTTCAAAAAACGGCACAATCATAATCGCCAACGATTATGAAGTAGCAGTAGCGGCTTAATAAAATAAGCTAGCTACCGTTCTTCCCTTCAGCGTCCGCGGGGAGGGAAAGAACGTCATTTAGCGGACTGGTCCGGTTTACGGGTCTCGGGTAAACCGGGCGAGATCCTACGAGGCTGGCTGTCGGAAAGCCCTGTCCCTGGGGAATTCCGGTGGCGAGATTAAAAACAGGGACTACACATGTAGACGCCTTCAGTTAAAACCTTTCGGACGGGGGTTCGATTCCCCCCGCCTCCACCAATCCCTTACAGGGATGGGACGCGCAAAACCCCAACCCGTTCCGGGCATGGGGCTCCTTGTCAGCTATAAACTTTATCCCCGCCTCTACCCGTCGTCGTTGCAAAAACCAGTTCCGGTTTTTGAAACTTCGCCGTGGCAAGCCCTTCCCGAAGCTACCCCAAAGAAGAAGACTGCCCACCGGAGCTCTTCCTTTTTTCACCCTTTCGATCCTCTTTCCAGGGGGTAGTTTTCTCACTTCGGTTTAAATACTAATATCATACTAAAATTAATAATTTTAGTATTTGATAAAAAGTAAATTGTGATATACTAATTTCGTTATATTTAGTATTTGATTAATAAACAAAAACCACAATATATTGTGGTTTATGAATTTTTCAATCAAGATATAGAAAATAGTAATACTAATTTTAAACTAAATTTTTATATTCTAGTATTTAAAACCGGTGGAAGGGCAAATTTATGAAAATACCGGAAACGCCTCCGGATATTGACAAGATCCTCGAAACCTTAGCCGAGACAGATCCCAAAAAAATTACCCGCTTATTTTTAGCGGGTCGGACGGTGGACGAAAAAGGGCGGTATCTTCATTGGGAGCAATTGAAATACAAGCCGGTGCCGGAAGGGATGACTTCGGAGGAGTGGTGGGCGGCGACAAAGCTGGCGCGATCAAAGCAACTCCAGACTCTGCCCGGGTTTTATGACAAAAATCAACGGCCTTTCAAATTTTTCATTCCGGATTCAATTCAGCGCGATCTTCATTGGGTAACGCAAAATGCCTCAGGTTATGAGGTGACTGGCGATCTTTTCGATTCCGAGCTGAAGAATAAATATTCCATTCGCGCCATGATGAATGAATCGATTCTTTCCAGCCAACTGGAAGGAGCGGCGACCACAACCCCTGTGGCCAAGGACATGCTGAGATTGGGGCGGCCCCCCCGCGACGCAAGTGAACGGATGATAATGAATAATTACCTCGCCATGCAATTTATAAGAAGCAAGCGGGACGAGGAACTTACGCCAGTAATGCTTTTTGAATTACACCGTATCCTGACGCGGGAAACACTGAAAACTCATGAGCAGGAGGGGCGCCTTCGCCAATCGGACGATATTGTCGTTCGCGATACATTGGATCAGCGGATTCTTCATGTTCCGCCCAAAGCAGAGGAGTTGCCGGAGCGCATAAAACGTCTTTGCCATTTTGCTAATGAGGAGGATGCCAAAATATTTATTAACCCCGTGATCAAGGCCATTATCCTGCACTTCATGCTCGCCTACGACCACCCCTTTGCGGATGGAAATGGCCGGACGGCCCGTGCCTTGTTTTATTGGATGTGCTCCAAAAAAAGATATGAGCTTATCGAGTTCCTCTCCATTTCAAAAAAATTAAAGGAAGAGCCGGGAAAATACAAAGCGGCCTATCTTTATTCGGAAACCGATGCAAATGATCTGACGTATTTTCTCCTTCACCAAATGGATGTTCTCAAAAAGGAACTGGATGCCCTTTTTGAATTTTTAAAAAAGGAATCCGAGGAACTGCGAAACGCCCAGCAGGTCCTGGAGGGCCGGATGCGGTTGGATAAAATGTTGAACCCAAGACAAATCGCTTTGATCAAACACGCCCTGAAACATCCCGGAACCTTCTATACAATATACAGTCATAAAAATGTGCATGGCGTGACTTACCAAACCGCGCGAACGGATATTACCGGCCTCGCCGATCGGTGGGGACTTCTGAATAAGTTAAAGGAAGGAAAAACCTTTATTTTCGAGTCTCCGTTAAACCTAAGAGACCGAATCATGAAGGTTAAAGATTATGGGGTTGGCAGGGATGGTTAAATGTCGAAATCCTCGAGATCGGTTGATAATTTTATATAAAATCCACCTTGGGGTTGGCGGGGGGGGTTGGGTTCGCGGCAGACGCGATGCCGACGGGCAGGTGTTTGGTTCCGGATTCGATGCGTGTCCCCACCCCATGCGCGGCGAGTGAACCCAAAAAAAATTGAATCCCCCCCTGCCCGCGACGTGGGGGCGTGCCCATTCCGCCCCATTCCCAGATCCGTATGTCATCCTGAGCGTGTCGAAGGATAATCCTTTGGCCTTTCCCGAAGGGTGAAAGTGAAAACAGACCGGAGTTTTTTTAGAAAAGAGCAGGCCAAAAGTATCTTTTAGGAATATTGCTTTCCCAAGCCTTCCAAGGTCATGTTTTCAGCTATAGCGTCATGAGGAATCAGGACGTATTTCCATGATTTTCCGCCATGCCCCCTGGCGTAATCCGACGCCTGCCTGCACCACTTTTCCGCCGCTTCCTTCTTGGCCAAAACAATCGGATCATCCATCTGATTGCGGGCCTTCGGCTCCAGCATATAAATGCAATCTTTTGTTTCCGCCACAAAATCAGGTTGGTACTCCAAATGATCCGCGCCCTGTTTATAAAATAGCTGGAATTGGCCCTTTTTGGGCTTGAACCATTTTTCAGCCTCCCTTTCCAGAATGACCGACAATTGCCGCTCTGAATCGGAATCAAATTTCTGCACTGGATACAGGCTTTTCTGAAAACCGCCGAAAAGGTATTTGGCCATATTGCTCTTATCCTTCGGAGACTGACGGAAATCCAATGGGGGATGGTCCCTTTCGGTGGTATAACCGCCGTCTATCAACTTACAAAATCCCTTGCTGACCACCACGTCATACCCAACCGCCTCCTCCCAATAATGGTCCTGCATCTGGGCATGGATGAAACGGGCCAGCTCCGGCTGGTAATATCTTACGACCTTTTTCGTATCCTCTTCACTTAAGTAACCCTTCAAGTGCACCACCACCTGACCGGTCAAATCATAAAGCAGGTCCGCGTGGTCGTCGTAGGCCACATCGTCAAAATCCACCAGGCCGCTCACCAGATAATCCTCAAGCCTGTCTTCCTCGATACCCCCCTTGGCGAATCCCAGGATTTCCCGCTCCCCCGTTCGCAACATCTGAATCCATAACTCTTCCGATGGCGGCTGATAGTTGATCGAGGCAAGGTCCAGCCTGAAAGGTTTGAAGCCTGACTTCACCTCGCCCTTGGGAACCACGCTGATTCGGGGAATATCAATCGTCCCCCGAACCACGATCTCCGTGGTTTTCGCCACAATCCCAGCCAGGTCGGGCTCTTCAACAATTCCCTCCAGTTCCATCTGCGCGGGCGCGTATTCAAGGGCTACCTCCTGCACAATCCGGGCTTGAATCTCTTCCTGTTGCAGGGAATAAATATTGGGAACGCTCTGCGGCTGATTCTCCAGTTTGCGGATCACGTCATAAGTGATCTGGGCAATTTTCTGCTCCTGCGGGGATTGAAAAACGGGTTTCACCTGCGCCGCCGGAATCTGCGTGCTCGATGTTATATTCTGCGGCTGAATTCCCAGTGCGGACTCCACGTTGGATTGGGATACTACCGTAGCCGTCTGGTGCTCCAGTTGCTCCCCTTCGATAATCAGTTGCCTGACGTGTATCCTGGAATCCGGCTTGTTGGCCTCATCGATGATCTCCTGAAATTTGTCGTGCGCCACGATGCTCAACCGGTCCACAGGCCCCACTCCCGTTCTTCTGCCATACGGCAAACGCAATCCCCGCCCGATGGACTGTTCGATCAGGGTCCGCGCATTCGCCGCCCGCAAGGGGACAATCGTGTACAGGTTGGTCACGTCCCAGCCTTCCTTCAGCATGTTGACGTGAATGACGATTTCCGTCGGCTCTTCGGGACTTTCCACGGCCAAAAGCCTTTGCACCATTTCATCCTCGGCCGCTCCCGTCTGGCTGGAATCCACCTGGATCGCCTTGTCCTTGTACCGGCCTTCAAAGAAAACATCCGACCGGATCAATTCCTGCAACTGCGCCGCATGGGTCGTGTCCCGCGCTATGACCAGAACAAACGGCTTGATGATCCGGTTGCCGGTTTCGCGGGCATAGGTTTCCAGTTCCACCTTCACGCTTTCATGCAGACGGATGCCATCTTCCAGCTTTAGGGTTTCGATCTGTTCCGGCGTTTTGCCAACCGGACTGAAATCCTTGCGGGTCACCACGGCGGGCTCTTTCACAAAGCCGTCTTCCATCGCCCGGCCCAGGGGATAATCGTAAATGACGTTCTTGAAGGGAACTGGCCCCCGTGAAGTTTCCACGAACGGGGTCGCCGTCAGCTCCAAACCCAGGACCGGCTTCAGTTCGTTGATCGCCCGCACACCGGCGGACGCGCGGTACCGGTGCGATTCATCCATGAGCAGTACCAAGTCGTCCAGCCCCGCCAAGTAGTCAAAATAACTCTGCCCGATGTATTCCGACAGGCGTTTGATCCGGGGGGCCTTGCCTCCCCTCACCTCGGAATTAATCTTGGATATATTGAAGATGTTGATTGAGCAACGAATGAATGCATCAATTTGGGTCACAACTTTAGAATCGTAATTGTCCCCGGTGATGATCGCGGGCGCATTCACCGCGAATTCCGATATGCCTTTGAAGACGTATTTGGGCGTGTTCGGGGTGAAATCCGCAATCAGCTTGTTGTAGATGGTCAGGTTGGGAGCCAGAACGAAAAAATTGTTCAATCCGTGCGCCAGGTGCAGGTAACTGATAAAAGCTCCCATGAGCCGCGTCTTTCCCACTCCCGTCGCCAGGGCAAAACAGAGGGAGGGAAATTCCCGTTCGAATTCGGAAACGGTCGAATACTCGGACCGGATGATCTCCAGAGCCGCATCCAAATCGGCGTCCTTATAAGGCGGCACAATCTCCGTAATCCGGTGGAGGATTTCCAGGGATTGCCTTTGCGGGGGCCGGAGGGACAGACGGCCGGAAATGGAATTGACGTGCCGGTTCAAGAGGTTTTCTCCGCAGATGACGCAGATTGGCGCAGAGGATCGGGGTAGTCATGAACCAGCCGCTCGTGTTGCAGACTGGAACCACCAAAGTTGAAAAGTAAAGCGCGTGAAAGGCCACCGGCCTTCAGGTAATTGAGGACCTGCGCCCGCTCCCGGCCTGTCAGATTGTCCAATGCTTTCAGCTCGACAATAATTTCCTCGTAACAGACAAAGTCGGCCCGGTAAGCCGTGTTCAACCGGATTCCCTTGTAGCGGACAGGCAATTCCACCTCACGGCGAAACGGAATTGCCCTTTCGGTGAACTCGACTGCCAGGGCTTCCTGATAGACCGCTTCGAGAAATCCATGCCCCAAGGTTTTGTGCACCTCCATTGCCGCGCCAATGATGGCATACGTCTGCTCATCCCTTTTCATGACCTGTCCTTCCACGAAATCTGCAAATAATCCTGTCCGCAGATGACGCAGATTAACGCAGAAACTCGGCTTTTAATTTCATCTCTCTTCATCATTTTCTAATCTGCGTCCCTCTGCGAAATCTGCCTATAATGAAATATCTGGAGTATTGTCCGCAGGTGATAAGGGTTTACGCCTATTCGATTTTTAATTTCATATCTCTTCATCATTTCCTAATCTGCGTCCATCTGCGAAATCTGCGGATCAAAGAGGTCCTGCTGTCCCTCGGCGGTCTTGCGTTTCCGCGCCTGGACCGGCGGCGGGGGTTCGGGGGGCGCATCGGGCAGGTTTTCGACATTCAGGGAATAATCGTCGTGTCCCCATTCGCATTTGGCCAGGACCGCGCGCGGGATTTTCTTGACGGTCAGGTTCGGGTACCGGTCGGCCTTGCCCCGGAAGGCGGAGCAAAGCGCCAGCAGACTGCGTTCCTCCCCCACCTCGTCGCTCAACTGTTGCA
>PCWF01000121.1 GCA_002796165.1 Nitrospinae bacterium CG11_big_fil_rev_8_21_14_0_20_56_8
ACCCTCGACCTTGATTCCCAGGGCCTGCTCCATGGCGTGGCACGAACTCATCTGGTAAGCCACCGGGCAGATGCCGCAGATGCGGGCGGTGATGTCCGGGGCTTCGGTGAATTGTCGGCCGCGCAGGAAGGCCTCGAAGAAGCGGGGCGGCTCGAAAATCTTGAGCTTGACGTCAACCAAACGGTCGCCCTGGAACTTGACATAGAGCGATCCCTCGCCTTCCACCCGGGCCAGGTAATCCACCTGGATGGTGCGGGTTTTTTTTCCATCCATGTCGCCGGTCATGTTCCTGAACTCCCTTGGGCTCCCGCGGGGGAGTGCTTGCAAATGCCTAAATCAGTCCCGTTCATGCGCCTCGCTTTCCCGGCGGAAGGGTTCCGCGAAGGCATTGAATCCGCGAAACGCGCGCACCAGTCCGTCCCGGTCGACGCCCAGTTTGGACCACACCCCGCTCATGGAGGCCGTGTTGGGCGACTCCATGGGGCCATAGCAACCGTAGCATCCGCGATTGTAGGAGGGGCAGATCGCCCCGCAACCCGCGTGGGTCACGGGACCCAGGCAGGGAGTGCCGTGCGCGACCGTCACGCACACCGTCCCCCGGCGCTTGCATTCGATGCAGGTGCTGTAGGCGGGGGTGTTCGGTTTTCTGCCGTTCAGAAACGCGTTGATGACCTCCACCAACTGGAACTTGTTGATGGGGCATCCCCTCAGCTCGAAATCCACCGGAACGTGGTCGGCGATGGCGGTGGAGTGGGAGAGAGTGGAAATATACTGCGGCGAGGCGTAAACCGCCGAGATGAATTCCTCCACGTCCTGGAAATTACGGAGCGCCTGGATTCCCCCCGCCGTGGCGCAGGCGCCGATGGTGATAAGCACGCGGGACATTCGCCGGACGCGGTGAATGCGTTCCTCGTCGTGCGGCGTGGTGATCGATCCCTCGACCAGGGAAATATCGTACGGGCCTTTTTCGAAGGCGCGGGAGGCTTCGGGAAAGTTGGCGATGTCAATCGCATCGGCCACCGCCAGCAACTCGTCTTCGCAGTCGAGCAGGCTCAACTGGCATCCGTCGCAGGAGGCGAATTTCCATACCGCTACCTTGGGTTTTTTCCGTTGCGCCGGCATACAATTATTTTCCTTTCAGATCACATTTCACGCCGTCCAACCGGAACCGGGACAGGTTCGAACCCCAGAGCCGCCTGGTTTCGGGAACCAATTTTTTCGATCAAATTTCACGCCGTCCAAAAATATTCTGAATGCGGTCAAAGCGGAACACCGGTCCGTCTTTACAGATGAAGTGCGGCCCATACTGGCAATGCCCGCAGAATCCCACCGCGCATTTCATGTTGCGTTCCATGGAGATAAAGGTTCGGTCGGGGGAGACCCCGATCCGGGTCAGTTCGACCCGGGTGAACCGCATCATGATTTCCGGTCCGCAGATGAACGCCATCGTATGGACGGGATCGATGGAAATTTTTCCCACGAGATGGGTCACCACGCCCACGTTGCCCTTCCAATCCCGCCGGGCGGCATCGACGGTGACCCGCGTTTCGATCCGGTACTGGTGTTGCCAGAGGCCGACCTCATCCATGTATAACAGGTCCCCGGGCGAGCGGGCGCCATAAAGCAGGTAAATTTTTCCGTACCGCTCGCGGCGGGCGAACATCTGGTACAGCGCCGGTCTCAGGGGCGCCAGCCCGATGCCGCCGGTGACGATGACGATGTCGTTTCCTTCCGCTTCCTCGACCGGCCACGAGGTTCCGAAGGGTCCGCGAACGCCCATCTCGTCGCCGGGTTTCAACTGGCAGAGCGTGCGCGTGACCGTGCCCACCGCCCGCGTGGTGTGCACCAGGGAGTGGGGCCGGGTGGGATCGCCGGAAATCGAAATGGGAACCTCCCCGACGCCGAACACATACAGCATGTTGAACTGGCCCGGTTTGAAGGGGAACCCTGCGCCCCCACCGTTCTTCCGCTCCAACTCCAGGGTGAACACGTCTTCCGTGTTCTGCGCCGAGCGGCGGATTTTGAAGACCTCCGGGAGCATGGGATTGACGGGGTTCATAGGCGACCTCAATGTTTGACGTTGCCGTAGACATCCATCAACTGCATGCGGGTGGCATGCAGGCGTTCGGCGATCAGGTTCACGATACGCATCAGCAGTTCGTAACCCAGACTGTGGTCCTCATAGCATTTTTTCCGCAGACATTGCCCGTCGAGGGCGATGGCGCGGGTCAGCTCCACCGCGTGGGCGTCAAACCGCCAATGGTAAGGCGGTACCAGCCAGGACCAGCCGAGCACATCCCCTTCGCCCAGGGTTTCGACGATGATGGGGCCCTTTCCTCCATTGTGCATTTCCAGCGCCACCCTTCCGTGCCGGATGATGTAGAAATGATCCGCCGATTCCCCTTCTCGAAAGATTATTTCACCCGCCTGGAACACCACGTTGGACGCGCAACCGACGATGAGTTTGCGATAACCCTCATCGAGACTTTGGAAAAAGGGATGCTGGGATAAAACACGATCGAGTGTGTCGATTTCCATGATGGTCTTGCCTCCTTCTTCTTTGATTTCGAACCGGCGCGATCTCCAGCGGGGGGAACCGGACGGCCCAAATGGCCCCTTACGGTTTTCCCCCGGTTTTTTGGGGCGCTTCCCGAATCGCCTTCGCTTCTTCCGTTATGTCGATTCCCTCCGGACACCAGGTGATGCACCGGCCGCACCCCACGCAGCCCGAAGACCCAAACTGGTCGTGCCAGGTGGAGAGCTTGTGGGTCATCCATTGCCGGTAACGGGACCGGGCAGAGGAGCGCAGGCTCCCCTGCGCGATGTATGAAAATTCCATGGTGAAACACGAATCCCATTTGCGCCACCGTTCCGCATGGTCGCCGGAGAGGTCGGTGACGTCTTCAACGGTGGAACAGAAACAGGTGGGGCAGACCATGGTGCAGTTCGCGCAGGTGAGACACCGTTTCGCCACCTCGTCCCAGCGGGGGTGATCCAGGTTGCCCGCAAGGAGGGACGGGAGACCCTCCGTGTTCAGCGTGCGGCCCATGTGGGCGGCGGTGTTTTCGACCACGGCGGCGGCGCTCTGCCGATGTTCGGTTTCAGCGGGCCGTTGCGGCAGGCGCGCCAGCATCTCCCGGCCCGGCTCCGATCCGGCGGAAACGAGAAAGTAATGATCCCCGTTTTTCAGCACCTCGGTGAGGGAAAGGTCGAATCCGGATTCGGCCTTGGGCCCGGTATTCATGGAAACGCAGAAACAGGTCCCCCCGGCCACCGAACAATTGACCGCCACCACGAACAGTCCGTCCCGGCGTGAACGATAGACGGGATCGACGAACGATCCCTGCAGAAAAACCCGGTCCTGGATGCCGAGAGCCGCCAGTTCACACGCGCGAACACCCAGGAAAGCCATCTTCTGCGGATTTGCGGTTTCTTCCTCAATCTCGAATCCCTTGGCTTTTGCATGGGCCGACCACAATTTGACTTCCGGGGGAAACAGGTATTTTTTCCAGGAATGAGGTCCGACTGCAAAGCCGAAAAACGCGGCATCGTCCCTTTTTTTGAGACGGTAGATGCCACCGTCCTGTTCGTCGGTCCATCCGCGCGGGAGGTCGGCGGCGGTATCGAGTTCGCCATAGACGATGGCCTGGTCCTCCACCGTCGGACCATAGACGCGGTACCCGGTCTCCTTAAGGGCAAGGAGAAGCCGGTCGAGGTCGGTGGCGGCGAGAACGATCTCCGTTTGTATTCCTCTCCGGGTGGCGTCCATAAGACCGAAAAAATAGAACTGTTTCCACTAATTTAAAGCTCCCTTGGGGATTTTACAACCTTATAAGGTTGCGTTGAAGGGCCATTCACCGCAAAGGCGCGAAGGTAGGGGCGCAGGATAAACTCCGCGAAGGATCTGGCTGGAACTGGATGGACGCATGCCCCGGAGTCGTGCGGAGCCAGATTCTTCGGTCCTTTGGACCTCAGAATGACAAGAAGCGAAACATTTTTCGCCCCTGCAATAACCCGTTCCTTGCATAGCCACCCCCATCCGCCGGGGGACAAGGGATTTACCGTAATTGTCATGATGAAATTATGTCGTTGTCATTGCGAGCGGAGCGAAGCAATCTAATTCTCCTCCCGAGGCGAGTGACTGGGTCGCCGCGCTCACTCCCGTTCGCTCGCGATGACGAATGTTTTGGGTTTCCTGGCGTCGTCGCGCTTCGCGTCTTTGCGCGCTTTGCGGTTCAAACCCGGGTACCGCAAAGGCGCGAAGGACTCGAAGAGAACCGAGGGGCGGGTAGGATTGGTCAGGTCACGGGATCGAGGGAGGCGCTGGCCGGCTGGGGGTTGCCGGCGGATTCGATCCGCACGGGCAAGAGCCGCGCCATTGCAGTTTCGTCGCACTTTTCCTGATGCAGGCAGTTTCTACAGTCGTTCCAGATCTTGTGCGGAAGGGATTGTTTGTCCACCACATCGAATTCGAGGCGGCGGAACAGGTTCACGGCATAGGTGAACACGAAAATCTTCTCGTTCTGGTTTTGAGCGGCGGTTTCCATGCACCGCCGGACGAGTTCGGTCCCGATGCCCTGACGGCAATAGTGGGGGTGCACGGCCAGGGAGCGGATCTCCGCCACTTTGTCCCATGCGGGTTTCAAACTGCACGCGCCGACCACCACGCCTTCCCGTTCGTAAACGATGAAGGCGGCGATATGGCGCTGAATTTCCTCCAGCGAGCGGAACAGGATTTTCCCCGTCTCCGCGTAGCGGGCGATCAGATTGTGGATGGATTCGGCATCCTGGAAAACGGCGTTGCGGATCATTGCTTTGAAATTCCTTTAACCGCGAGGTCAATGAAAAGACCGGCATGGCCCATACGGGCTATGACGGAACATACGCTTCCCCGACGCCCGCGTTCACCGCGAGCCGGATTCAGGAGCCGGTGGGGGCAAGGTACAACCGGTTACCCCCTTCTTCGAGCGCGTCGGCCAGCCCTTTCGACGCCACCTGGAGTAAATCCTCATGGGTTTCCACGAGGTCGCAGGGAAAGGTCGCAATGCCAATGCTCAACGAGGGAAACTCGAATCCCTTGAGATTCGGATAATGCACTCCGCGGAGGCTTTGCCGGATCGATTCGGCGGTTCTCAACGCGCCCGCGCTGTCTTTACCCGGCAAAAGTAATATAAACTCTCCGATGTCCGTTCGCACCAAAATATCACAAGTGCGGGAAGTGGCTGAAAGAATTTTGCCTACGTCTTCCAGAATTTTTTCCCCTTCCGCCTCCCCGAAGGAGTCCAGGAGGGTCAGGTAATAGTCGATGTGGAGTTTGAGGCAGGACAGGGGCTGGCCGGTTTCCCGTGCCAGCTCGAATTCGCGTTTGAGGGCCGGGTCGAGATAGGGCTGGGTGAGGAATCCCGTCTGGCGGTCCACCACGCATTGATGCTTCATTCGTTTGATCATGAGGATATTGCCAATGGCAATGCCGATTTTCTCGGCCATGCGTTCGAGGTACTCCGTGCGCAGACCATCGTAGAAATGCAGAGGCTTGAGGCTCCCCAGGGCGATCGCCCCCAACACCCCGCCGCCCTGGGCCGGGATGGGAATGAGCGCTTCGGAAAGGATTTTCTGCTTTTCCCCGGTCCGGTTGAACACCTGCGAATCGCCATTCACTTCGCCCCTCAGAACCGGGCGCACGCCGTCGTTGAACCACCGTTCCGCCGTCTCCCGGCAGATAAACCGGAGCGTTCCGTTCATGCCGTCGGGATACCGTTCCTTCAGCTTGTGCTCCATGAAATGATTCGACGTGTCCACGAGGCACAGGCGGACCTCCCCAATCTCGAACCGCCGCAACATTTCCCCGCGTAGCTGGGACACCAGTTCGTCCACGTTCCCGCTTTTCAGGATGACCCGCTCGATCTCGAAGAGGTGCTCGTGGATCTTCTCGTTGGCCTCGACCACCTCCACGAACCAGGCCAGTTTGCTCTTCAGGTGTTCTTTGTCGTCATGCACGCGCTTGATGATGCGGTCGGCGATGCTGAGCGTGCTCAGCGGTTCGATGGGAAGCTGGCTTTCGTCAATGTTTTTGACCTTGCGCAACAGCTCGGGGTATTCATTGAAAAACTCGGGGTGCTCGTTGAGATATATGGCGATCTGGTCTTTGTTCATCCGGATGGCGTCCTGAAAAGAGGTGGATGTCCGCGGTTCGGCCTACCGGCGTCCGCAAGTGGGAAAGCCAGATCATTATAGCTAAAACTACAAATTAATCAAATAGTTATGTTTATCAAGACGCGAAAATGAGGCGGGGAAAAACGGTTGCGGTGGAGGGAATCGCATTGGACTACCGGTCCCCGTCAGGGTTGGGCGAGTTCTTTGGGAGGTTGGGGGGGCGCCTTGTGCCCGCAGGCCGGTAGAGCCGGGCAGGCGAATGCCAGAAAAATGAGAATCAGTGCGCTGTGGAAAAATTTCATTTGCGTAATTCCTTTTGCAGGCGGGCGAGTTGTTCCTCGACCCGTTTTCGGGCGGTGCCTCCGTAGCTGGCTTTCCGGTCCACCGAAGTTTCCACCGCGAGGTAGCCGCAAACGTCCCGCTCGAACCGGGGGGAGATTTTTTTCAACTCGTCGAGGCCG
>PCWF01000220.1:0-489 GCA_002796165.1 Nitrospinae bacterium CG11_big_fil_rev_8_21_14_0_20_56_8
GAGCAGCCGGTTCAGCTCCTGCGCGTCGTTGACGCCGTAGAGGCTGGCGAGATCCTTGTGCAGCACGCGATCGGCCAGCCCGTCGCGGATGAATGTCGGCGCCGGCGCGCCCTCGGCCTTGCCCATCACGCCTTCGAGGAAGCCGCCGAAATTGACGTAGCGGTGGAATTCGGCGTCCAGGTGCGGCAGGCCGTTCTTGACCAGCTTCATGCCGCCCGTGCCGCCGTCGGTCGCGCCGCCGAACAGCTTTTCCTCGCTGCCCCTGAACCGAAGAAATTCGAGGAACGTCAGCGGCGGCAGCACGAACGTCGATATGCGCCCATCGTGGGTGCGCTTGCCGGTGGTGATCGCGGGCGCGCAGGCGGAAACCGCGCCGACGATGTGCGCCTTCGGCCGCATCTTGGCGAGTCGCAGCACCGTCTTCTCCCATTCCTTCACGTACTGGATTTCGTCGAAGAAAATGTAAAGCTCGGCGTCGGGGCCGTGCCG
>PCWF01000220.1:789-6933 GCA_002796165.1 Nitrospinae bacterium CG11_big_fil_rev_8_21_14_0_20_56_8
CCGCTGAAACAGATCGTTGTCGGTAATGGTATGCATGGTTCCTCGTTTTCATACCCGCCGACGGCTACACTCAAGGTTTCCGTTGGTTCGGACCCTGGACCACGCACTGATGATCAATGTCATGATCTTATTATACTAGATCGAAGAAAAGACTTTATTTACCAGTTCTGTCAAGCATTTCCACACAATGCACATGGATTTATACGGATCGAATCAGGGCTTGCACACGCGCCCGGATTTCCGGGACCACCTCTGCCTCAAACCAGGGGTTTTTCTTGGCCCATATGGCGGTTCGCCAGCTCGGATGCGGTGTTGGAATCACCGAAGGGCCAAACTCCCGCCAGGCGGCAACGGTTTCCGTCATCGACTTCCGGCGATAATCCGGCAGATAAACGGCTTGCGCATACGTACCGACAAGTAAGGTCAACTGAACGCTCTTAAGATGCATTCGCAACAAATCATGCCATGCCGGGGCACATTCCGGCCTCGGCGGCAGATCACCCCCCTTGGGGTTTCGTCCCGGATAGCAAAACCCTGTCGGCATGATTGCAATCTGCGCTGTGTCATAGAATACCGCCGGGCTGAGGCCCAGCCAATCGCGCAACCGGTCACCGGATGGGTCATCCCATGGGATACCGCTTTCATGGACTTTCGTCCCCGGCGCCTGCCCGATGATCAGCAATTTTGCCGTTTCACTTATCCGCACCACGGGCCTTGGACCCAATGGCAAATGATCACGGCAGAGCGTACAGCCGCGCACGCGCTCAAGAAGGTTCTCCAAGGTTTCACAGGCTTGTGTCATGATATTGAGATACCATATCTGCAAAACCACCGGAAAGGCCGGTTTTGAGGACCCATGCGAATGCATTCAGACCAAAAACCACACAAACGAACGTATACGGTCCTGGGTTTCCTAGGCGTTCTTGGCCTTATTGTGCTCGCCTTCGCCCTGCGCCGGCCTGAGCAAGACACCCGACAAGAAGCCGCAATCCCGCTACCGCCCCTGCAGGTAACAGATATTCATAGCGGTCTTGATTATGCCCTCGACAAGGTTGCCCGGATCAAGCTGGTCCCGCCCGTGTTCTTGTCCTCAATCAAGGTCAATCTTGATCGACTGCTTGATGTCGACGAGAAAAAGCGCACCTTCTTCCGGATAATGTTGCCACACACCGCCCGCGAGAACGGCCATATCCTTGCCGAGCGGGCAAAAATCCTCAGCAATCCGGACAACGTGCCGGATGCCCTTTACGATAAATATGAAGTTGAGCACGGCAACGTCAAAGAGCTTCTGAAACGCGTCGATGTTGTTCCGACATCTCTGGTTTTGTCACAGGCCGCCGTAGAAAGCGGCTGGGGAACATCACGGTTTGCCCGCGACGGCAACAACTTCTTCGGCATGCGGACCTACAACAAGGACAGCAAAGGGCTTGATCCCAAGGAAGCCGAAGGCTTCAAGGTTATGATCTTCAGTGATATCGCCGCCAGCGTGCGCGCCTATATGAAAAATCTCAACACCAACAGTGCCTATGCAGAATTCCGCAACGCCCGTGCTGAAAACCGGGCCCGCGACGAAGCGCCAAGTGGTCGAACGATGTTGAACTTTCTGTCCGCCTATTCAGAAATCCCGGAAAAATACGCGACCATGCTGCGCGGTATGATGGAACGCAACAAACTTGAGCGTTTTGACGGTGTCCGTCTCGACACCACCAAACGTCCGGGGACTTAAAGCTTGTCGAGCAGGCGATCAACGTAGGCCGGCACGACGATCCCGGCTTCGCCGTAGATCGCCTCGTTGAAGGCACTCGCCCCCGCAGACGGCTCCAGATTCAACTCGATCGTATGTCCGTTTGCATAGTCGCGAACGATCTCGACAAAGCCCGCCGCCGGATAAACGTTTCCCGAAGTGCCGATTGAGATGAACAGACCGGCACAGGCCAAAGCCTCTTCGATCGCATCCATGTGCAAGGGCATTTCACCGAACCAGACCACATGCGGCCGCAACACACCGAGTTCCCCGCAAGCCTGACAGGCCATAGCAACGGACAGATCGTCCAGACACGGCTGCACATCGCCGCAACGGCCGCAGCGCGATTTTAACAGCTCTCCATGCATATGGATCAACGCCTGCGATCCGGCGCGTTCGTGCAGATTGTCGATATTCTGCGTCACGATCAGCACGCCACCCGGCCAGGTCTTTTCAAGGCGCGCCAGGGCCAGATGAGCGGCATTGGGTTTAACGTCGGCATCAAGCATACTGTGGCGGCGGGCATTATAGAATGCGTGTACGCGATCCGGATCGCGGGCAAAGGCTTCCGGGGTTGCGACATCTTCGATCCGCACCTTTGACCAGATCCCGCCGGCATCCCTGAATGTATCAAGGCCAGACTCTTTTGAAATACCAGCCCCCGTCAAAACCACAATCGGTGCCGCTGTTTTAATCATCTGCTATTGCGTCCCTTGCCCATTCACGTTTGCTTCATGATAATCCCGGCATCGTCATTGCCAAGGAAAGCCGCATGGTTCGCGTTCTGTTTGTCTGCCTTGGAAACATCTGTCGCTCGCCGACGGCCGAAGGTGTGTTCCGCGCACTGGTCAGCCGCGAAGGCCTGCAAGACCGGATCACCACCGATTCCTGTGGCACCAGCGACTGGCATATCGGCGATCCGCCGGATACCCGGGCCCGGGCTGAAGCCAGACGGCGCGGGATTCCCCTCGACGATCTCAAGGCCAGACAGATACAGCCTAGTGACTTCACCGATTTCGACTACGTCCTTGGCATGGATCATCAGAACATTGAACGGTTGTCTGCGCAGTGCCCGCCCGCGCATCTGGACAAAGTGCGGCTGTTTCTTGATTATGCGCCCGACTCCCCGGTTCGCGAAGTCCCGGACCCGTACTATGGCGGCGAAGACGGCTTCAGCAATGTCTTCGATATGATCGAAGCGGCTGCGAACGGGCTTCTCGCTGACATTCGCAAACATCATCTGGACGCCTGATCCGTCCGAAGGAATCGCTTCATGCTGCTTATCTTCGATTGCGACGGTGTCCTGGTGGACAGCGAGATGATTGCCAACAGGGTGCTGGCGGCACAACTGAGCCGCTATGGCTATCCGGTAACCGCCGCCGAATGCCGCCAGAAATTTATCGGCAATACCATTCCCGGCGTCATCAAAATGGTTGCTGACGAAGGCATTGACCTGCCCGAGGACTTCGAAGCGATCCTGCGGGAAAAAGACGCAGATGTGTTCGCCCGCGAACTGCGTCCGGTGGCCGGCATGCAGGCGACGCTGGAACACCTCCATTCTGTCCCGAAATGTGTTGCTTCATCAGGCAGCCCCGACAAGATCCGCACCAACCTGCAGACCACGGGTTTGCTCGGTTATTTCGATCCATATCTGTTTTCCACGCGCGAGGTCAGAAAGCCCAAACCGGCACCGGACATTTTCCTGCTTGCCGCCGACCGTACGGGATTTTCTCACGATCAGTGTATCGTTATCGAAGATACCCCGCTCGGCATAGAAGGCGCCAAGCGCGCCGGCATGCAGGCTTTCGGCTTCATCGGCGCATCGCACCGCGTTCCGGCTGATGAGAGCGTATTGCTGAAAGCCGGGGCCGATCTGGTGTTTGCCGACATGACGCAATTGCCGAGCCTGTTAAAACGCTAGCCCAGCGGATAGACGACCAGCGGCTCATACATGGCCCCTTCGCGTGCAAGGTGCGAGCGGTATAAAATGAACTGATCGACTGTGAACGGCGGAATCCCCAGGGTATCATGTGTTTCGATCCACTGGCCGACATCTTCGGCTCGTGACAGCTTGAGCCGGGCCAATGTGATGTGCGGCTTATATTTACGGTTTTCACGTTCAAAGCCGGCTTTGACCGTCGCCGTTTCAACCCGGTCGTGCAGATACATCAATGTCGGATTGTTTTCGATCCCGGCCCACACCGATTTTATTTTAGTGCCCCGCTCGAAGTATCCGTAATCGCTGCAGCGTACATCAAACGCCGGCATCTTAATCTCGCTCAATTCGGTATCGAGATCGCGGGCCTGTTTGCGGTCTGTCTCGCCGCAGAAATTAAGCGTGATATGCATGCCTTCCGGACGCACCCAGCGAGCACCGCGGATACCGGCTGAAATAACCGTAAACTGGGTTCTCAGAGTGTCCGGGATCGGGATGGCGATAAACAGGCGCATGGCGGATCAGAGGTCTCTGTTCAGAAAGTCTGGCGCAATTCCGTACGTAACTGTGACTGCCACGGCGCGCCCATGTCAAGCCGCCGCCGGGCCTGTCATCGAATGATCACCCGAATGCCAGCAGAACGCCTGTATAGCTATAAAGCCGATCATGGGAGATTTCGCCACCGGCATAGAACCCGATCACCGGCACGCCATCCAGACCCTGCGAGATGATCTCCGCTTCGGCGCTTTCGGTGCCGAACATGCCGGGACCGCGGGCCACGCACGAGACATAGACGGCGCCGCGAGCCGGACCCGGCATACGCTGTTTCACATCATCCAGCATGCGCTCAAGATCCTTGCGCGCACTCACCGGATCGCGTCTGACGAACATGATCCGATCCCCCGGTGACGCTTCTGTACCGACACCGAGCCAGCCATGTTCGGTATCGATTGCCAGCAGATTGCGGACCAGATAGTCGGCCGTCGTGTCGCTGCCGGCGACCGGGAATGCCACGTGCACATAACCGGCAACACGTTGCAGATCATGCGCCAGCATCTCGCCGATATCTTCCTTGAAGACGTCCAGCGCCGAGCGACCGTCGATTTCCGCAATCACGTTGCCTTCGGCGCCGGTGACTTCATGGATTTCGCCGAGCGGACTGCAGCCTTGTGACAGACCGACGGTTATCGGCACATCCGGTGCAAACAGGGCGCCGGAAATACCCCCGGCACCAAGATCACCGCACAACTGATGTTGAGCGCCGCGTGAACATGTCAGACCGCCGACCAGATAAGCCCCCGAGCGTTTGGACAGGGTTTCAATCAACTCGGCCAGCGCCGGGGTCGTGCCATCTGCGTGGACAAGTGCTGCCGTCGGCCAAACGGTTTCCGCCCACTGCATCAAATCATCAGGCCAACGGTCCGGTATCGGGGTTCGGTCAATCAACCGGTAATCGTTGCTGGCGATATCGAGGATCATGGCCGCAGCCGCCGGACGATCAAAGGCCGTTTTGTGATCCGCAATGACACCAAGACCGAGTGTGCCGATCCATATCTCGATCCCCGTCGATTGACGCAACGCCTGGGCGATAGATTTGAAATCATTACTCAAGCTGTCGGTGACATACAAGATGCCAAGGCCATCACCGAGCAACCCGGATTCCGCCAACCCATCGCACAAGTCGAGGGCAATCTGGGTCCACTCGGATGCATCGGAATAAGCGTGTGCAAACGTCGTCATTCAGCCGTCCTTTTTTATGATTTTCTTATACGTGTCAGCAGTTTTTCGACCGCAGGCAAAATATTTGCAACGATGATATCAACACCCTCGGGTGTCGGATGCATGCCGTCCGCCTGATTAAGCGCCGGACGCCCGACAATGCCTGCAAGGAAAAACGGATAGAACGTCACGTCGTAGATCCCGGCCAGACGCGGATAGATCGCATCAAATGCCTGAACATACTCATCGCCCATATTCGGTGGTGCCTTCATACCGGCCAGCAAAGCGGGAACGCCTTTGCTTTGAAGCGCTTTCAGCATGGCTGATAAATTCTCGAAAGCCTGATTTGTATCCAGACCGCGTAGCGCATCGTTGGCGCCCAGTTCCAAGATCACCGCATCCACATCGTCACCAAGCGTCCAGGCCAGCCGAGCCCGCCCACCCGCCGTCGTGTCACCGGACACCCCGGCATTGACGACACGAACGTCATGTCCTTTTGCGCGCAGCGCACGCTCAAGTTTCGGCGGGAACGCATCTTGTTCTGCAAGACCGTAACCGGCGGACAAACTGTCGCCGACCACGACCAGTGTAACAGGCCCGGCCGCGGCCTGGCCTGCGTCGGGGCAAGCCAGCACAAGACTCATTGTGACCCACGCCGTTGCAATTATTCGTCTTAGCCACATATCCAACAGATGCCTCGGTTTGGTATTCGGGGTTCGGTGCGGACGCATCACTAACATATAGG
>PCWF01000163.1:0-3011 GCA_002796165.1 Nitrospinae bacterium CG11_big_fil_rev_8_21_14_0_20_56_8
GAAACGGGGGCGGTGTGAGTTCATCTCAAATGCCGAAGACGCCGTTGGGTGTGATCGGGGGAAGCGGAGCCTATCACCTGCTTGCCGCGGGAACCCTGGGGGAGGAGGTCGATTGCCGCATCCTGGAGACCCCGTTCGGACCCAGCGCCCCCCTGCACCGTTTCCGCGCGGGGGAGGTCGAGTTCGTGTTCCTGTCCCGGCATGGCGAAACGGATTACTCCATCACCGCCCCGTTCGTCAACTACCGCGCGAACGTTTACGGGCTCAAGGAATGCGGAGTGGAGCGGGTGATGTCCTGGTCGGGGCCGGGAATCATCAACACCGCGTTTCGTCCGGGCGAGTTCGTCCTTCCCCACGACGTTATCGACGAAACCCGAAGACGCGAAACCACGTTCTTCAAGAACCGGGGCATCGGTTTCATTCGCCAGAGCCATCCGTTTTGTCCGGACCTGAGATCCCGTCTCCACGATGCGTTCCACCTGGCCGGTCTGCCGCATCACGAGGAAAGCGTTTACGTCTGCACCGAGGGGCCGCGCCTGGAATCTCCCGCCGAGATCCGCAAATTCCGGATACTGGGTGGCGACCTGGTGGGGATGACCCTCGTTCCGGAGGCGTTTCTGGCGCGTGAGCTGGAGATGTGCTATGCCCCGATCTGTTACCTCACCAATTACGCCGAGGGTGTGCAGGCGCGGTCCTTCCGCGAAGGCGCATTGTTCGAGGGCATGCAGACCGAGGACGAGATGAAGGACGTGGAGCGCTCGGTGGCCCGTTTCCCCGAGATTTTGCGGATCGGCCTGGGAGGGATGGGAAACGAACCGTGGCGATGCCATTGCGGGGAAGCCATGCGCCGTTACAAAGACAAGGGAATGATCGGGGACGACTGGCGCACCTGGATCGGCGATGTCTGACCCGGCGCGGAAGTGGAATCGTCTGCTTCCCCCTGCCGGATCCCTGTTTTTATGTGGGGCTTCCATTTTATATTGGGAACTCGTTTTCATTCGCTGGATGGGTTCCTGCATCCGCATCGTCGCCTATTACAGCAATTTCATCCTCGTGGCCGCGTTTTTGGGGCTGGGGGCCGGTGCGCTTCTTGCCTCCAGGAAATTTTCGCTGGAGCGCTTCCTTCTTCCCTCGATTGTGATGGGGCTGGTCCTGGCCCCGTTTCTCGGGGTGTTCCTGCATGACAACCCGTCCGATTCCCCCGAGTATTTCTGGCTGGGGGGACCCTCGGGCGTTTTATCGGAAAATTTTCTCTCCCCCTTTTTCGGTCTGAACATCCTGCCGGTGGCGCCGTTCTGGTTGCTCCTCGCGACGGCTTTTCTTGCGATCACGGCGGTGTTTGTCATTTTCGGGCAGATCGTGGGCCGTCTGTTCGGCGAACTGCCGCCGCTCCGCGCCTATTCTTTCGAGATCGCCGGCAGTATTCTGGGCATCCTCCTGTTCGGCGCGATGTCCTATCGGTCCCTTCCTCCCACCCTGTGGTTCCTTGCGGGTTTTGTCCTGATTTTCCTGATGTGCGAAATTCGGGTCAAGCCGCTGGTGGTGTCCGCTTTGTTTTGTCTTGTCGGCCTTTCATTTGCGGGCCATTTTGAAAAAAACTTTATCTGGTCTCCCTATTACAAGATTCAATTTTTGCCGATGGACCGGATCCTGGACCGGGACACCCGCGAGGTGACCGAGATGGGCGGAATTTTCGGTTACCGGCTCACCGTCAATAACGATTACCACCAGATGATCGTGGATTTGCGAAGCCGGGAGAAGGAGCACCCGTTTTTCCGATCCTGGCGGTGGCTTTACGATTTTCCTTACCGCGAAGAACGGGCCGCGCCGAAAGGGCCGATCCTGATCGTGGGCGGGGGAACGGGAAACGATGTGAGCGCCGCGTTGCGAAACACCGAAGAGGAAATCGATGTGGTCGAGATCGACCCGGACATCATTCAATTGGGCCGGACGTTTCATCCCGAGATGCCTTACGACAATCCGCGGGTAACCTTGGTCAACGACGACGCGCGGTCCTTCTTCATGGATACCCGGAGAAAATATTCCCGGGTGGTGTTCGGGTTTCTGGACAGCCATACCCTGTTGTCTTCGTTTTCCTCGGTTCGTCTGGACAACTTTGTTTACACCCGCGAATCCATGCAACGGGTGAAGGAGATCCTGCTTCCCGGGGGACGGGTTTTTCTCACCTTCGCCGCAAACACTCCCTGGATCCATTCCCGGATCACCCATCTCCTGGATTCGGTTTTCGACGGCCCAACGGGGATATCGGCGGAAACAGGCTATGGGTACACGAACGGGGTGGTCTATGAGAACGGCAAAGAAGAAGGTTCCATCCAAAACCCGTCTCGGGGAACCGTTTCAGCTTCCCATGATGCGGACGTTCCCACCGACGACTGGCCTTTTCTGTATTTGAAATCGCGGACCGTCCCGGCCCATTACCTGGGGTTCATCGCGGCGGTGGTCCCCTTGAGCCTGTTGTCGCTCCTGGCTTTGCCACGGGGGGAACGGGCCGTCGAAATGAAATATTTTTTTCTCGGTGCCGGTTTTTTCCTGATCGAAACCAGCAACGTGGTCAAGCTGTCGATACTGTATGGTTCCACGTGGGTGGTGAACATTACCGTATTTTCCGGGATTTTGTTCCTGATTCTTATGGGAAATCTGACTTGTGCCGTTACTCCACGGGTGGGGTTCCGTTTTTGGTTTATTTGTCTTCTGGCGTCCTGCGGGGTGTCCTATGCGGTCCCGCCCTCCGGCCTGTTGGAGTTGATGAGTTCGCCGTTCGTCCGGGGGCTGGGAGCGGTGGCCTTGTTCCTGGGGCCCGTTTATTTCGCCAGCGTTATCTTTGCGCGTTTGATTCGGGAGGAGAAAAAATTATATGCCGCATACGGCTCGAACCTGCTGGGCGCCATGGTGGGGGGGACGTGTGAATACCTCTCTCTGGTCATGGGATTTAAATTCCTGATCCTGATGTCCGCGGGCTTTTACATGCTGGCGGGGTGGAGCGTGTGGCG
>PCWF01000163.1:3053-9687 GCA_002796165.1 Nitrospinae bacterium CG11_big_fil_rev_8_21_14_0_20_56_8
CCCGGCCTGGGAAAAATATTCCGCCGCGCCCTGGCTGGAGATTCCGTGATAGCACACCACCACCAGCGGGCGGGACTTGTCGGCGGAGGTTTTGAATTCCTCCACGTTCGAGTCGGTCAGGTGCCGGGCGCTGGGAATGTGGCCCTGGCCATACGACAAAGGATCGCGGATATCCACCACCTGTGCCGCTCCCGTGTCGAGCAGTTCCCGGGTTCGTTGAACGTCGATCTGTCTGAATCCGGTCATGGTTCCTCCTGAAAAGTAAAATGGGGGAATTCGATTTATACTTTGGATGCGGGTTTTTCCAAAAGGTTCCTGAAAACGGACGCCGATTCTTTGGATGCGGCCTTTTGAAACGATTCTTGAAAACGGATTCCGATCATCCGGAATGTTTCATTTTCCCGGAGCGTTTTAAAACCTGCATGCTGGGATTTCCGCGCGGAGATGCCGGAGAAAGGGTTGAGCTTGGAGAAAAAAGTCGAAAGTAAAAAGCCCGTTCAGCGATCGGGATTCAGCTTCCTCATCGATCTTCTGGCGTTTGTCGGCTTCGTTTCCCTGTTGACCACCGGACTGGTGATGCGGTTCATTCTGCCTTCCGGAACCGGACCATCCCGGCTCAAGACGGCGGCCAAAGGAACCCTCCTGTTGGGGATGGACCATCACCAATGGGGCAACCTGCATTTCTGGATCGCCTGCGTCCTGTTGGGCATTCTCACGGTTCACGTTCTCTTGCACGGGAAATGGCTCCTCGCGAAAGTTCGCGGCAAACCGGGAGCGGGGTCGGGCTGGCGTCTGGCGATGGGAATGGTCGGTTTGCTCGGTCTGCTGGTTTTTGCCGGATCGATTTTAATGAGTCCGACTACGACGAAGAGTCTGGGATCCGGCAAGAAAAATTCCGCCGCCAGCACCCCCGGACAAAAGGGGGGGACCCCGGCGAGGAAACCGTTCAAGGTGGATGGGGCCATGTCTCTCAGGCAGATCGAGAAAAATACCGGGATTTCCGCCAAGGACCTACGCAAGAGGCTGGGCCTTCCGGACAAGGTCTCCCTCGATGCGAACCTGGGCCAACTGAAAAAACAGTATAAATTTGAAATGCAAAAGGTGCAGGATCTGGTGGACACTCTCCGCAAGTAAGCAAGGGGGTCTCCCTTAACCCGGATATTGCATGAGTGAGAAAGGACGACTCCCTGGGCCAGCGCATTGAATCAAGCCGGGGAAACCGTCGCCGAGATATGGGAAAGCGGTATCCCGCTGGTTTTGGCCAGGTCCTTCTGGGTCAAGGATTGCCGTTTGCGGTAGGCTCGCAAGGCTACGGATGGTTTTCCTGAATCGGATACCAGCTTTTTAAATAATCGCTCCGTTGTGTCGGGATTCAGCATTTCGCGGGAATACATTATCGCTTCGTGTGTGTTTAGTTCAAGTTGATTGGACAGGTTCTCTCTTTGGGAGCCGATTGGCAGGTGGGCCTACGGGTTTGATGGTTTCAATGAGGGGGCATTATATTTTGTACTGAACAAAACCCTTAACCAATTCACGGAACGCCTTGGGCCTGTATTTTTTAAAGCTCTCCTCGTCCACATAGACGAAATCGCACCTTACCTTGGCTTGCGCTTGATTGATGTCTTCGCACCATTGCCTTAGTCGTTCCATCTTGAGGGGTACGTCCAGGTCTTCCCGCCCCTTGGTCTCGACTATGTATATTTCCTTGTCCGACACCTTGACCAGGAAATCCGGGTAGTAGTTGGAGATGTCGCCGTCCGCGTTCACATAATCGAGCATGAAATGCACCGCGAAATAGTTTTTGGCATAGGAGACCACGTCCTCGCAGTCTTCCAGGAAACGGGCAAACAACAGCTCGAGTTGGTTGTCCCCGATGATCTTATTGAATATGCTTTTTTTCGGAATCAGATACCCTTGGTCCTTTGCAACGAAGGGGCGCGTGTGCCGCAACTTGATACTGTCCCGAATCTCGGCATCGCCTTTGTTCTGTATGGTCAGCGTGTTGATGGCTTTCTTAAATGTCTCGATCAGCGTTTTTGTGGCGTCCAATTCCGACAGGTTGCGCAGGGTGTTTGGGTCGTCAAGTTCAACCCGACGGTCGAATAACCGGTCTCGCACAAAATCCCTGACCTTTTCATAGAGCACGTCGTATCCGCTGACCAGGCGCAATTCCCTCATAATGGTCTGCGCGAAATAGCCGATGGCGCTTCCATAATCCGCAACGCCTGCCGTATCCAGTATCGTCGTATGCGTCACCTCGCCGGTCGTGATGTCCTTGAAAACAATCTCCCTCTGTTCTTCCTCGCTGAACTGGCGATAGGCCACTTTCTTGTTGCCAAAAGCGTCCATATCCAAGGAGGAAAGGTTTTTGTATTCCCGGTAAATGCGCGGGGTCATCACGGGGATTTCTATGTCGAGCGCGTCGAGGTCCTTCTTTTCGTTTTCCTTGTCAACCTCGACCACCAGCGGCGTCTTGGGTCCCGTACCTTCGCCCATGGGCTTGCGTTCCAGCGTTACGCCCTCGGCCTGAATGGATTCCACGAACTCCATGAAGGCGTCGGTGCCCACCACGCTGACGTATTCCTCCACGCCGCCAAGATACATCTTGCGCAAGCCCCGTCCCAGCGTTTGTTCGGGAAGGATGTTGCTCTTGGCCGAATAGGGGCGCAGTCCGACAATCGTGGTGACGTTCCGCACGTCCCAGCCTTCCTTGAGCATCATGACCGACACGATTGCCTTGTATGGGCTGTCCGGGCCGTCAATCTCGTTGGCCTGCTTGCGCAACAAGTCCAATTCTTCTTTATTCTTGCCCGTCGCCGATTCGGAAATTTCCCCGTTGTTTTTGGTGTGGATCACCAGGACGGCGTCTTTTAATTCCGGATAGGTACTCTCCAAATAGGCGGCCACGTCGTCGCAGTTGCGGGTGTCGTCGGTCATGACAAACAGGATGGCCCTTTTGCCTAGTTTCTCGTGCTCGGCATACGCCTTGCGCCACTCCACAACGCCCAGGTGAATGTAATCGGCGTATTTCTCGGTGTATTTGGCGCTCTGGCTCTCCTTGAGCTTGGCGCGGCTGGGGGCGTCGGGTAACACCGGATGTTTGACCACGTTCTGTGAGATGGCCTCCACCAACGGGTAATCGGCCACGGTCTGCACGAAGATCGCGCCGTTATTATGCTTGGGCGTGGCCGTCACGTCCACTTGCAGGGACAAGGCGGCCCCTTTCTGCTTCAGCCTGTTGTGGATGTCCTCGATGGACTTGAACCAAGCCAGGCGGCTGTCGTGGATATGGTGGGCCTCGTCGTTGAGCGCCGCCAATTCGTCGATGTCCCGCACGATCATGCCCAGGTCCACCTTGGAGTCGGTGGTCGCTCCGGTGGGGCGCTTGCCCAGGAAATAATCCATCGTGTCCTCGTCGTCGGGCGAGGGCGGGATATCGTCGCCGGCATAGACCCGGTGGATATTGGTCAGGAAGATATTGCCCGTGGGCCGGGTGACGCGCACATCGTCCTGCACGTGCAGGGTAAGCTGAAAATCATCCCGCCAGTGGCGCCCGTCCACGCCGTTATCCGGTAATACCGGGTCCGCGAAAAATATGCGCAGTCCGCCGAAGTCTTTGTATATGCGGTCCAGCACGATGATGTTGGGCGCGATCACCAAAAAGTTGCGCGCCAACTCCGAGTCCGGCTCATACAGTTTGTGGAAATAGCTCCAGGCCAATATCAGGCTCATCACCTTGGTCTTGCCGGTGCCGGTGGCCATTTTCACCACGAACCGCCGCCAGGTTTCGTCAAACATGCCCGCGGAGACCGCGCCGGAACCGTCGAAGCGCATAAGGTCGTACTTGTCCTTCACGCCGACCACGTCGTAAAGATAGACGATGGTTTCCACCGCCTCCCGTTGGGCGAAGTAATAGCGGAACTCGGCCATTGCCCCGTCGGCCTGGGGCAGGAGGTGCGGGACGTTGAACCACCAGTTGAGCAGGCTCCGGCTGGTGTCCGCCGCTTTCGCGTAGCCTTTGTCCCTCCACTGTTTCACCTGCTTGCGCAGTTCCGGCACCAGCGGCGGCAGGAGTTTTTCGAAGCTCGACTCCCGCAAGGCTTCGTCCGCCGGAAACCAACGGATGGCGGGATCAAGGATGGCGTGTGGCGAGTCGGGGAAATCAGGATGCAGGGCCATAGTGGCTACCTATAAGAGGGACATCTGCCTATCAATGGGTGGGTAAAAGACCCCAATGATGACAAATGGATTTTTTGCCCGACCATGGAATTCCCTCGTTGTACCCAGAAACAGAAAAAGGTCTTTACTGGAAAATTCGTCCAAGTACTTTCTTTTAACCAGATCCTTCGCTTTGCTTTCGTCGTCCCCTGCTTGTTTTAGGCAATTCCAGTACAACATGCCTATTTCCCAGTCTTCAATCATCAGCGTGCTTTCTCTGCCATTGCAATCCCGAAATTTATAGGAAAACTTGTACGGTAATTTAGGGACAATAAGAAACTCTTTTTTTACCTCTGCTTCTGTCTGAAACAAGGATAGTTGGCGAGCCTTCGCATTAAGGAGTTTTAGGCTATCGCTACTCCATTCGCGATCCGTTTTCTCTATCACCAAGTCCAGCAGTTCAGTTGCTTTGAAAATTGCAATTGAAAGTTCATTCTTGTTGGCCTTTTCTATGAGAATGTTCAAGTCTGAATAGTCCTCATTTTTTTCAAAAACAATCTTTCTTCGCTCCGCCCACGCCTTTTCTGTTCCCACGGGCTCGCCGATTAACTTCACTTGTTCGATGTTCGTTATCCTGTAACTTTCAGGCCGGGGATCGCTTGCGTTTTTAATCAACGGCAACTCTATCCATTGATATTTTCTGTACCTGTCGTCGTAGTCCAGTTTTCTGAATGGCAGGGGGTAAATGCGAACCCAGTTTCCATCATCAAGAATGCCTGCCGTGCAAACCAGCTCATCGTATTTTTTTGAGAGCGTTGGATATGTCTTGACCGTTATAAAAACTTTTCGCGTCCTGTTCATAGATGAAGAATTCTGATGTCGCCCTCACTCGCCAGGTAATCACTAACACAGTGGCGGTGACAAAAATTATATCCCTTCTCAAAACAGGTAAGTGCGATTCGCTTATGCTTCTCGAATAAGGCCTTCAGTAGCCGTAAACTTTCTTCCTTTTGCGGTAGTGTTTTCCGATAAACGTCAAAAAGCCTCGCGTAATCATCCGGGGTGTTTAATTCCTTCCGCATCTCCGAGTGAATACCCAGGTCCGGCATGTGCAGATATTCAATGCCTAGTTTGGGCAACAAACGGCCGAGAACGCCTTTGGAAAAACCGAATTTCCTGCTTAACGGGTTTTTGCGGACATCACACAACAAGCGCACATCATGCCTTAGCAACTGATTGGCATATTCTTCAAATGAACGCCCTTCATAGCCAATGGTATAAATAGCTTTAGTCTTGTTTTTTAACTTATTCACTTCGTCTTTGACTCTTTTATACGAGTCCTCATCCAGAACATTGGCGGCAATTTTGCTACGTGTGGCATAGTATGGAAAGCGTTCATACACATAGGTCACCAATTTTTGTCCACGATACCCCTTGAAGCGATTGACAAACTGACCCATTACGGTCTGTTCATCATTGCTCAAACAGTTCCCTGATTTTGCCAGCAACTCAATACTCTCGGCTTTCTCTTCCAACCAGCCAAACGATTCCAGTAACTCAATGTCAGACTGCGCCTGAAACGAATAACAACCATAATGGTAAGGGACGAAATCGTAGTACGAAAAGCCGGTTTCCTTTTGCGATAAAAACAACAATTTCTGGAAGTCCATTTTTGACAAATGGCTACCAGCCATTTCCAGTAACGCCAGCAAAAATCGCTGTCGATAGAACTTTGGGATTGGGGGCATTATCATACCTTCACCTCGATGATTTTCATCGTGTCGTTGCCGAAGATGTCCACCACCTTCACCGCGATCTTGCGCCGTCCCGGCGGGCATTCCTGAAACACGCTCTTGAGTTCCAACGCGCGGTCTTTCCTGGTGCGGAAGGATTGCCATTCGTTCTCGAAGACGTAATCCCCGGTCCAGACCTCCTCCCACTCGCCGCTGTCGGCGTTCTTGACCCGGATGATCTCCCGTTTGTTCTCAAAATCGAAGTCCACCGACCAGTAATCCACCCAGTCCGTCCAGTGTTTTGTCAATACTTCGCGGGTGACGATGCCGTCCTTGTCCTTGCTCACCTTCACGATCTGGCCCTTTTCGACCACGATCTTACTGCCCTTGTTCTTCAGTGTCGCCTCGGCATTCGCAATGGAATCCTGCGAATAGAACACCGAGAAATCGGTCAGCTCCACCGCCACTGTGCCAAGACCTTTCTTTCCGGCCTTCACATGCGGTTTCACTTCGATGAAGGCCACGTCATGGAACACGACCTGGTTCTTTTCCACGGCGCGCTTGTCGAACACCTCGGCGGGGATGTACTTGGGCGCAATGTCGATGCCCTTGGCCCGCGCCTCGTCGAGCACGTTCGGGAACAGGCCCATCTCGAACTCGAAGCCGAGAATATCGACCCTGGTGATATGCTTCTTGCGGCACTCCAGAATGATCTCTTCCACAAACAGCCGCGTCACCGGCAT
>PCWF01000163.1:9694-9836 GCA_002796165.1 Nitrospinae bacterium CG11_big_fil_rev_8_21_14_0_20_56_8
GGCCCAACCGCCACCAGCCGCCCGGCGCGTTTGCCGTGGAAGCTGGCGAACTGATCGGTCTTCTCCGCGCGGTAGGCGCGCAGGATCAGGTCGACGAAGGCCGCTTCTTTCTCCTGCTGAAGCCGTTGCGCAAGTTGTTGCC
>PCWF01000120.1 GCA_002796165.1 Nitrospinae bacterium CG11_big_fil_rev_8_21_14_0_20_56_8
GGGCCTCGAAGGTGAGCGACGACCTGGGCGCGGGATCGCTCACGGCTCTGCCGATCATCGAGACCCAGGCCGGGGACGTTTCCGCTTATATCCCGACGAACGTGATCTCGATTACCGACGGGCAGATCTACCTGGAGACGGACCTGTTTTTCTCCGGCGTGCGTCCCGCCATTAACGTGGGTCTTTCCGTTTCGCGCGTCGGCGGCGCGGCGCAGATCAAGGCGATGAAACAGGTCGCCGGGCAGTTGCGGCTCGACCTGGCCCAGTACCGCGAGATGGCGGCCTTCGCCCAGTTTGGTAGCGACCTCGATGCCGCCACCCAGGCCCAGCTCGCACGCGGCGAGCGGTTGGTGGAGTTGTTGAAACAGGACCAGTACCGCCCTTTCACGGTGGCGAAGCAGGTCGTCACCATTTTTGCCGGCGTCCGGGGCCTGGTCGACGATATTCCCGTGCCGCAGATCAAGAAATTCGAGGCGGGTCTCCTGAGTTTCGTCGAAGACCGGCACAAGGACATTCTGGACAAGATCGAGAAGGAAAAGAAGATCGACGATGAACTGGAAACCCGGATCAAAAGTGTGATCCGGGAATTCAAAGGATTGTTTCAAGAGTAGGACGTCTTCAAAACAGCGTGGTGTCATGCGCCGGCCGGCGGGAGTCTCAGCGGCCGGTTGTTATTGCCCCCAATCGAGTACCCGAGGTTTCCGTAACGCATGCCCAATCTTAAAGACATCCGGCGGCGCATTCGTAGCGTCAAGAACACCCAGCAGATCACCAAGGCCATGAAACTGGTCTCGGCCTCCAAGTTGCGGCGGGCGCAGGATGCGATCCTGGCGGCCCGGCCCTACGCGATGAAGATGATGGAAGTGCTCAATCACCTGGCCGCGCGCTGTAATCACGACCTGCATCCCCTGCTGGCGGAACGCCAGGGGGGCAAGGTTCTGCTTCTCGTCATCACCTCGGACAAGGGGCTTTGCGGCGGATTCAACGGCAATATTCTCCGCCGGACGGCCGCCTACTTGAAAGAAAACGGCAACAAGGATACGGCGCTGATGATCGCGGGAAAGAAGGGATACGATTTTTTCAAGACGCGGTCCAGCAATATCATAAAACACTATATCGGGTGGACCCGCCATTTCGAATACCAGATGGCGGTGGATATCGCCGACATTCTCGCAAAATTGTTCATGGAAGGGGATGTGGACCGGATTTTCATGGTGTACAACGAGTTCAAGTCGGTCATGGCGCAGGAGGTCCTCGTCGAGCAATTGTTACCGATCGTCCCCGAGAAAAACCGAAACGTGAAGGAACACGTGGTGGATTACATCTACGAACCGGAGGAAGAGGCGATCCTGGACAAGCTCCTCGAGCGGTATATGCGGACGGAGGTCTTCCGCGCGTTCCTTGAGTCTGCGGCCAGCGAACACGGCGCCCGAATGACGGCAATGGACAGCGCCACGCGGAACGCGGGCGAAATGATCGGCGGCCTCACGCTGACATACAACCAGGCCCGGCAGGCCTATATCACCAAGGAATTGATCGAAATCGTCAACGGGGCCGAGGCGTTAAAAGGCTGACCGTTTAAGGTATTTCAGGCAATAAGTGAGAGAAAGGAGCTCCATGAACAAGGGAAAAATTCTCCAGATAATGGGTCCCGTGGTGGACGTCAAGTTTGGAGAGGGCAAACTGCCCCAGTTGTACAATGCCATTCATATCAAGCGGCCCGAGCAACAGAAGGATGAGGCCGGCCCCATCGTGCTCGAAGTGGCACTACACCTGGGAGACGATGCGGTGCGCACGGTTTCCATGCACCCCACCGACGGTCTGGTCCGGGGAATGGAGGCGGTGGACACGGGAGCTCCCATCTCCGTTCCCGTCGGAGAAAAAGTATTGGGAAGAATCCTCAACGTGGTGGGAGACCCGGTGGACCAGAAACCTCCGGTGCAGACCAAGGACCGCTGGAGTATTCATCGCGACGCGCCCCTGTTCGAGGATCAGGATACCCGGATGGAAATGTTTGAAACCGGCATCAAGGTCATCGATCTGCTGGAACCTTACCTCAAGGGCGGCAAGACCGGGCTGTTCGGGGGAGCCGGGGTGGGCAAGACCGTGCTCATCATGGAACTCATCCGGAATATCGGCGCCGAGCACGGCGGGTTCTCTGTATTCTCCGGGGTCGGGGAGCGGACCCGCGAGGGGAACGACCTTTACCACGAAATGATCGAATCCAAGGTTATCGACAAGACCGCGCTCATTTACGGCCAGATGACCGAACCTCCCGGCGCGCGCATGCGGGTGGGGCTGACCGGTCTCACCGTTGCCGAGTATTTCCGCGACGTCGGCGGGCGTGACGTTCTGCTGTTCATCGACAACATTTTCCGTTTCTCGCAGGCCGGATCGGAAGTGTCGGCTCTGTTGGGCCGCATCCCCTCCGCGGTAGGTTATCAGCCCACGCTCGCCACCGAGATGGGCAACCTGCAGGAGCGGATCACCTCGACCAAGAAGGGATCCATCACCTCCGTCCAGGCCATTTACGTGCCCGCCGACGACCTGACCGATCCCGCCCCGGCGACCACCTTCGCCCATCTGGACGCGACCACGGTGCTTTCGCGCCGGATCGCGGAGTTGGGAATTTATCCCGCCGTGGATCCCCTGGATTCCACGTCGCGCATTCTCGATCCCGAGATTCTGGGCCGGGAGCATTACGATACCGCGCGCGGCGTGCAACGGGTTCTCCAGCGGTACAAGGACCTGCAGGACATCATCGCCATTCTGGGGATGGAGGAGCTCTCGGAAGAGGACAAGCAGGTGGTGGCCCGCGCCCGGAAGATTCAGAAATTCCTCTCCCAGCCGTTCTTTGTGGCGGAAACGTTCACCGGTTCTCCGGGAAAATACGTGAAGGTCAAGGACACCATCTCCGGATTCAAGGAGGTCCTCGAAGGCCGGTGCGACGAGATTCCCGAACAGGCCTTCTATATGGTGGGGGGAATCGAGGAAGTTTACGCGAAAAAGAAAGATCTGGAAAAGAAATCGGCGAAATAACATGTCCCTACTTCAATTGAGCATCGTCACCCCCCAGCGGTTGATCGTGAGCGATCAGGTCGACCAGGTCAACATTCCCGGAACGGAAGGGGACTTGGGCATCCTGTACGACCACGCCCCCATCCTGACCGGCATGCGGTCGGGCCAACTCTCTTACCAGAAGGAGGGGCAAACCATTGTCCTCATCGTCAGCGGCGGCTATGTGGAAGTGACCGAGAACCGGGTGACCGTGCTGGCGGAAACCGCCGAGTTCCTGGACGAGATCGACCGCGGCCGCGCCGAGGCCGCCCGGCAGAAAGCGGAAGAATTGCTCAACCGGGCCGACCTGACGGACGAGGAATTCCACACCGCGCAGAAAAAACTGTTCCGAGCGATCGCCCGGCTTGAAGGAACCGAGTCTTCCCATTAATTAAATCCCCTCCTCTTTACTCCCTTCCCCCTCCGCTCACGGTTATCCGAGATCGGAAATTCTATCCGGTCCTTACACCCGGTTGGGATGTTCGATTTGGTTAAAAATCATTGTAATATCCCTCGTTAACTTACGATTCCCCGTGGTTTTGCCACGGGGTTTTTGTCCTTCCGAGTCATCCCTTGACGAGGGAACTTGCTCCAAACCAAGGGGTGAGGCAGGCATCCTTCACGTTCCAGCCAGATCCCTTGCCTTCGGTTCGAGATGTCAATAGGAGCTTCCCACGGGACCCACGGAATTTCGCGAGCTGGAAAAAACAGTTCGGGTAAGACAGCTTTTTTTATCAGCTATCCGAAAATAACTGTTTGCAAAACGAGGGATTTGCCTTATATTGGAGGCAATTCCCCCGTGACCCCCGGAGGTGTGATGAACGGTCGTTCCAGAGTCCTTGCCCTTATTTTTATCATGGCCCTGGTTTCGCTGGGTGTGGGGGGAATTTGCATCTATTCTCTGTACAAAAGCGCTTTTGAAGAAGAACGGCAACACCTGATCGAAATGGCCCAAAGCCAAGCCCGCCTGATCAACGCCGTTTTAAGTACGGATTCCAGGGAAAATCTAAAGAAGGATGATCCTGAAAATTTGCAAACGGCCCTCGAAACGCTTCGCGAGGCACGACAGGAATTTCCGGGTGTGGATATCTCGGAGGAGTTTGTGGTGGCCCAGCTTTCGGGAGATCAGATTTTATTTTGGGGACGAAGGGGGGAAATTGCGGGGGAGGCGCCATTGTTTACTCTTCCTTTCAGTTCCGATTTCGCGGAACTCATGCGCCTGGCCTTGAGCGGGCGGTCCGGAAGCATTGTCGCCGCGGACTATCGCGGGGAAAAGGTTCTTGCCGCTTATGAACCCATTCTTAAATTCCAACTGGGAATTGTAGTCAAGGAAGATCTATATAATATTCGTAAACCCTTCAGGAATGCAGTTTTTTTGGGTTTCCCCGCCGGGGCCGTCCTTATTTTAGTCGGCACCTTGTGGTTCTTTCGCGTCATCGGCCCCATCCTGCAGGGGTTGCGCGAAAGTGAGGATAAATATCGAAGATTTTTCGAGGCCGAAACCGATGCGGTATTTATCATCGATCCCGCCACCAAGGGTATTCACGACGTCAACCCCTCCGCCTCGAAACTGTTCGGCTATTCCCAGGATGAATTCCGTCGAATGAAAATGACCGATATTTCCGCCGAACCGGAAAAAACGGCTACCTCCATCGAAAGTGTGGCCTTCGGGCGGGTGACGCAAATTTTTACCCGCTTCTATCGCAAGAAGGATGGAACCCTATTTCCGGTTGAGATTGTCGCGGGAGCTTTCCTGTGGAAAGGGAAAAAACTCATTTTTGGGGCTCTCAGGGATATTACGGCAAGATTTAAGGCGGAAGAGCAGATCCTGAGGCTCTCGCAGGCGATGGAGCAAACCGCAAGTATGGTCATGATCACCAACCTGGAGGGAAACATCGAGTATGTGAATTCGAGTTTTTGCGGGGTGACCGGGTACGGGCGTGAAGAAGTGATCGGGGAAAACCCCCGGTTCCTGAAATCCGGGGCACAGAGCCGGTTCTTTTACGAGAATTTATGGCAGGACCTCCGGGCGGGAAAAGTCTGGCAAGGGGAGTTTCAGAACCGGAAGAAGGATGGCCGGCTCTTCTGGGTGAAAAGCACGATTACCCCCGTAAGGAATTCCCAGGGAGATGTGACCCACTTCATGGCGATCAAGGAAGACATCACCCGGCAGAAAATTTACGAGGAGGCCCTCCGTACCAGCGAGGAGCGGTTGGTGCAGGTGGTCGACAGCACCCACGGTTGGGTATGGGAGATGGACGGGGAAGGGCTTTACACCTATTCCAACGAGGCGGTGAAAGGCATTCTGGGTTACGCCCCCGGGGAAATCGTCGGGAAAAAATATTTTTACGATTTCTTCGATCCCGGAGAAATGGAGGTTTTGAAAGAGCAGGCATTTAAAGTTGTCCATCAGCGAGAAGGGTTTCAGGGGTTCCTCAATGCAAACGTTCACAAGAACGGCCGCCGGGTCGTTCTATCCACCAGCGCCAGTCCCATGTGGGATTCCCGGGGGCAACTCATCGGTTACCGGGGGGTCGATGTGGATGTGACCGACCGGATGCAAGCGGAAGAAGCGCTCCGGCAGAGTGAAATCAAGTTCCGCTCCCTGGTGGACCAGGCCGCGGACGCGCTTTACATGCACGGCGTGGACGGACGGTTCATCGACGTCAACCGGGCCGCGTGCGAAATTTCGGGTTATTCGCGGGAAGAGTTGTTGCGCATGAACATTGCCGACATCGACCATCACGTCGGCAAGGAGGAAATTGAAATGATCCTCAATCAGGTCCGCCCCGGGAGGCCCCAGATTGTGCTTAGCGAACACCGGAGAAAGGATGGCACGGCGTATCCGGTGGAGATCCATGTGGGGCAGATTGAAATTGCCGGCAAGAACCTTTTGCTCGGCATGGTCCGCGATATCAGCGACCGGAAACGGGCCGAGGAGACGATTCAGCGGGCGCAAAAAGACTTGTTCTCGTCGGAAAAGCTGGTGTCCATCGGCAAACTTGCCGCGGGGGTTTGCCACGAGGTGTTGAATCCCCTCAATGTTATTTCCCTGCATTTGCAATTGTTGTTGCGGAAAAGAAAAGACGACCCGGCCCTGCAGGCGACGTTGGCGAAAATGAAGAATGAAACGGCCCGGATCGAAAAAATCGCCCGGTCGCTTCTCCTGTTTTCCCGGCAGGGAGGGGCCGAACTTTCTCCCACCGACGTCAACCATGAATTGCAGTCGGTCCTCAATATTCTCCAAAAGGAAATGAGTCTGGAGAATATCCGCGTTGAGCTGGAGTTCGACGATGAAACTCCTTTTACGGTGATCGATAAGGATGAGCTTCGCCAGGTCTTGTTTAACCTGGTCAACAATGCCCGCCATGCCATGCCTCGCGGAGGGGTTTTGAAATTGACCACGCGGAAATTTAAAAGTAATAATCATGAGAACATCCGCATCCAGATTGCCGACACGGGAACGGGAATCAAAAAAGAGAATTTATCCAAAATATTCGAACCGTTCTTCACGACCAAACCCGAGGGTGTGGGGACGGGCATGGGTCTTCCCGTGTG
>PCWF01000196.1:0-6531 GCA_002796165.1 Nitrospinae bacterium CG11_big_fil_rev_8_21_14_0_20_56_8
GAACGACAGCTTCCTCCCTTTCGACAATATTACGGCCCGGTCGATGACGTTTTGCAGTTCCCGGATGTTGCCCGGCCAGTCGTAGGCCTGTAGCTCCTGCATATTGGCCTGCGTGAGGCGCGACTCGGCGACGTTCAGTTTCTTCGCGGCGAGTCTGAGGAAATTCGGGGAATTCTTTCATAATAGCGGGTTCCCAATAAGGTTAAATTGAGTTCGCTACCTCTACTGGAAATCCTGAGTGATTTAAGGGGTCAAACCTGACTCAGCCGCATTTAAACGGAACCATCCGACAAAAGGCGCACGATTTTTTTGGATATGTTTGCTTTTTCGCTTGACAATATGTGCGTTATAAACCACATTCCAGTTGAAGGCGGGAGTGGGTTGGCGCGGGAAGCCGCTTGCCGGAGGACGCAATGGAAGAGAAGTTAGAGGTCTTAAGTTGCGAAGAATTTCAAAAATGGCACGAGAATTTAAAAGACGACAGGGCGGTATTTAAGATTCAATGCAGAATCGATTTGATGGCGCAGGGGAGTTTTGGCAATTCAAAGTCGGTTGGAAAGGGTGTGACGGAATCAATAATCGACTATGGACCAGGGTATAGAATTTATTTCGGAAGGAAGGGCAAAAAACTGGTTGTTCTGCTGGCAGGAAGCCAAAAGAAAGACCAGCAAAAAACGATTGAGGAGGCACAAAGGATTTGGGCTGGCATCAAGGGGAATTTATAATATGAAAACGGAGGTTATAAACCATGGGACGCCTGATACCGCAAGAGGAGAGCCTTGCCAGGTTATTAACCGGCAAAAAAAGGATAGAGGCCTATTTGAACGCCGCCCTTGAAGAGGATGATCCTCGGGCATTTCTAGCCGCCGTCAGAAATGTTATCAAGGTCAAGGGAGGTTTTACTGAAATTTCAAAAGCGGCAAAATTAAACAGGGAACATCTTTACAAATCCTTTTCAGCGAAAGGGAATCCGAGATTTGACAGCTTAACCGCGACTTTAAATGCGATAGGTTATAAAATCTGGATAAAGCCCGACCCGAAAACAAAAGGCCGCTTTAAGCCCAAGAAAGTGAAACGAGAAAAGATGTCCGCGTAAACTACAATGTGATTAATGATGGTAATCACCTGATAAATTTCTGCCGTTCTCGAAAGAAAATTAATGGATTCCTCCCTAACAGGTTGCTGAAAAAGTCCAAAAATGTCATCCTGAGTCCTTCGGCAAGCTCAGGTTAAACTCCGCGAAGGATCCAGCCTGATTAGCAAATTCAAGCTGGACAAGGGTTGCGGGCAAGATTCTCAGAATGACACCTGAAAGAGTTTTTCAGCAACCTGCTAAACCTTGAATCCCGTATCCACGGGCTGATTGCACCGGTTTGCAAAATATCCGGAGGGATCGCCCCGCGACTCTTTGGGCCTGAAACTACCGGGCCTCTCTCGGGAGGTGACATCAGGGTTCCACCTGGATGTTCCATTTCTTGATGCGCGAGTAGAGGGTGGTGGGGTTCATCTTCAACAGTTCCGCCGCGCCACCCGGTCCCGTCACCTTCCCCCTGCAGATCTGTAGGGCGGTTACCAGGTTCTGCCTCTCCCGGGCTTTCATCTCTTCGTCCGTAAAGACCCCGCCTTCTTCCGGAGCAACCGGCGGCGGGATTTTTTTATGGGGTCCGGTGGGCAGGTTGAACGACAGCTTCCTCCCTTTCGACAGTATGACGGCCCGGTCGATGACGTTTTGCAGTTCGCGGATGTTGCCCGGCCAGTCGTAGGCCTGCAGTTCCTGCAGGTTGGACTGCGTGAGGCGTGCATCGGGGACGTTCAGTTTCTTCGCGGCGAGTCTGAGGAAATGCGCCCCGAGCGCGGGAATATCCTCCATCCGTTCGCGCAGGGGTGGCGCCTCGATCGGGAACACGTTCAGCCGGTAATACAGGTCTTGCCGGAACCGGCCCGTCTGCGCCTCTTCCTTCAAATTGCGGTTGGTCGCGGCAATGATACGGACGTCCACGCGGCGGGTTCTGTCGTCTCCGACTTTTTCGTAAGTGCCTTCCTGAAGAACCCGCAGGAGCTTGCTTTGCAGTTCCAGGGGAATTTCCCCGATTTCATCGAGAAACAACGTTCCCCCGTCGGCCATCTCGAACCGCCCCGCCCGGTCCCGCGCCGCCCCGGTGAACGCGCCCTTGATATGACCGAAAAACTCGCTCTCGTAAAGTTCCTTGGGGATGGAGGCGCAGTTGACCTTGATCAGCGTCCTCTGTTTTCTCGAACTGCGGTTGTGGATTTCGCGGGCGATCAGCTCCTTGCCGGTCCCCGATTCCCCCGTGATGAGCACGCTGGCCTCAGTCGGAGCCACGAGCTCGATCTGACTTGAAATCGCGCCCAGCGCCGGGCTCCTGCCGATGATCTCGCCGTAAGACTTGGCTTCCAGGATCTCCTGGTTCAGGTAGGCGTTTTCCAGTTCCAGTTGCCGCTTGAGCTTGGCGATTTCCTCTTCGTCCTTCCTCCGTTTGCCGATGTCGTTGAAGACCACCACCGCCCCCAGGCATTTGCCGTTTTTCATGATCGGGGTGCTGGTGTATTCCACGGGGAAAGAGGTTCCGTCCTTCCGCCAGAACACCTCGCTGGAAACGCTATAGACCTTTCCCTCCTTGAACGCCGCGTAGATGGGGCAGTCGAGATGCGAGTAGGGGGTTCCGTCCGGCCGGGAATGGTGCACCATTTTGTGCTGACAGGTGCCGATCATTTCTTCTTCGGTGTAACCGGTCATTCGCTGGGCGGCGGGATTGACGAACGTGGTGTACCCCTCGGCATCCAGTCCGTAAATACCCTCGCCTGCCGAATCGAGGATCAGTCGTGTGGGATAGGTCATCCTGGCTTTTCCAATCGGTAATGCGCCCATGATACTCGGATATTGTATATGATTTTTCAAATAGTAACTATTAAATTTCGTAAATTACGAAATCCAGAATCGGCGCGGCCTTCCCAATAAAACCAATAACCCCTTACATAAAAACGGATTACGGGATTCATCCCGGTTTGGCACGTTCTCTGCTCTGGAAAGGGCAACAAGCCCGGTGGCTCATAAAACCGGTGGTTCGGAAACGGCGCGGGGCTTGATTTCAAATCCATCCTAACTTTTTTTATGAAGGAGAATCGCATGCCAAGAATCGAACCGGTCGAAATCGATCAAGCCAGTCCCCGGGTTAAAAACCTCTATCGGGAAGTGGAAAACAATCTGGGCACGGTGCCGAACATGATCCGGACGATGGCCCATGCCCCGGTGGTGGCCGAAGCTTATGTGAGCTTCTGGAACCTCATCGGCCAGGGGGTCCTGCCCGCCACGCTGAGAGAACAAATTTCACTCTATGTCGCGGAGAGCAATGGTTGCACGTATTGCGTTTCGGCCCATTGCGCGATCAGCAAGGCGTCCGGTTTGCGCGATGAGGAAGTGCGGGACGGACGCCTGGGCCAATCGCCGAATGCCAAAACCAACTCCGCTTTGAAGTTTGTCGGACGCATTCTGGAAACCCGGGGAAAGGTGACGACGCAGGAAGTCACCGCGGTCCGCAACGCCGGATATACGGACGAAGAGATCACCGAGATCATCGCGCTGGTGGCGTTTGTCATCTTCAGCAACTACTTCAACAATGCAACCGGAACGGTCAACGATTTCCCCAAGGCGGGCGCGTTGGCCACAAATTAAACGGACCGGACCCGAATTCCGGTTCGGGTCCGGTTGTTTCCAAACCAAAAGGCGGCGGTTATGCAAAAACTCATCAGCGACATTGCTTTTACACCTGCGGTCAAATTTCAGCAGGAACAGTTCGGTTCCCGCATGGCTTATGCCCGCATGGAGGAAAACGGGGGGTGGCAGGATCGGGTATCGCAAGACCTCAAGGAATATATATCCGAGCGGGACTCGCTCTACCTGGCCACCACCGGCTCCGAAGGTTACCCCTATGTTCAGCACCGGGGGGGAGACAAGGGATTCCTCAAGGTGCTCGATGAAACGACCCTGGCCTTCCCCGACTTTTCGGGCAATCGCCAATACATCACGGTGGGAAACCTGTCTGAAAACGACCGGGCTTTTATTTTCCTGATGGATTACGAAAATCAACGCCGGGTCAAAATATGGGGCCGGGCCCGGACCGTGGAAAACGACGCCGGCCTGATGGCGAGGGTGGCCCACTCGAATGACCGGACTGAACGAGTCATCGTTTTCACCGTCGAGGCCTGGGATGCGAACTGCCCCCAACATATTCCGCGCCTCTACACGCACGAGCGCTTGGAATCGTTAACCGGGGAAATAAAGCGGTTACAGGAAGAGAACGGCAGGCTGAGGCAGGAAGCGGCGGTCCGCGCATCCCATGAACAACAATCCTAACTGGTTCAGGAGAATACCATGTCCCAAAACCCGAATGTCAGGCTTCCCATCCCACCCTTCACACAGGAAACCGCGGCTCGGAAAGTGCGAATGGCGGAGGACGCCTGGAATACCCGCGATCCGGAGCGGGTCGCGCTGGCCTATACCTCGGACAGTCTATGGAGAAACCGTGCGGAGTTTTTTTCGGGTCGCCAGGCCATCGTGCAGTTCCTGCAACGCAAGTGGGCGAAGGAACTGGAGTATCGCCTGATCAAGGAATTATGGGCCTTCGATCAAATCCGCATCGCGGTACGGTTCGCCTATGAGTGGAGGGACCGTTCGGGCCAATGGTTCCGTTCCTACGGCAACGAGAACTGGGAGTTTGACGAGAACGGCCTCATGCAGAGGCGCATTGCCAGCATCAATGATGTATCGATTGAGGAGAAGGACCGCAAGTATCACTGGCCGCTGGGCCGCCGTCCGGATCAGCATGACGGATTGTCCCAACTGGGCCTCTGATACCGCGCAACCCGCGAGCCCGTTGGCGGCCAGCGGTTATCGGCGGAATAATATTAACGATCGTTTCCTTAAAAAGGACAAACCATGAACAACAGATTTAAAGATAAAATCGCGGTCATCACGGGAGGGGGCTCGGGGATCGGGAAAGAGGCGGCCAAAGTGTTGATTGCCGAGGGCGCCAGGGTGGTCATAAATGGCCGAACTCCGGAAAAGCTCGAAGAGGCCGCGAACGAGATCGATCCTTCCCGCGAAAATATCCGCATCGTTGCGGGGGACGTCGCGCTCGCGGAAACCCGGCGCAAACTTGTCGAGAAAGCTGAAACGGAATTCGGGGGAATCGATATCCTGTTAAACAACGCAGGAATATTCAAGCCCATCCCCTTTCTGGATCACACCGAGGACGATTTTGACCGGTTCGTCGGGACCATTCTCAAAGGAAAATTCTTCATGGCTCAAGCCGTCATTCCGGCCATGAAAAAACGGGGCGGCGGTTCAATCGTGCACACCGGGTCCCTTTGGGCCATTGATGCCGTGGCCGCAACCCCTTCCTCGGCCTATTCCGCCGCCAACGCGGGAGTCCACGCCCTGGTGCAGAACATCGCCATCGAACATGCCAGGGACAAGATCCGTATCAACGCGGTAGCCCCTGCCGTGGTGGAAACCCCGGTGTTCCACACGTTCATGACCCCGGAGGAAGTTGCCAAAATCCTCCCCACCTTCAACGCATTTCATCCATTGGGACGGAACGGCCAACCCATCGATGTGGTCAATGCCATTCTTTTCCTGGCATCGCCGCAAGCCAGTTGGATTACGGGAACCATTTTGCCGGTGGATGGCGGGGTCCTCGCGGGACGGTAAGTAAACCCTGCCGCGGTCATCTTGCCTTTATCCTTCGGACTTCAACGACTTCATATCGATGACGAAACGGTACTTCACATCCCCATTCAGCAAACGGCGGTAGGCCTCGTTTATCTTCCGATGGCAGGCCATGACCGCGTCCATGATTTCCCCTTCCGAGGCGTCTTCCTTCAGCCCCAACCGGGCTGACAGTTTTTTCAGAAATTCCTTCATGTCGATCTCCTTTGTTGGGTTGTCGTTAAAAACCTCTCCCTGATTGACCAGGGGAACCATTCCGTCGATGGCCGGGTCGTTGGTGAGCGCGGCCGAGTGCAGTTCGCCGGGGAGGCCCGTTTCCCCTTCCGCCTTGCGAGACAGGAAAACCGGGGATAGATAGCGATATTCCCGGTTCCTGATGTATTCCGCCGCGCGGTCCGTCCACTCGACCACGGTCCAGAGTCCCTCCTCGCCCTTGTCGATCAACTGCTTGATCCACCCGGCGGCGATGGCCATCGCCTTGCCGTCAAGGGTCTGGTGGTGGTAGTCGATCACCAGGTCGTTGGCGCGGCGGGAAAACCTGTCGATCATTTCTTCGACCTGCTCCGGGGTGATGCAGAAGGGTTTGCCCGCGCCGTCCTTGAACTCTCCCAGCTTCGCGATCTGTATCTCGGCCGGGGCCGCCCGATCCAATTCCCCCTGGGCCAGTATGAAAAACCGTTTCATTCAGAGTCTCCCTGTCAGATGGTCCTCAAGCGCGTCATTGATTTCCTCCAGGTCCTCGTCCTGGACGACCATGAACGGGCGGGGGGGGATGACCACCT
>PCWF01000063.1 GCA_002796165.1 Nitrospinae bacterium CG11_big_fil_rev_8_21_14_0_20_56_8
GGGATCCTTGCCTCCCAGCCGGTCGTTCTCGCGGTAACCCCAAACCCACTCCAGGTTTTCATAACACTTATCGCTGGTGATGATCACTCCCGCCTGAACGGAATCACTGGTCCGAATACAGTCGAGCAGGTTCAGGGTTCCACCGGCGTTTGTCGCGAACGTGAGGACCGGATCCTCATAGGAGGTTCGGACAATGGCCTGGGCGGCTAAATGAAATACGATTTCGGGTTCAAACTGGGCGAACGCTTTTGCCAGGGAGTTGCGCTCCCGGATATCACCCAACTGGTGTTCCATCCGTTTCTTCAATCCGAGGATCCCGAAATGGGATGGGACCGTGGGGATCCCGAGAGAATACCCGGACACTCGGGCCCCCAGCTCAAGGAGCCAGGCGGACAGCCAGGACCCCTTGAAGCCGGTGTGGCCGGTTACCAGTACGCGCCGATTTTTATAGATATTAGAGAACATGATTCTCGCCTTGGGAAAAGAAGCAAGGCCGCATTAAGGCCACACTTTCCAAAAGGCCTTGCCCTCGTTCCATAACCGGTTCAGATAGGCCATGTCCCGGTAAGTGTCCATGCACGCCCAATCGCCTTTATGCGGGTATACCGTGAACTGTCCCTCCTGGGTAAGCGTTTCCAGGGCGCCGATTTCGAAATCGCAATCTTCGTCGGGAGACAGATAGTTGAAAATTTTTTTATTGAATACGAAAAATCCGCCGTTGATCATGCTTTCTTCCATTTTGGGTTTTTCGATGAAGTGGACCACTTTGCCGTTGCTGGTCTTCAGTTGACCGTACGACGACCGCGGGTGCACCCCGGTGACGGTGGCGATTTTCCCGTGTTTGCCGTGATATTCCAGGAGACCGGGAACGTCGATGTTGGCCACCCCGTCGCCATAAGTGACCATGAAGGTTTCATCGGGAAGGTATTTTTGAATTCGCTTGATTCGCCCGCCCTTCAGAGTGTGTTCTCCGGTGTCGACCAGGGTTACGCGCCAATTTTCCTCCTCCGAATTCGCGTGAAACAGAATGGACCGTTCCTTGCCCAGCTCGATGGTCACATCGTTATTGTGGAGCATGTAATGGTAGAAATATTCTTTTATGGTTTCGCCTTTATAGCCCAGGCACAGGACGAAATCGTTGTGACCGTAGTGGGCATACATTTTCATGATATGCCAGAGAATGGGGCGGGAGCCGATTTTTACCATGGGTTTCGGCCGGAATTCGGTTTCCTCCCGTAATCGGGTGCCCATCCCTCCACAGAGGATAACGACTTTCATGAATGACCTCTTCGGATTTTTGGAAAATTAAATTTGGGGGTTCGCATCGGTAAATAATTTATTCAGGATCGAGGTTGAACTGCTCACAGAAAGAAAGGGTTTTTTCTATTTCTCCGTCGATATCTCCCTTGAGACGGAAGCCTCTGGATTTCAACTTGTCGATACAAAAATTAACGGGTTGAGGCGCGGTTTGAAGAAGGTTCTCCGGAGCCTCGAGTGCAAGCGGCGGCCGGTCGTATTTTTTCTCGTACACCGAGGAAACCTTTCCGGCCATTTCCCGGATGGACAGGGAACATTCGCCCCCCAGATTATACAAACCGTCTTCCCAATTGTCAGGGATATTAAACAAAAAATGATGGACCGCCCGGGCAACATCTTCAAGCGTAATGAAATCCCGATGCTGTGTTCCCGGTGATTTCAGGGTGAGTTTCCGGGCGGTTACCGCCTGGCGGCACAGGTCGTTCACGACAAGGGACCATCGGTTGATTCGTTGATCCATCGGGTATCCAAAGGCATTGGAAAGCCGGAACGTGACGGTCTGAATTTTTTTGTGACGGTGGAAATATTCGACCACGTCTTCCGCCGCCCGATGGGTGGCCGCATAAGGGTGCCAGGGGCGTGTGGCGGTTTCCTCGGAAATGACCCGGCCCTCCGTGGCGCCATAAACGTGAAATGTGGAGAAATACACGAATCGTTTCAAACCACTCCTGCAGGCACGATCCAGCAACTTGAATGTTCCCTGCGTATTGATTTCCCAGGCGGCCTCGGCATTGTCCAGACACTCGGCTTCACTCAGGGCGGCCAGGTGGATGAGGGTGTCGATCTTATCCAGGCTCGTGGAATAGGTAGATGGATCGGACGGGTCGAGATGCACGATGGGTAAATTATCGACCCATGCGGGCACGGGCGGATTCTTGCGGTGGGTCCCAATGGAGACCTGGGCCCCCGGCGCGGTTTTCCGCAGGTAATCGGCGATGCGGCCCCCGAGATACCCTAATCCTCCGGTAATTAAAATGTGATTCATCCGATTGGCTTCGAAAGGGTCACGCCGTCACGACCCGGGTAAACTTGTTTAAGATACAGGGAAGAAGTCCGTGGGTCCAAAGATCCAGATATTGGATCTCGCGGTTGTCGCGTTTCTCGTTGATCAGGATTCGGGGAAGACACTCCTTATGATATCGATGCCCGGGGAATATATTCGCGGGCCGGGTGGTGGTGGCGGTTTTGAATCCGCAGGATTTAACAATGGCAAATTCCCTTTCGCCCGCTTCCGCCCGTGTCCCGAAGGGGTAGGAGAAATGCTCGACTTTCCGGCCCGTCCAGGTTTGGATTTTTTCCCTGGATTGCTCAATTTCCTGGATGACGTCCCGATCGGTCAACTTGTTCAACGCGGGATGACTGACGGTATGGGCTCCCAGCGTGACGAGGGGATGGCCGCTCATTTCGGCAATTTGCTCCCAATTTAACGCCAGCTCACGGGATTTTAAATGAGGATCGATTTGGTGCGATTCAAAAAACCGGATTAAATGGTTCTGCGCCAGAGAACCATCCGATTTGGAAAATTCGGTCCGCAATCGATGAAAGGTCATTTCCCGGTCCGCCTCCGTTGCGCAAGAGAATTTCCGGGTGTGTCCCTCAAAAGTCCATTCAATGTTTTTTTTCTCCAGGACCAGATCTTCCAGCAGATACCACCACATAACCGCTTCACGATCGGGGAAATTCGTAGTTACATAAATCGAAAACGGAATATTGTAGCGTTTAAAGATGGGGAAGGCATGTGTAAAATTATCCACGTACCCGTCGTCGAACGTGTATGCCACGAATTTTTTTCCGCTGGGTTTTCCGTTCAGGATTTCATAAATTCGATCCAGGGAGACAAACTCATAATCATTCCGCATGAAATATTTGATGGTTGCTTCAAGGTATTCCGGCGTGACCTCAAGCCCGGAATTGCCCCTGATTCTTGGGCCGGGTTGTTCGGGGCAAACGCGATGAAACATGAGGATGCTACCCAATCCGGAAAAAAAGGGTCGCGTCAGCAGGTAACTCTTCGTGTGCCACATGGCGGGGAAGGTGACGTTGGCGAGCGTTCTTTTAACGGTTTTAATGTTCATTCGCGTGCTGAAGGAAAGACGGGCCAACCATCAGAGATTGAGTACGATCAGCTCGGAGTAAAGCCCGTCGATATCCTGAGCCTGCAAATCCTCGGAGCGGTAGAGCCGTGGATGGGGCAATGTGTATGTGAACGAAAAGGGGATCCTTTGTCCCTTCAAAAGCCGTTCATCGACCCAGATGATAAAAAGCCTCATGGTTTGCCCGATATGCCATTGAATCCGAGCCCGATGGCGGGCAAACAAGCAGGGATCGCTGATGTAATGGACCATGGCGATCGGAATTTTCTTTTTCCGGATTTTAGTGAAAATGACGTAGCAAAGGTCGTCCCCCGATTTTAGCATTAAGTGGCAACATTTGAAATTTGAATGGTCCTGAAAGATCCGGGCCAGATCCTTCCGTCCGCCGATTTCCCCTTCGATGATTTTTTTGTCGGTCGTGACAAAACTCGTTTGAAACAGGAGTTTGAACGGATTGAAACAGAAAGGCAGAATTTTAGCCCGTGTTTCCAGAGGAGTGAATCCGAATTGTTTCAGGATAAGGGAGGCTTCCCGGGAGGGGGAATAGTCGGTGAACGTTTGATCTCTCATTTTGAGGGCGGGAAGAAGAAGGGACAGGCTTTTGTTCCGATATTGTTTTTTGACGATCCAGCCGGTGAGGTTGCAGAGTTTGACTTCCTTTCCCATGATGTTTCTTTTGCTGAACAGGAGACCCAGGAATCCGGCGACTTGTTCCCCCTCGCGAAACAGCAGGCCGCCATAGCCCTCATCATTTTTGAAACCGCAATCGAATAGACGCTTCCAGTCCTCCCCTTCGAGGTACGGGTTGTTGAATTCCATGAGCAATGGAAGGATCTCTTCAAAATTTTCCAAGGTGGCTTTTTCTATCGTGACCATGACCCACTCGATTGAGAATCGGAAAACTTTATGGCAGAACGTGCGAGGCGGTCGAGTTACCGGCCCCAGCGGATCAAACAGGCTCCCCAGGAGTAACCCACCCCAAATCCTACCAGCATCACTTTTTGTCCGGCTTCCAGTATTTTCCGGTCCTGTGAGTCTTTGAGTGCGATGGGGATGGTTGAGGAAACGGTGTTGCCGCAATTTCGCAGGGCAATCGGAAATTTGGAATCTTCGATGTTCATCTTTTCGCGGAGATGGTCGAGCATAAATTGATTGGCCTGGTGAAACACGAAAAGGTCAACGTCCTGCTGGCTTATGGATGCCCGGGTGAGGAGTTGTTGAATGCATTCCGGAACGACCTGCAGGGTGAATTTGAAGACCTCCGGTCCATTCATGTAAAGATGGCCGGAAGGGTTGGGTTCGTCTCCGGAACTCTGCAGGGGGGAGAGCCCGCGCATTCCACCCCGCCGCGCCATCAGATTTTTTCCCCCGCTTCCATCGGTTCCGAAAATAAAGGGGCCCGTCCACGGGAGCGGCTCGGTTGCGGAAGGGGCTCGCCCTTGGATCAAGGTTGCGGCCGCCCCATCCCCAAACAGAGTGCGGACGTTACGGTCCTCCGGATGGATCAGTTTGCTGTAGGTATCGGTGGTGATCAGAAGCAGGTTTTTGGCCTGGCCGGTTTCGACCAATCCCTTGGCGAGGGAAAGACCGTAAATGAATCCCGTGCAACCGAGGTTGAAATCCAGCGCCCCTGCCGTACGGGGGATCCCGAGTTGATTCTGGACCAGGCAGGCGGTGGAGGGTACCAGGTAATCCGGGGTCTGGGTACACAGCAGGAGAAAGTCGATATTTTCGGGGCGGCAGGCCCCGCCGGAAAACAGTTTTCGGCCGGCTTCGACGGCGAGATTCGAAGCATAGTCATCCGGGTCGGCTATATGGCGTTCGACGATTCCGGTCTTTTTTTCGATCTTATTCATGCTCCAGTCCGGAAAGGTGTCGGCCAATTCCTTATTGGTCAGGATGTGTCGGGGAAGGTGGTATTCAATGGCTGTGATGGAGGCCTGGAGCATGGGATTGGATGATGGGTGAAGTGAATCTGCAGTCCCGGGGACCGGGGACTCTCATTCTAGTGGGCGGAATAGCCCCCGTCCACAACCAAGGTGGTTCCTGTGATCCACCGCCCGGACCGGCTCAGCAGGAAAGCGATGGCGTGGGCCACGTCCTCGGGAGTCCCGAAACCGAGAGGATGATCCAACTCCAGTTTTTCCAGCTGGGCGGGGGTGAGCACCTTGCGTATCTTCTCGGCGGACCCGGTCTGGATATAGCCGGGGGCCACGGCGTTGACCCGTATGCCCGCCGGACTCAGCTCGACGGCCAGTGAGCGGGCCAGGCTGATCAGCCCTCCCTTGGCCGCGGAATAGACCGATAATCCCGCCTGACCGACTACACCGGCAACCGAGGACATCAGGACGATACTGCTATCCGGTTTATGGTTTCCTTTTTTGCAAAACGCTTTGACCAGCGCCAGGGCCGACCCTAAATTCGTTTTCAGGCTCTGGTCGATTTCTTCAAGGGAGGCCATGCGCAGGGGAGTTAACGATTGTTGCCCGGCAATATGGGCGAAACCGTCCAGCGGGCCGGTTTGCGCGGCCGCTTCTTTCAGCAGATGGGGGATGTCCTCCATTTGGTTCAGGTCGAAGGGGAGGCACACGTGGCGATCCCCCTCCAGATCCTGGCGGATGGGCTCCAATCGCGAAGCTTGACGCCCAGTCAGGACGAGCACCGCCCCCAGCCGACTGAGCAGGATGCAGGTGGCGCGTCCGATTTCTGAGGACGCCCCGGTGACCAGAATGGTGCGCCCGGTTAAATCCAGGGGGTTGATCATGTGCCTCCTTTGGCGGGGACGGGATATGCGGTGATCGTCAGGGTATCATGAGGGTTATCGGTTTCCCGCTTCAAATGTGATGTTGGGAGAATAACGAACGGGAAACGCTCAGTCGATTTTAGGAGGATAGAATTCAATATCCCTGAAATCAGGTCGGATCGGTGTTCACCAATTCGGACAAGTTTTGGACGGTTTGACAATTGACGACTTTTTCGGGGTCGAGGGTGACATGATAATGCTTGTCCACCATGCCCAGGAACCCGACGACCGCGAGGGAGTCCCATTCTTCAATTTCATCCAGCCGATCGGCCGCATGGAGGGAACCGGGATCTCGTTCCAATAATTCTTCAACCCGGGAAAGAAAATTTTTGATATCCATGCCTCCTCTTTTATGATGCGGCTCGCCTTACTTATTACCT
>PCWF01000038.1 GCA_002796165.1 Nitrospinae bacterium CG11_big_fil_rev_8_21_14_0_20_56_8
GACCGCCAGATTCAAACCCTGGTCACTCCTCTGGGGAAAGTCCGGATCAAGTTCGGCCGGTTGGGGGGGGAAATCCTTCATATCGCTCCCGAATTCGACGATTGCCGGAAAATCGCAAAGACCAAAAACCTGCCGGTAAAACAAGTTTACGACGAGGTACGCCGGTTTGCGGATTCCGTTGAATGGAAAAATTTTACCTGACCCCAAGGCCTCCGTCCCAAACTCCGGATTTCGCTTGCGGCCTTGCGGACTCCGCCCCGCGTACCTCTTGAACCGGCTGATACTCAAATCCGGGAGTTTTACAAATGGGTGAACTTTTAAAAATCCTTTCTCCCTACGATGGTCATTTGATCCGTGAAATGGAAATGCACGGCGTAGGGGAGATCGAGGACGCATTAGCCACGGCGCACCAGTTGGCGCAACACCGCGACCGGGGCATTCCAACCCCCCGGCGCATCGAGATCCTTGAGAAAACCGCCGCGCTGGTTGAAGAACGACGGGAAGACTTTGCCCGCCAGGCGGCGGAGGAGGGTGGGAAACCCCTGATCGACTCCCGCGTGGAACTGGGCCGTGCCGTGCAGGGGATTCGCGAGGCCGCGCGTTCGGTGGGGCAGGTGGCCGGGCGCGAGATCCCGATGAACCTCAACCCCGCATCCGCGCATCGTATGGCGTTTACCTTTCGCGAACCCATGGGGGTGGTCGCCGCCATCAGCGCTTTCAACCATCCGTTCAACCTGATCGTGCACCAGGTGATTCCCGCCGTCGCGGTGGGGTGCCCGGTCATCGTCAAACCCGCCCGAACCACTCCCATCTCCTGCCACAATCTGCTGAGTTGCCTTTACGAGGCGGGCCTGCCCCGGGAATGGTGCCAGATGGTCCTGTGCGAAAGTAAACTCGCTGAAAAACTTGCGACCGATCGGCGAGTTGCGTTCCTGACCTTCATCGGGTCGGCGGAGGTGGGTTGGAAACTGCGGTCCCGTCTGGCCCCCGGCGCGCGGTGTGCCCTGGAACACGGAGGCTCTGCCCCGGTGATCGTTCTGGAAGACGCCGATTACGAAGCCGCGCTTCCCGCCCTTGCCAAGGGAGGGTTTTATCACGCGGGACAGGTCTGTGTTTCCGTTCAGAGGATTTATGTCCACGAGTCCATTTCGGAGTCCTTCACCGAGGGCCTGGTAAAAATTGCCCGCACGCTGGTGGTTGGAGACCCGACCGCTGAAACTACCGAAATCGGCCCCCTGATTTCCAAAGCAGAGGTCAACCGGGTTCATTCCTGGGTTCAGGAAGCCCGGGACAAAGGAGGCAAGGTGCTGACCGGAGGCAACCCGATCGGAACCACCTGCTACGAACCCACCGTTATTCTCAATCCTCCAGACCATGCGAAAATCTCCTGCGATGAAATCTTCGGTCCGGTGATCGCCGTGTACACCTTCAAAGAACGCGTGGAGGCGATCCGGAGAGCCAACGCCGTTCCCTTTTCCTTCCAGGCCGCGGTTTGGACTCAGAATCTGGACGCCGCCCTGGACACCGTTCGCCGGCTGGAAGCATCGGCGGTGATGGTCAACGACCACACCGCGTTTCGCGTGGACTGGATGCCGTTTGGGGGGAGAAAATATTCCGGACTGGGGGTGGGGGGAATTTTGCCGGCCATGATGGAAATGACCGAAGAAAAGCTGATGGTGATCAAATCCGACCTGATCTGATTTGCGTATTCACGAGGTTTCGGGACGAAACAGAAACCGGGCATAAATATACGCGATCGATTCGTTGATTACCGAGCGTACTCCGGCGCTACTTTTCCACCATTCATCCTCATTGAATCCTTCTGCGGGCAATCGGATCACTCCCACACGCATGGAATCCCCAAGCGCTTTCTGGAAAAGCAATCGACTTCTCCGCGCATGCGTGCTGGCGGTTATGATGTTCAGTCCGGTGGCCGGGAAATTCAATCGCTCCAATTCCTTCTTCAGAGCTTTTGCAGAGGCATAGGTCCGGTCTTTCCGCACCGGGGGGGACTCGATGGAAATCAGTTTGAGGGGATCCATTCCCAAAGCCTTCAGGGTTTCCGCGCTCAATTGGGCATAAGAATGATATTTGGTAAGGAAGGTTCCATGACCCAAAGGACCGCCGGTTGTCGCCATAATTCTGTATCCCCCCCTGGAAAACTCTTCGGCCGCATGCTTCAGATTCCTGTCGGAGAGAAACCCTTCGACAACGAGAATCTCAGCTTTCACCGGGGCGTTTACGGCAAGGAATGGATACAGATTCAATACCACACCGTAACCGAAACCGGTCATAAGGAGCAGAACCACGAACCAGCCCCACAGGGTGAGGACGCGTTTTTCCTTGACCGTCGTCAATTTGGGTAGGACCATGGGCACCGGTAAAAGGACTCAACCGCAAGGATTGAATGGCATGTCCCGTGGGAGTTGTGGAGATGAATCAACACCGGGCAGGGCAGGGATCCCGGTGCGGGAAAGTCGGTTTTGAACCCGCTCCGCACGACGATAGAGAAGCCGGCGGCAGGGTTCAGGCGCCGTGTTTTTTCAAATAATCTTCAAAATGTTTCTGGTACAGAACATCCCATTCGGGACTTCCCTCGCGGAGTTTTTTGGTGGTGTAAGAGGCCAGGGTTTTTCGGGCGGCTTCGTCGGCGCGGTCCACGACTTTAAGCTCTTCGGTCATCACTTCGGCGATTTCAAGGCGCAAATCATTCAGATCCGCCTTGTAATCGAGCTCCTCGCGGCGTTTGAAATCCTTAATAATCAGGCTACTGATGTGATTGATTTTTTCTCTACCGATTCGCATGATTTTTGTTTTGGAGTTAAAGGATCAGGCCGCGTTCGCGCACCAGTTTCGATTTGACCAGTTGAAACACCCGGCCATAATCCATCATGTTCCGCTCATAATCCTTGGTCCGGGTTTCCAACAGAAGTTTAACTTCCTCGTTCAACCTGTCCTCAACCATGAGATCTTCCGTGATGATGTGGTTGAGGATGCCGATCAGTTTTTCGGGAGCCTCGTCCCAGACCAGCATGTCCTTTTCAATCAGCCTTGAAACAATTTTTTGGGATATCTTTTCGATCAGTTCCTTGGAAAGTCTCATCGCAACTCCATCCTGATTTTATAGGGGAAAAACGGCATCGGGCCAAAAGAAGAAAATGGAGCGGGAGACGGGGCTCGAACCCGCGACATTCAGCTTGGGAAGCTGACACTCTACCAACTGAGCTACTCCCGCACTTAAAAACCGCCGCCAGTTAAATCAGGTTTCCTTTTCTCCTAAAATAAGAAAAATATTATTATCGGTCACCTGGATGTCCAGAATTTTCACGTCCAGTCCATGAATCTGGTCGATGGCGCCATTGACCATCTTTTCAATCGCTTCAGCGCTTTCCTCCATAATATCAATAACCTTAATGCGAGTGATTTTACCGCTAACCAATTTCATAGATTTTCTCGCAATTGGAGTAGTTCAGAATATCTCAAAACGGGGAAATAGCGTTAACTCATTTTAACATAAGGGTTCCGGCGGATCGCCTTGGAATTATGGCCGTATTATCCAATATTTTTCCCAGCGAAACAAATTAATTATAACTCATCTTTCGCGATCGTCCCCGGAGAGAAACAAGAATTGATTATTGTAATCAATCCCTGTTTTCAGTAATATAATTTCGTTCCGGAAGTTAAATTAACTTCTTTGTTTACAAAAAGTTTAAGTTGTCCTGTCGGCGTTAGCCCGTCCGGGCCGCCCGCAAGAAGGGGATGTTTTCCGGCATTTCCGTTTTCCCCGGAACACCCAAGAGGAATATCGTGGTTAAAACTGTCAAATTCACCGAAAAAGTTCCCATCAGTCATCATTTGATTGAGCTGAAAGACCGCCTCATTCAGGTTACCCTGGTCGTCGCGTTATTTTTCGCGCTGTGTTTTTATTTCGTGGACATTCTGATCCTCTGGCTTCAGGATCCGCTTCCAAAGCGCTACGCGGAACTCACCTTCATCACCCCCACGGAACCGTTTTTCACCAACATGAAAGTGGCATTCATGGGCGCCACGTTTATCTCCATGCCTTTCATCCTGTATCACATTTGGGAGTTCATCGCTCCCGGACTCAAGGTCAAGGAGAAAAAAATCACGTTCATGTTTGTCTTGTTCGGAACGCTGTTCTTCCTTTTTGGTGGGTTGTTCTGCTATTTCCTGGTGCTTCCGCTGGGACTTCGGTTTCTTCTCAATTACGGAGTCACCTGGTGGAAGATGCAGGTCACCATCGCGTTTTATTTTTCGTTCTGCGTGAAGTTGATCATGGCCTTCGCTTTTGCCTTCCAGACCCCGCTCCTCATGGTGTTGCTGACGAAATTTGGAGTCATCAACACGATCAAAATGAAGCTGTACCGCAAGTGGGCCTTTCTGGGATGTTTCGCCATTGCCGCCGTACTCACCCCACCGGACGTGATCACCCAAGTTCTGCTCGGAGTTCCCTTGTACGGACTTTACGAATTCGGAGTGATGGTTTCCCGGTGGTTTGAAGACCCCAAAAACCGGGAAGCCGCCATCCGGGAAATGGAACTGGCCCGCGCTCAGCGGCAGGCCGCGGCGCAAAAAGCCGGGCAATCGAAGAAGGCCAACGGCGCCAAACGACCTGCGAATTCAGACAAAACCAATAAGGCGAAAAAAGTTTCCTGACCCGATCCGCATTGCCTTCCTCCCTCTAAAACAGAAATCCAAATAGCGGGATCAATCGCGGATAGACCCCAAGCAGTAAGAACCCCGCCAAACTGCATGCCCCTTGAAAGACGATCGACGCATACAGCGTTCCCGTGCGGTAGAACAACAGGGCCGCAATCAATCCCAGGGCGAACAACCCGAAGGTCAATTTAAAATGGGCGAGTGTGAAGAGGGCGGCTGTGAGGTAAAGCGCCACGGCGGGAGGATACCTGTTTATCAGAGCCCGCCCCACAATGCCCATCCAAAATCCCTGTTCGGCAAAAGGCTCCCAAAAAAAGCTCGACACAATCCCCCTCCATCGGGTTGCGGGATTTTCTTCCAGAGTCAGGGCCGAACCCGCGAAAATTTCTTCCTCGCCCAGGCCGCTGATTTCGAGAATGGCATCGGCAAGGGGAAGGATTATGACCACCCCAAGCCCGCAGAGCGCGCCCGTCAGAAGGTGGGTTTTCAGATATCCGGTGTTAAATCCCCAAACGCGGAGCGGCAGACCGCTCACCCGGACGGCGACGGCCATCGCGAGAGCGCAGAAGAGGGTTCCGCCGTATTGAAACAGCCAGGGGTGTCCACGCAAGACAATGCGCGCCAGAGGAAACACCAGCGCAAAATACGCGGCCAGAAGGACAAAAGGAAATTTGAATCGCGGTAAGGCGGGAAGCGCGATTTTGGGGATCATGCAGGGCTTCCTCAATGCCGCGTTTCCGCAACGATCCCTTCCAGGCCGGGGATCAGGGATTCGCGGTATTTAAAGAGGGATTGGAGGCCTTGTCTGTAGACAAGAATTTATCGGGACCCCCAAGGACGTGAATGGATTCCGGTACCACTAGAGATCCCTCCTGCGGAGTTCCACAGACATGGGCGGCAACGGTCAACGGATGTGAGTTGACCTGACCCTGATCCGCAATATTTTGTTTCATCAGGTTGGCGCTGAGGTAAAATCCGCCAAAGATTAAAGCAGAAAGAATGCAGGACTCGATGAATACGTTCTTCCACATAATTGAATGCCGTTGTTTAACTTGACATTATTTTATTCGTTTCGACTGAAGATTTCAAGTCTGTCTTCTGACCCGGAAAGGGAAGGCCGCCGGGATCGGGGAAATGGCCTGCGCTGATTCAGGCGGGTCCCGTCGGATTGCCATTGCAGTTGACAAAAATGGGTTATTTACATACTATCCGAAAAGGGCCGATAGGGGGCCTGCAGAGGGGGTTTGTTCCCCATCCAAGCAGTCGCCTTTGGAACAGTAAGCCGCTGGTCGTGTTTGATCCCGGCTGGGGGCAACCCCTCACCCAAAGAGACGGCCCGAAGATCTCCGGCCGAATTGGCCCTGCCCCAGCCCAATCGGGAACCTATTCAACTTTCTCCATACGGTTCAACATGAATCCTTTAATCGACAAAATCGTGATTGCTTCGGACCATGCGGGATACGACCTCAAGGAAAGCGTCATCACTTACCTCCTTCAGGAGGGATACGAGGTTGAAGATTTCGGCCCCAAAAACTCGGATTCGGTCGATTACCCGGATTACGGGGTCTCGGTGGCAAAGGCAATCCTTGAGGCCAAGGCAAACCGGGGAATTCTGATTTGCGGAACCGGCATCGGCATGTCCATCGTGGTCAACCGGTTTCCCGGAATCCGCGGCACCTTGTGTTCGGACCTGTATACGGCAAAGCTGTGCCGGGAACACAACGACTCCAATATCCTTATCATGGGAGGACGCGTCGTGGGCAAGGGACTGGCGCATGAAATCGTAAAAACCTGGCTGACCACCTCGTTCGAGGGAGGGCGGCATACCAAGCGGATCGAGAAGATCGAGCAGATCGACGAGATTATTAAAAGAATGACTGAAACAGTTAAGATACGAGGAGATGTCTAAGGTGCTACTTGAAGATTTTGATCCGGAAATCGCAGAGGCCATTCGCGGCGAGTTGGAGCGGGAAACCCATACCCTGGAGATGATCGCTTCCGAAAACTTTGTCAGTCCCCAGGTACTCGAAGCGCTGGGATCCGTCATGACCAACAAGTATGCGGAAGGCTACCCCGGCAAACGTTACTATGGGGGATGCCAATATGTCGATGTCGCCGAAAACCTCGCCATCGAACGCGCCAAAAAACTATTCGGGGCAGATCACGTCAACGTCCAGCCCCATTCCGGTTCCCAGGCCAACATGGCGGTTTACCATGCGGTGCTACAACCGGGGGACACCATCCTTGGCATGAACCTGTCCCACGGGGGCCATTTGACGCACGGCAGTCCGGTCAACTTCTCCGGCTACACCTATAACGTTGTGCCTTACGGAGTGCATCCCGAAACGGAAACCATCGATTATGATGAAGTCGCCCGCCTGGCGAAGGAGCACCGTCCCAAATTGATCGTGGCGGGAGCCAGCGCCTACCCCCGCGTTATCGATGCGGTGCGGTTCCGCCAGATTGCCGATGATGTGGGCGCGAAGATCATGACCGATATCGCGCACCCCGCCGGGCTCATCGCCGCCGGAATCTATCCGTCTCCCGTGCCCCATTCGGAATTTGTGACCACGACAACCCACAAGACCCTTCGCGGTCCACGGGGAGGAATGATTCTCTGCAAGGCCGGGTTTTCGAAAGAGATCAATAAGAAAATTTTCCCCGGTATTCAGGGCGGACCGCTGATGCATGTCATCGCCGCCAAGGCGGTGGCGTTCAAGGAAGCTCTTTCCCCGGAATTCACCGCCTACCAGAAGCAGGTCGTATCGAACGCCCAGCGGCTGGCCCAGGTGTTGAGCGAGTCCGGATTCAAAATCGTCAGCGGCGGCACCGATACGCACCTGATGCTTGTCGACCTGCGCCCGCAGAACCTGACCGGCAAAGCCGCCGAAGAGGCCCTGGATCATGCCGGGATCACCGTCAACAAAAACACCGTTCCCTTTGAGACCCAAAGCCCGTTTATTACCTCGGGAATCCGGATCGGCACCCCCGCCCTGACCACCCGGGGAATGAAGGAGGGAGAAATGGAAACCATCGGCGGCTGGATCATTGAAACCCTCAAGCACATTGACGATCGCCCCTTCCAGGAAGGGATCCGGAAAAAGGTGTTCGACCTGTGCGAGCATTTCCCCCTGAGCGTTCAAATGACCCAACAGGGCTGAACTTAAATGAAGTGTCCCTCCTGCTCCAACATGGAAAACAAGGTCATCGACTCCCGCCTTAACAAGGAGGGCGATATCATTCGCCGCAGAAGGGAATGCCTCAACTGCCATGAGCGGTTCACCACTTACGAGCGGCTGGAACGGACACTCCCGATGGTCATCAAGAGGGATGGCCGACGCGAGGAGTTCGACCGGCAGAAGATCGTCAATGGGATCAAAATCGCCTGCCAGAAGCGCCCCATCAGCATCGAGAAAATCGAAGACCTGGTGGACCGCGTAGAGCAATATTTCCAGGACCTGGGGGACAAAGAGGTCTCCGCCGTCGCCATCGGGGAAAAGGTGGTGAGAGAACTCTACAATCTCGACGACGTGGCCTATGTGCGTTTCGCCTCCGTATACCGGTCGTTCAAGGATGTGAACGAGTTCATGGTCGAGCTCAAGGAAGTCCTCAAAAACAAGCAGGAACCCAAAGATCCCGGCCCCAACCGTCTTTCCTGATTCGTCAAACTTTCCCGATTCGAAAAATTCAAATTTTCCTCAGGCTTCCTTTCGTAAACGAAAGTAGGAAGGCCTTCTTCCCGATAGGCGACCCCCGTGACCGGACTTTCCCCCGGACCATCATCGACATTGAAACAAAGCCTCTGACGTGATAAGATTTTGGGTTCCCAGTTGGACAAATAAGTTCCTGATAACTTGAGTGTTACTTTTGGATTTCTCCTTATCCCGGTCCCATGTTGAAAGTTGCTTTTAACATTGCGCTGTTCAGTTACCTTGGGGCCTCGATAGGTTATTTCGGTAACCTGCTTTACCGGAAACGTTGGGTTTCCGTTGCCACCACCTCCTTGATGGGACTGGGACTGGTTGCCCACACCGCTTTGATGGGCATCCGTTCCAGTCAAACGGGGCATGGTCCTTACACGACGGCGTTCGAGATCGCCATGTTCTTTTCCTGGATCATCGTGGTGGTTTACATATTGACGGAGCTGAAATTCAAGATTCAGGATCTCGGGGCGTTTGTGATCCCCCTGGTGTTTTTGATCCTTCTCTATTCCGCGTTTTTGTCGCGGGAGGTCGTAACGCAGGAGACGGGTTCGGTTCTGTGGATGACCCTTCACCGGACCCTGTCGATTCTGGGGTATGGCGCTTTCGCGATCGCCTTTGCGGCCGCATTGATGTACCTGATTCAGGAAAATCAGGTGAAAAGCAAAAAGCTGGGAATGATGTATTTCCGCATGCCTTCCCTGGAGGTGCTGGACAAATTACTCGACCGGGTCATCGCTTTCGGGTTTCCGCTGTTCACCCTGGGGTTCGTGTCGGGTTCCATTTGGAACACGAAGGTGAAACACGATTTTTTTTCCTGGAACCTGGAAAAAACCTGGCCGTTGATCGTGGTCTGGGGGGTGTACGGCGTGGTTTATTTCGGCAGAATGACAGTGGGAATACGGGGTAAGAAGGCCGCACAGGGGGCCATTCTTGGATTTGTATTGATCATCGTGGCTTATTTCATTCACGTCTGAATATGGCAGAATCCAATCTGATCATGGTGGGGGTCAATCACAAAACGACCCCGGTTGAAATTCGCGAATGTCTGGCCTTTACCGGCAACAAGATGGAGGACTCCATCGAGCGCCTGGTCAGTTTTCCCGAAATTGTGGAACACATCATCCTGTCCACCTGCAACCGGGTGGAAATTTACGCCCGGGTCCGGAATCACGACGAAGGCATTTTTTTCCTTAAGAAGTTTATCGCCGATTATCATGGCCTGCCGCTGGATGAACTGGACCGGTACTTTTACTGTTACCGGGATTTTCAGGCGGTCGAGCATTTGTTTCGCGTATCCGCCAGCCTGGACTCGATGGTGCTGGGAGAGCCGCAAATCCTGGGGCAGGTGAAGGACGCTTACAGTCAGGCCCGCACCCTGAGGGCAACCGGACTGGTGCTCAATCAGCTCTTTGAAAAAGCCTTCATGGTGGCCAAAAAGGTCCGGGAGCAGACGGGGATCGCCGAACGGGGGGTTTCCATCAGTTCCGCCGCGGTGGAGTTGGCACGGAAAATCTTCGAGGACCTCGAAAGCCACAGCGTCATGCTGGTGGGAACCGGGGAAATGGCCGAGCTCGCGGCGAAGCATCTGATCTCTTACGGGGTCAAAACCGTTTACGTGGCCAGCCGCACCTTTGAACGAGCCGCATCTCTCGCCACGCGGCTGAATGGATGCGCCCTCGATTTTGAAACCTTCAAGGAAGACTTGCACAAAGCCGACATCATCATCACCTCCACGGCGGCGCCCAAATTCATCATTCACAAGGATGTGGTAGAGGCGGCCATCCAAAAAAGGAAAAACCGGCCCATGTTTTTCATCGATATCGCCGTTCCCCGCGACGTGGAACCGGAGGTCAATGGTCTGGAAAACGTCTACCTCTACGATATCGACGATCTGCAGGCGGTGGTCGACGCCAATATCAAAGAGCGGGAAAAGGAAGCCGAAGAGGCAATGCAAATCATTCAACGCGAGGTGACCAAGTTCAACAACTGGATCACCTCTCTGGATGCGGTGCCCACAATCGTGGAATTGAGAAACCGGGCCGAAGCCATTCGCCGGCAAGAGTTGGAACGGACCCTCAAAAAACTTTCCCACCTTTCCGAAGAAGAGAAAAATGCCCTGCATCAAATGACCAGCGCCATCATCAACAAGATCCTGCACAAGCCGACCATCAACCTCAAACGTAAAGCCCAGAGCCAGGAAGGCCCCCATTACCTCAAGGTCATCCGGCATCTGTTCCACCTGGACGATTGAATGGAAATAAACCCGGCACCCCCCCCATCCCGAATCGTGATCGGGACCCGCGGCAGTCCCCTGGCGGTCTGGCAAGCCCATTGGGTCAAAGATCAACTGGAAGGTATTCATACGGACCTTAAGGTTGAAATTGTCATTATCAAGACCTCCGGCGATAAGATTCTGGATGTGCCTCTGAACAAAATCGGCGGCAAGGGCCTGTTTGTGAAAGAAATTGAAGAGGCCATGATGCGCCGGGAGATAGACATCGCAGTACACAGCATGAAGGACGTTCCCATGAAACTTCCCTTCGAATTGTGCCTTTCCGCCATTTGCGAGCGGGAAGTTCCCTTCGACGCCCTGGTCTCCCGAAACGGACTTAAGCTTGATGATTTGCCTGAAAATGCTAAAATCGGAACCAGTAGCCTGCGTCGCTCGACCCAGTTGCTGAACTGCCGGCCGGACCTGCAAATCGTGCCCCTGCGGGGCAACGTCAACACGAGGCTGGCGAAGCTGGACACCCAGGAACTCGATGCCATCGTTCTGGCCGCCGCGGGAATGCGCAGAATGGGCTGGGAAAGCCGGATCACGGAAATTCTGCAACCGGAATTATTGCTCCCCGCCATGGGACAGGGCGCCGTGGGAATCGAAGCCCGGAAAAGCGATCCCAATATCCTGGGTTATGTCGGCGAGCTGGATCACGAGGAAACCCATTTCGCCGTCGAGGCCGAGCGGGCTTTTGTCAATGCCCTCGATGGAGGGTGCCAGGTTCCCATTGGGGCTTACGCCGTTCTGGAAAATGATACCTTGCGTCTTACCGGATTGGTTTCCAGTCTGGATGGCCGGAAAATCTTTAAACTGAGCAAATCCGGGGCACCGCAGAGCGCGCGGGAAATTGGCGAAACGATGGGGCGAGAGATCCTGAGTATGGGTGCCGATGCGGTATTGAAAGAAATTCTTCAGTAACTCCAGGGGAGGTTTGCCATGGCACAGGCCTCGATTTTACTTGTCGATGACGAGGAGATCGTTCTGCAATCGGTAAGCTACCTGTTGAAGAAAAACGGCTACGATGTGGTCACTTCTGCTAATGGCAAAGACGCCATCCGGAAGTTGAACGATAGTAGCTTTCCCCTGGTCATCACCGATCTGGCTCTGAAGGATTCGGACGGCCTGACCGTCCTGGACGCGGCCAAAAAGATCAACGATGGCACGAGCGTTCTCATTCTCACCGGCAACGGTTCCCTGCAATCTGCCATTGCGGCGCTCAGATTGGGCGCCTCCGATTATCTGCTCAAACCCTGCTCGGAAGACGAGATCCTCATGCGGGTTTCCAGTTGCCTCGAAAAACGGCAACTCAAAAAGGATATCGTGGAACGTACCCGCGAACTGGAGCAGATCAACGAAAAATTGCGCCAGGAGATCAATTCGCGAAGCCGGGTGGAGGAGGAGCTCCTGGAAAGCCGGAAGCAGTTGATCGAAAACAATCAGGCCCTGCAACGATTGTCCATCCTCGACGGGCTGACGGGAATATTCAACCGCCGTTACCTCGACGATTTTCTGGAGAGGGAAGGGCGCCGTGCCCAGCGCGACAAATTCCCCCTCAGCGTCGTCATGATGGACATCGATTATTTCAAACTGTTCAACGATACCTATGGGCACCAGACGGGAGATGAGTGCCTTCGGCAAATCGCACAACACCTGGAAAAATCCCTGCAACGTCCCGCCGACCTTGTGGCCCGGTATGGCGGAGAAGAGTTTATCGCGGTCCTCCCGGGAACGGGTATTGACGGCGGGGTCCAAGTGGCCGAAACGCTTCGCGAAGCCGTGGAGCAACTCAGCATCCCGCATGAAAAATCCCAGGTCGCCGGCCACGTTACCATCAGCCTGGGAATCGCCGGGGGAATCGTCGATAACAATACTTCCATTCAAGACATGGTGAGCTTCGCCGACAAAGCTCTCTACCGAGCCAAGGAAAACGGTCGAAATCAGCTCGTGTCTCAAGCGGATCTGAAATAATCCCTTTATTCTTATTGTGTAGAATGATTGAGTGGGGAGCCCGGCTCATCCTTCCCCTGCAATTTTTGGAATCCCCGCCTTTACTTCTTCAATCTAAAATTATAGAAATCCTGTCACTCCTGCAAGGAAGTGGATTTCCTATATTCCTGTTTGTGCCGTGGATTCGGAGGGCATCATGATGACGATCACTTTGAACGAATGCAATTGGGATCGAATTCTCAGGGTTGCGTTGGGACTGATTCTCATTGCGGCTGGAATCGCGGTGTGGGGCGTGTGGGGCATTGTATTGGGTCTGGTCGGGATCATTCCACTACTGACCGGGATCATCGGATGGTGCCCGTTGTATGCCCTGTTTAAGATCCAGACCTGCAAACGCTGAGTCCCGATCCCAATCAGAGCCAGAACTCCGGTGCGGGGGCGTTCAGCCGTTCCCGCGCCAGCGCGAGAGCTTCTTCCCTGAAGATACGGTCCCCGGGGGAGGGGGCCGAAAGTCTTTCCATGACGCGGGAGACGTTTTTTGAAACCGTGGAGAATACCAGTTCCTCCAGGTAGGTTTGCTCCCCGTGGGACTCGATTTTTTCCCGGTAGGCCGTGTTGGCGGTGAGTTCCAATTCCACCGCGCACCCGATGACACCCCCCGCATTAACCAGGAAATCGGACAACGATTCAATCCCCCGCCGGTGTTTCAAATAATACTCGGTCATCTTGTTGCTGGGCGTATTGGCCCCCTGAAGAATCACCCGGCATCGAATGCGATCGGCATTTCTTGAGGTGATGGCATCGGGCCGGGCGGCGGGGACCAGGATTTCGCAGGGTCCTTCCAGAATCCAGTCCAGACGGTTCGGTCCCCAGTGCCTCTCCACCGGACCCGTATAACCGGCAAGACCGCAAGCTTCGTGCCGGATCCGATTCAGTTCGGCAAGATCCAATCCCTGGGAATTCCACAGAGCGGCATTGATGTCGGAGGCACCCACGATAACGGCCCCGGCGGAAACAAGTTTCGAGGCCGTCCCCGATCCCACATTCCCATATCCCTGAATAATCACCCGGCTTCCCGCGATTTTGAATTTCGAATCGAGCAACTCCAGCGTTTTAGCGGCGGCAAACAGGCCTTGTGCGGTGAGGCCCCATCCGTCGATGGGCACGCCGCCTTTTTCAGGCGGTCGGCCCGCGCCTCCGCGGCGATGGACCCGGGTTCCCAGCCGTTCCGAATAAATATCGAAAATCCGCTGAATGTCCTTCTCATCGGTTCCCATATCGGGTGCGGGGATGTAGTCGGGGATATCAAATATAGCTTCCGCAAACCGGGTGACCAATTCATCCTTTAAGGTGGGATAGGAGCGCAAAATTTGCGGGTCGGCGACGATCCCCGCCTTGCCCCCTCCGTAGGGCAGGCAGGCCCCGCTGTTTTTCAGACTCATCACGTAAGCCAACCGGCTCACTTCCTCCAGCGAAAGGTCGGGCGCAATGCGGATTCCTCCAAGACCGGGCCCCCGCCGGGTGTTATCCACCACCACATAGCCCCAGGTTTTACCGGTTTTTGGATCATAGACCCGGATTTTTTTCTCCGGGAGAAACCCTTCCGGCCGGGAAAATCGATCCTGAACCGGTTTTTCAGGAATACTCTCCAATTCAAGTTTTTGAGGAACCGTTATCATGCGGGGATTATACGGGCTCGATTGACACCAGAACAAATCTAAAATAGATTACCCTTCACCTGAAGAGCCCCTTTTAGAAACCCTGTCAGGCCGTAAGTTCCCATGACAAAGTCAAACATGCCATCCCACGCCGAGATTCAGGACCTCATTGAGCGGAGCCTGAAGGAAGATTTGCGAGAGGGAGATATCACCACCCGGGCGCTGGTGCCCGAAGACCAGATCCAGGAGGCCCGGGTGGCCGCCAAAGCTCCCTTGGTGCTATGCGGGGGGCCAATATTGAAGGAGGTTTTCATCCGGCTGGATCCCACCGCCGATTTTCCCGGCCCCTTCGCCGAAGACGGAGCCGCCCTGGCTCCCGGAGAAACCATCTGCCGGATACGCGCCCGGGCGGTCTCTCTTTTGGAGGGGGAGCGGGTGGCGCTGAATATCGTTCAACGTCTGAGCGGGATCGCCACCCTGACCCGGAAATTCGTTGAAAGAGCCCGGCCCGTGACCGTACTGGATACACGGAAAACCACACCCGGGCTGAGAGCGTTTGAAAAATATGCCGTCCGTTGCGGAGGCGGGACCAATCATCGGTACGGCCTGTTCGATGCGGTTCTTATCAAGGACAACCATATCATGGCGGCGGGTGGAATCCTTCAGGCGGTCACCCGCGTTCGCCAAAAATATGGAACCACTCAAACGATCGAAGTGGAAACGCGATCCCTGGATGAAGTGGACGAAGCTCTCCAAGCGGAGGCCGACATCATCATGCTGGATAACATGCCCACGCCCGCGATCCGCCAGGCCGTCCAGAGGGTGAACGGGCGGACGAAGATCGAAGTGTCCGGGAATATCGATCTCCAGCGCCTCGATGAACTGGCCCATACGGGAATCGACTTCGTGTCGGTGGGTGCGTTGACCCATTCCGCCCCCGCCGCCGACATCAGCATGAATTTTCTTTAGGGGTAATGATGCGCCGCAGGGTGGTATAATGAATCGAATGGCAAGCCACACCCGATTTCGGTGATTAATTCACATGCCCTGTAAGGACACAACCTCCAGAATAGAAGTGGTCCTGGACCACGACGAGCGCCTGGTGGATTTCGATTTCAACAAAATCACCTGCGGCAAGGAAATCGGCGGCGAGACCGGACTCAAAGACTTTTGCCGGGGGCATTCCCTGGACGAAATTGAGGCCTTCGATGTCGCGCGTCTCGTGGAAGATCTTCAACCCAACGAAGGGGAAACGCAGTTTTTTCTGTACCTGGAATGGGATGCGCTCTTGACCTCCATAGCGCAATACCGCGGTCGAACCGGGGAAATCGACTTGGAACGATACCAATTGGCCGCCATCTCCTACGATGAGGAGTCCATCCGCATTTCCCAGGTGATTCATCCGAACCGGAATATGCCCAAAATCATTCCCTGTGGAGTAAAAGACCGCTTGGAAGAGGAGAGTCAGTCGGGATAAAGCCGGACCAGACGGATATAGCCCTGGGAAAAATCCTGGTCAAAGTTCTGGGCCAAACCGCTTTGATAAGAAACATAAAAAGCGGCGCGCTGATCGAAAGGCAGGCACCATGTGCCGTTACCGCCGCCGGGTTCGAAAACGGGGGCGAGGTGCAGTTCCTGGTTGGATCGTCCGATAATGATCGAATCGGGGACAAAAAGTTTTTCCGCTTCTTCCCGTTCGGCAATTCGCCAATCGTGAAATCCGAGAAAATCATCCTTGTTCATTTCATCCACAAAACTCAATGCATCCTGAAAAGTCAGCCAATCCCGTGCAATTTGCCATGAGTCCTTTTTACACCAGACCAGCCCGGTTTCGTTGTCGGTGATGGTGCCGTCGCCATTGTCCGCAAATCTGGAATCTCCTGCCATGGTTCTCTATTTCCCCCCTATGAAAAGCCCGGCCGGAGGCCGGTGTCCGGATGCAGGGACTGAATTGATAATCGCGTTTGTTCCGGGCGTCATTGATATAACATAAAATTTTGCCATGCCCGATGCCGGATTTGTATTATAAAGGGCCCTTCGAAAAAGAAGGCCGCTGAAAATTTTGGAGGCCCCTGTAGCCCGATTATGTTAACTTAGCCCCCAAATATTGTGAAGCCTGAACTGCCGAGGGATATATTTAATCCGGCTCCCGGTGGTTGGATCGTAGGCCAATCACGTGAGCGGGCGATTTCGATACAAAGGAGGTTGTCGATTAAAATTATATGGCGCTGTTCATATTTGAATGTGAAAAATGCCGTCATCTGATCAAACATTCCCTGCAACACAACATTGGGAAGATTTATATTTTTGAATGTCCCAAATGCAAGGACAACAACCGGTTTAAGTTTGTCAGGGAAGGCAATCCCGATTTTGACTGGTATTCCAACGTGGTTAAAATAAAAAACGCCCGGAGGAGAGAAGGGGACCGACTTCATGCCACGGATATGAGGAAAAAAAAGGAATCCCCTCCCGAAGTGAAGGAGGTTAAAGGTTGAGGTTTGAAAATCCAATGATGATTCGATTCATAAAATGGTGTCATTCCAGGCCGTGCAAGCGGATCCTGATTGTGTGTCTTATGGCGGCAACAGCCCTTGTAATACATGGGAACCGCGTTCAGGCCGCGTCCTCATTTTATTATCAAGGCCGAGTGATCGACTCCCTCGCCGTTTCCGCCACCCCTTCAGGCAAATGCGGAGAGAAGGTCCCATCGGTCGGTTTTTATCAACAGGTTTCCCTGTATTCCATTGCGGCGGGTCTGGGATTTTTTTTCCTGGGCATTTTCCTGGAAAAGAAAGCCCTCAAGCGGTCCTGTTTTCTTCTGGCCGTCATTCCCCTGGCTGGATGGCTCTATGTCCATTTCTTCGTGGACTACGACGCCCTGAAACGCAAAGCATTCACCTACGACACCGAAGCAGAGGCGGCGCTCGCCAATATCGCCGAGGCGCAGGATCGATATAAATCCGAACAGGACACCTACCTGGGAGATCTGCAACAGTTACACTCCCACATGGCGGGTTCCCATGGAGTGGATTCGTGCGTCCGGATCCTGAGCGTCGAGGCCAGTTGGGCCCATTGGACCGCACAAGCCCGCCACGTGTCGAGTCCCAACGTGGTCACCTGGGACAGCACCTCCGGAAGTTCGCTCAAAAAGGGCTGAATATCCCTGCTCTAATCGCCAGAATTGACAAGTTTTTTCCCCGGACTTAAACTGGATTACAAAGGGGGCCTTGAAAAAATACCGGCACCCCAAAATGGGCTCGTTTGCATGGGGTTCCCGTGGATGGGGCATCCAGAATCATGAGGGGTTAAAGAAGCCAGGAAGATTTAATCAAGGACTTTGGGCGAGTGAGGGGCAACCGTGTCGAATCCTATCGGCAATTTTATGAAAACTCCCGTACATTCCATTTCGTCGGAGGAGACCATCTGGCGGGCATCACAGAAAATGCACGAGCATCAGATCGGTTCCCTTCTGGTCACCGATAACGGAGAATATGTGGGGATCCTCACCAAGACCGATCTGATCTACAAGGTGGTGGAAAAAGGGCTGGAGCCACGGCAGACCCGGGTCATGGACATAATGACCCAACCGGTCCTTTCCATGGATGATCAGGCTTCGGCCGTCGAGGCACGCGATTTCATGATCGATCGGAACATCCAACGGCTGGCGGTGACTCGCAACGGGGAAATCGTGGGAATTCTGTCGGTGAAGGATTTGATGAGTTGCCTGGGATAAAACGGGCTCGCTAAACTGAAAATCTTCTGCTTATTCCACCTCCCATTGGGTGACGATGCCGTTCAGCGAAACCATCCCGATGATCTGGTTATTATCCAGAACCATTCCGTACGATACGTTGAAGTTGGTTAGCAGGCGCGCGGCGTAGGTGAGAGGCATATCCGCCGGAACCGAGAGGACCGGTTTGGACATGATCTCATACACATGCACTTCATGCAATTTGCGCCGTTCGGCGATAACTTTCCTCGCGATATCCTTCAAAGTCATGATGCCGTAAACATCCGTATCGTCCCTGGGTTCGATCAGGACGGCGTTGATCTTTTGTTCCCGCATCATTTTGAGGGCATCCATGATCCTCGTGACGCCTTCAATTTTCTTGAAATGGGGCATCATGACGTCCCGGACTACTTTTTGGTAAGACATTCCTCTTCTCTCGGGTGGGATAACTAGAAGTAATGTTCCTTGGCTTCCTTTTCCATGGCGGGGATTTGGCTCTCCATGCCGATGGCGCGGTCGATGGTCCAGGAAAATGCAATGCCATTCCCATGCTTGCCGAGGTGACCGGCCTGATAGATGGCCTCCATGATATCGCTACAGATGAAATCCTCGACCAGAAACAATAACATGTCCTTTTGGACATCCATTTTCAGGCCGAAAAAAGATTTCTGATTGTGGATCCCCTCACCCCTGGCATTAAGAATCGTGACCCCTGTGGCGCCGGCCTTTTTCGCCGACTCGATCACTTTTTCCTGATACTCGTCATTTACAAGAGCCAGAATAACCTTGAAACGCATGATATTCTCACCAAGCAGATTTGCGAAGGACGGGGATTAATATCATCAAAACGATTCAATCACGCCATGGTATCCCGATGCGCTCATATTCCCGCGTGTAGATAAATCCGCCGGGGGAGAGCCATGGCAAATTTTCAGTCGTCCCTTTTCTTCTGGGCCGCACGGGCCATCCTTGCCGTGATCATAGCATAGGCATTTACGCTTATCATAGGGAAAAGCGAGGCGAAGGCGATGAGTCCGAATCCGTCCAGAATAGGAGATCGGCCGGGGACGTTGGAGGCAAGCCCGATGCCCAGCGCGGCCAGCAGAGGCACGGTCACCGTCGATGTGGTCACACCGCCGCTGTCAAACGAGAGGGGAATGATCATCTTGGGAACGAATCGAATCTGGATCAGGAGAAACAGGTATCCCACGATGATATACAGGTACAGGGGACTCCCGACAATGATGCGGTACACTCCCAGCGAAACACCCACGGCAACCCCGAGCGCGACTGAAATGCGCAGGCCCCATTCGGAGATGGATCCGGTCGTAATTTCCCGCGCCTTGATAGCCACCGCGATAAGCGCGGGCTCCGCCAGCGTCGTTGAAAACCCGATCAGGAACGCGAAAACATAAGTCCATCGGTACAAGGTCGGGGAGGGAGCGCTGGTCCCGAAGCCGGACAAACCCCCGGTTAGAAAAGCGGGATCCGTCAACTGCCGGGCCATTTCGGCGCCGATGGGGAAAATACATTCTTCCAATCCGACGATAAAAATGGCGAGCCCGGCGATCACCAGGAGGAATCCGAAGCAAATCTGCTTAAAGTGCGGGAGAAATTTCCGGATAACCACAATTTGAAAAAATGCGAGCACGAGAACGATCGGCAGAATATCCCACAGGGTTCCTATCCCCGCGGAACGGATCAACTCAAAAACAGTTTCGGTTGGGGACATCATTGGCCTCCGAATCCGTAAACGAACATTCCATACCCCATGACACACATGATCGGGGTAAGGCTGGCAAGCGCGATCAAACCGAAGCCGTCAACGATGGGATTCCTTCCCCGGATGCTGGAGGCCAATCCCAACCCCAATGCCGTCACCAGGGGAACCGTTATGGTGGAGGTGGTGATCCCGCCCGCATCGTAGGCGATGCCGATGATCTCTTTTGGAGCCAGGGAGGTGAAGAACATGATCAGGCTGTATCCGACCACAATGAACCATACCAGCGGCCAACCCTTGATGATCCTCACGACGCCAAGCGCGATGGCAAACCCGACCGAAAATGCAACGGTCAATCTCAGTCCCAGAACAAAGGAGTCGATGGATTGCGCGTTATTCGCAATGGCCTTACCCTCTGCCGCAATGTGTCCGGCTTTATTGGCGATCACGCTCAGGGCCGGTTCGGCTATCGTGGTGGAAAATCCCAGGGCGAAACCGAAAAATATGATCCACCCCGCATTTCCGATTTGCGCGAATTGGAGGGCCATTCTTTCGCCCAGGGGGAAGAGGGCGTTTTCCAGACCCATGATGAAAATGAACAACCCCAGAATCACTAGACCGATTCCGACAAGGATCTCATGGAGATTTTCAAAGGGCTTTTGAATGACGCCAATCTGAAAAAAAACGATCACCGCTACGATGGGAAGTATATCGGTGAAGGCGGAAAATATTTTTTTTATCAGGTAATGTAGAATCTGCACCGGACCCTATGGAAATAAAAGGGGATGTATGAGCCATTCATCCTGGGGCCGGAAGGTGGGGGGGAGTGTGATCTTACCTGAGGAAAGGGTTGATTCCTGTCGATGCGCCCCTCAATATGGATACCTGAAACAGATAAAGAACTCGGCTTCAAGTGAACGCGAACCACATAACATACTTGCCCGAACCTCGGCTTCAAGCGGAGTATAACAGATACGGAGAGAAATCCAAATTCTTTACCTCGTCGGCCCTCCGGTGGCCTCGAAATAATCCATAATCTTCCTTCCTTGAGGAATACGAAATGCAGGATGACGAAAATAAAAAGGATGCCGATCTTAAGGAGATGATTCTTGATCTATTTTATTCGACCAAGGGCAACCTGGATGCGGTCAACGCGGCGTTGGACGCCAAATTCAAAATAACGGGCGAAAGGAGTATTTCACTCTTTGAAAAGTTCATCCGTTCCAGGCTGGATATGAATCCGAAAACGCTCCGAATGGCGAATCTGGAGATTACCCCGGTTGAAGCGGTTTATCTGAGCCAATACCCGGGATTGGAGGGAGTGGAGGTGCTTGATTTGCGGAAGAATTCCATCGGGGATACCGGACTGGACGCGCTGGCCCATTCGACCTTGTTGACGAGCCTCAGGGAGTTGGATCTGCGCAATAACGGGATTACCCGGATCGGAATGGAGTCGCTGGCGAAAACTCAGGTGCTGACGCAACTTGAGAAATTGGACCTGCGAATGAACAAACTGGGCAAACGCTGGGAAACCAAATTGATCGAAACCCACCGGTTTCCCGTATTGCGGGAATTGAAAGTGGGCTGACAGAGGGCGGGGGTACCGCCCGGTTCAAAGGATCATGCGATTTTTGTGTTCGCGGATTTTTTGCACGATCTTGTCCGCGATTTCGTCCGCCTTGACCTGGTAATCACCCTGATCCAAAACAGACCGGAATTTGTTGACGAGATCCATCCGGATGTCGGGAGGAGGAGAGCTTTTGATGGAGACCTGAACCCGGGATGCGCTGGAAAGGGAAACCCGGTCGGTTTCTCCATCGGCTACTTTGGGAGATATATCCGATTTTTTAAGCGGGTAAGAGGTCTTGTTGACGGCATTCCTTCGTCCGACCTTTGGGGTGATATCCAATTCGTTCATAGAGCTTTCAGGTTGTATGATTTATAAGCATCCCTGCTTTGATCAAACGGAGCCGGGGATTCCGGAGCGCGGACATACCTTGCCCCTGCCGGAATATTCCAGCCCAAAATCTATTTTCCTGAAAGAAATGAGTCTTCGAAATGTCGTGTGAAAGACTCGACGACGTCCATTTCCTCCCTGTGGCATCGATGGGTCGAATCCTTTGCTTGTTAATGAAACCGGGGTTTCATTTCTCCTCAAGCAAGAATCGGAATCCGGGTGCCGCCCGGACTCATATATAAGATTACGGTTTATTATTAAATTTCTTGAGCGTGAAGGCGGTTTTTTTTCAGAAAATTCCCTGATTTCCATAGGTTTTCGCGGCGGATACCCGGAATTTTCAGGATTCCCAAATTCATTAAATTTATATAAATTAGATTAAATTCCATATAATCTTGCATTTCCCGGTTGCAGGCCCTATACTATTCCCAAGTGTAGTTCTCCCCGTTAGCAGGTCCGCTTGCCGGGAATTAACCTCTCCGTCCGGCAAGCGGATCTTTTTTTGCGTAGTCCACTTCCTATCCCGCCTGTTAAATCACCGCCTGCGTTTCTGATTCAAACACGATATGCTAGAATCTCCCATCAGGTCTTAAGATCCCCAGATCCGTGAAATGCGGGAGAATCCTTGAAAAAACACCTTATATCATGGGTTATCTTTACGTTGGCCGGGGTGGTATTACTCTCCATCCTGTGGGAATTCCGGGTTGAGCAGGCCTTCCTGGAATTCGTTTTCAACGAGGCCTCGACCGATACTCTGGAGGATCATCTCGAACTGGTCATTATGGTCACGCTATTCACCGCCATCGCCCTGACTTATCCCACCCGAATCGCGCTGAGGGCCATCTCCGATCTCCAAAAGCGGGAAGAAACGGAAAGGAAAAACAAGGAGCGATTTAAAAGTTATTTCGATTTGCCTCTCATCGGGATCGCCATCACGACACCCCGGAACGAATGGCTGGAGGTGAATGATCGTCTCTGCTCGATTTTCGGTTATTCCAGGGACGAATTGACGCGCATGAAATGGACGGAATTGACTCCCCCCGACGATCGAGCCAATGACGTGGACCTATTCAATCGCGTTCTCGAGGGCAACTCCGAGGGATATTCGACGGATAAACGTTTCATCCGCAAGAATGGAGAAATCATCCATGCTTCCATCCATGCGCGCTGTATTCGGAAAGAGAACGGCCAGGCCGATTACTTTGTGACCGTGGTGCAGGATATCACCGACCGGGTCCGGGCGACGGAGGAGTTGAATAAATACAGGACCCACCTGGAGGAACTGGTTTCCCGGAGTACCGCGGAGCTCAAGGCCACCCACCGCCAACTCCTGCACACCGAAAAATTGTCCGCCACCGGGAAATTGGCCGCCAATATCGCCCACGAACTGAGCAACCCTCTTCACGGCATCCGTAATGTGCTGAACAAGATCCGGAGGAAGGTTCTGCTGGACCCCAAATATGCCGAATATCTCGATCTCGCCCTCAGCGAAAGCGAGCGGGTGAGTCACCTGATTCAAAAATTGCGGGACCTGCACCGCCCGACTTCCGACGTCATGGGGCCGGTGGATTTACATGAGACCATCGACGCTATGCTTCTTCTGATGGCCGACCGATTCGCAAAAAGAAACATTTCGATTGAAAAGAACTTTGCTCCTCATTTGCCCCATATTCATGCCGTGTCGGACCAGGTTCGGCAGGTTATCCTCAACCTGCTCCAAAACGCGGACGAAGCCATTACCCATGAAAAGGGGTGCGTCCATATCTCGACTTCCCTGCAACCCTCTCACGTCCATATTTCCATCCTCGACAATGGCCACGGAATCCTGCCCGCGGATATCGAGTACATTTTCGATCCGTTTTTCACCACCAAGAAAACCGAAGGAACTGGGTTGGGGCTTTCCGTGTCCTATGGTATTGTTAGCATGCATCAGGGGACCATCCAGGTAAACAGCATTCCCGGCAAAGAAACGACGTTCACGGTGATAATTCCAATCCATCCCGAAGGGTGCGCCACTTGAGTCCATCCATATTACTCATTGACGACGAGCCTCATGTCCTGGAACTCATCAGCGATGACTTGAAGGAAGAGGGGTTCCAGGTTTCCACCGCAAAAAACGGGGCGGAAGGAATTCGCTTGTTCAAAAAAAAACCCTGTGATGTGGTCATCACCGATATGGTCATGGAAGGACTGGTCGATGGAATTCAGGTCCTGAAGGAGATCAAAAAGATCGACCCTTCAGCACCAGTAGTGATCCTGACAGGGTACTGGTATCAGGATACCGCCCGGGAGGCTTTTCAGGCGGGAGTTAATGACTTCATTCTCAAACCCTGCAATAGCGAAAAACTGGTGGGGGTGATTGAAAATTGTTTGAATCCGGTTTTGGTACAGGCGGTACTGCCCAAACCTCGGACCGAATCCCGGGGACACTCGAACGATGATTCTTCTTCCCTCGCCCGATTGAAAAAAGCCCTGATCGAAGTTTCCCTTTCGCAAAGGGAAACCGAGGTCATTTTACTGGTGAGCGATGGAAAAACCGATGCCGAAATCGGCCGGGAATTGCAGATCAGCACGGGCACCGTAAAATCTCATCTTAAAAACATTTTTCGCAAATTCAAAGTCCACAGCCGGGCGCAACTGATTGCTCACCTGTACAAGAAAGCCATTTGAACCGGAAACCGATAAGGAAGATTGGCCATGCAACATGAAACGCTGAAGGTCGAAGGAATGAGTTGTAACCATTGCGTGGAAACCATCACGCAATCCGTTAAAAAGCTTTCCGGAATCAAAACCGTTCAGGTGGATCTGGGGAACAAAGAGGTATCGGTGGAATATGACGATGCCCGAGTTCAACTTGAGGAAATTGCGGCCACGATTCAACGGGCGGGATTTGAAGTGGAGGGGGTCGAGTGAGGAATCGAAAGTATAAAAGGCGCGTGAAAGGCCGGAATAATCAACAAGATGCTGAAAAACTCTTGCGGGTGTCATTCTGAGCCGCAATGCGGCGAAGAATCTTGCCCGAAACCCTCGCCCAGCTTGAATTTACCCATCCGGCTAGATCCTTCGCGGAGTTTATCCTGAGCTTGCCGAAGGACTCCGGATGACATTTTTGTAGTTTTTCAGCACTCTCTTAAGGGGATCTCTAAAAATTGCCGTTAGCCATGAGCTGGCCCTTGCGAATTAAGGGCCAGTAAATGGGCGTCCGGGAAAATCGTGGATGGTTAGAGGCGCCCTTAAAGAACTCTAAAAGTACATCCTGCCGATTATGACCCGCAAATCCTTTTCCTGCCCCTCACGCAGGATGCGAATCAGAATCTCTTTCCCCACCTTCGTTTTGGCCACCATCATTTGAAATCCCCTGGAATCGGTCACGATGCCCCCATCGTAGAGTACAATAATATCTCCCCGCAGGATTCCACCCTCCTCCGCAGGGGTTTTTGACTCCACGCTGTTGACGAGCACCCCACGGATTCCCGGAGGCAGGTTGAACGAATGCGCGAGTTCCGGAGTGAGGGACTGAATTCCAACGCCCAACCAGCCGCGTTCCACCGATCCCCGTTGGATCAGTTCCCTTGATATGGCCAAGGCCATCTCAATGGGAATGGCAAAACCCACTCCGGATCCCAGTTCCGCCACCGCCGTATTGATCCCGATAATGCGTCCCTGGAGGTCGATCAAGGGACCGCCGCTGTTGCCGGGATTGATCGAGGCATCAGTCTGAATAAAATCCTCATAGGTGGTGATACCGACGTCGTTGCGGCTCTTTCCGCTGACGACCCCCACGGTCACGGTTCCCTCCAGCCCAAAGGGGTTCCCGACGGCCATAACCCAGGCACCCACATTCACCTTTTGCGAATCGCCAAAGGAGGGGACCGGCATCCTCCGGAAAGTTGAAATTTTCAAGACCGCCAAATCCGATTTGGGATCCGACCCTAAAATTTCCGCGAAGTATTCATGCCCGTCGGAAAATTTTACCATAATTTTGTCGCTATTCTGGATGACGTGGTTGTTGGTGAGAATGTGCCCCTCGCTGTCCAGATTGATGCCGGAACCGACGCTGTCAACCACGTAGCGCTTCCTTCCCACCGTATCGACAATCCATTCTTTCAACCGGTAATACCAGGGGAATGCGGGAGCATGAACATCGTACCAGGAGGATTTCAGGGTTCGTTCCTTCACGTTATTGATACTGACCACATGAGGCTTGATCGTCTTGGCGTTGCGAATGAACGCCGCCTGAAGTTCCATCAGGTCCTTGTATTCGGAACGGTCCGCGAAGGGAGAGGGTGTTTCGACCCGGGATAAGGACCCCCACAGCATCTCGGGGGAGAGAGATCCGTGGTTATAGTAAACAGCGGAACCGATCAGGAACATTCCTGCCACCAGAAGCAGGGTTCGCCAGACTGTGTGAGGACGACGATCAGGCTTCATTTTTGATCCCGGAATAAAGTGTCACTATCCCGAACGTCAAATCGCGGTAAGCCACGTTTTCAAATCCCGTCTCTTCCATCATCTTGGCAAAACCGTCACGCGACGGGAACCCGGACACGGAACGAGGCAGGTAAGAATAAGCCGTATCGTGACGTGACACGATTTTCCCCAACCCGGGAAGCACCCGCTCGAAATAGAAGGTGTACAGGGAACGCAACAGGGAATTGGAAGGAAGAGAAAACTCCAGGATTACCACCTTACCCTCTCCCCGGAGAACCCGGTACATTTCCCGGAGCCCCAGAACCACGTTCCCGTAATTACGGATCCCGAATGCACAGGTGACCCCGTCGAAACGGTTATTCCGGAAGGGCAGGTTTTCCCCACAACCCTGTTCGAGACGGACCGTCTTTTCGAGACCTCTGCGGAGAATTTTTACCTTTGCACGTTCGAGCATGGGCAGACTGAAATCCACACCAATCACCTGAAGCGCACCCGGCATGCGCCGGCCGATCTCCAGGGCCACGTCTCCCGTGCCGGTAGCCACATCCAAAAGCTCCTGCCCGGATGCGGGCTCCAGCCGATCCACTGCCGCCTTCCTCCAATAAATATCCTGCCCGCAACTCAATAACCGGTTGAGCAGGTCGTAAGTCGGCGCAATGGCGCTGAACATTCTCTCGATCTGTTTGGAAAATAAAGTCGAATCCCTTGCTGTCCGCATCAATGGCATCCCAGAGGTTACCCATTGATTTTAACATCGGAATATTATTCAAACAACCGGCAACCGAATTCGGGTCCCATACCCCGGCTTGTTTTGTCCGTTCCGAAAGGGTAAAATCCCAACTGAACGCTATGCAAGGAGGTTGAAGATGAAAAGAGTACTGGTTGCCCTTGCACCGGGATTTGAAGAAATCGAAACCATAACCGTTGTGGATATCCTGCGCCGATCCGGAGCCCGGGTCTTCCTGGCAGGAACCCAGGAAGGGCCTCTGGAAGGATCGCGGGGAGTCCATGTGGTACCCGATGGATCCATCGACTCGGTGAATCCCCAGGATTTCGACATGGTGGTCCTTCCCGGAGGACAACCTGGGACGAACAACCTGAGGCAAAATTCCCGCGTCCGGGCCATCCTTAACGCCCTCCACTCCGAAGGCAAGCCCGTTGCGGCCATCTGCGCGGCCCCCCTCGTTTTGCATGACGCGGGCATCCTGGATCGAAAAAAATCCACCAGCCATCCCTCCGTCCGAAACCAACTGAATGGGTGCCAATATCTCGAAGACCGGGTGGTGGTCGATGGCAACGTTATCACCAGCCAAAGTCCGGGAACCGCCATGGAATTTGCCATGAAACTGGTGGAAATCCTGTTCGGACCCGATCGGGTGAAAACCGTAAACGAAGGGGTTCTGGCACGGATCTGAAAGAAGGCGAAAATTTTAATTTTTAATAAATCACTTTAAATAAAATATAATAACTAGCTAATTTTAAATAATTTTATTTAAATATCCCGCCGCTAAAAAAGATTAAAAATCGTGCCCGTTTTCGATTTTTTTTCAAATCCTTTTAAACCCGTAGCCATCCAACTGATAGAAAAAGTTCAATCACGGGAATGATGGACTCGGCATCCGGGTTCACATGAAGAGGAGACGCTGAATGTTTGTAAATATTTCCCGTAGCAAATTGTTGATTAATAATAAAAGGATTCGCCCCCGGAAAAAGGTGGCTGTCAAATCCGAACACCGCTGTTACCATTGCGGGGGAGCCATTCGGCTGAACGGAGATTTTTATACCTGCATCATGTGTTCCCGGGAAAAGGGACACCTGTGCCCGTCCTGTTCGCATCAACCCTCCAAGGTAGCGGTTGAAAGCAAAAAAATAAGCGCCTGAGCCTCTGTGCAATTGAAATCCGGCGCTTGCTCGGTTGAGCACTTATATGGCGGGATCCCCTGAGGGGGAATCCGCCTTTTTATTTGCGGGCCAATTGCCCTACCGGATTAATCCGTGAGATAGAGGTGTCCGCGAATCACCAGCCGCGAATCTCCTCCCACTTCCACCAACGAAGGACGGTCCCCCTCCCGCTCCACATTGACAAACAGGGTGGAGGGGCGTCCCATTTCGCTTCCCTGCTCGATCTGAATTCGGACGGGAACCTTCCCCCCGGCTCCCGAATATCTCGCCCAGTAGGCGCCCATGGCGCCTCCCGCACTCCCCGTCGCCGGGTCTTCCGGAATCCCGATGAAGGGCGCGAACGCGCGGACGTGCAGGGTGGAAAGGGGATCCAGGGTCTCCTGCGTAAACACGTAAATCATGTCCACCCCCGTCCGGTCAAAAATTTCCTTCAGCCGAGCCGATTGAAGAGAAACTTTCCCCGCGCATTCCAGACAGGTCAAAGGAACAAAGAGTACCGGAAACCCCGTCGAAACCACCTGGCAGGGCAAATGCGGATCGATATCCCTTTGGTCCAACCCCAGACATTCCGCCAAATCCTGGCGGGAATCCCAAACCTCACCGAATTGCGGCGGGGGTTGACGCATGAAGATTCGTCCTCCTTCCTCCACGCGCAAATCGAGAACACCCACTTGCAACCGGAGACGGATCCGGGATTGATCGCGCGGAAGATCGCCGGTCTCCCTCAGAA
>PCWF01000127.1:0-6756 GCA_002796165.1 Nitrospinae bacterium CG11_big_fil_rev_8_21_14_0_20_56_8
AATGGTTTTTGACCGGGGGGGTGGAATCGTGCGTGACGCCCGCCATGATGTGCGGATTCGAACGCATGCGCGTCAATCCCGTGCATTACAACGATGACCCGACGCGCGGGTCCCGGCCCTTCAACCGCGACCGGGAGGGATTCGTGCTGTCCGAGGGATCCTGGATGATGGTCATCGAGGAGCTGGAACACGCGCGCAAGCGCGGCGCCACGATCTACGCGGAGATTCTCGGGTACGGCACCACGTGCGATGCCTATCACCGCGTGGCCATCATGCCCGACGGGAAACAGTCCACCCGCGCCCTGCGCCTCGCCCTGAAAGACGCGCGGGTCAACGAGGACGAAGTGGAGTACATCAACCTCCACGGAACCTCCACCGAGCTCAACGACCGCATCGAGACCCTGGCGGTCAAACAGGCGTTCAACAGCCACGCCCGGCAGATTCCCGCAAGCTCCACCAAGTCGATGGTGGGCCATCCGCAGGGCGCCTCGGGCGCTCTGGGCATCACCACCACCGCCCTGTCCCTCAAGAACGGATTTCTCACCCCCACCATCAATCAGGAAAATCCGGATCCGGAATGTGACATGGATTACATTTCCAACCGGGGCCGGGAAAAGAAAATAAAGATCGGCATCAGCAACTGCATCTCCTTCGGCTCCAAAAACTCGGCCATCGTACTGAGGAGATTCGAATGAAATCGCGGGCCATGCGCTTCCATGCGGGAATGGTGGGGATGTTTGCCGCCCTGGGGATGGCGGTTGCCGGTTGCGGCGGTCCCCTGGTCCAGGTGGACGTTACGATCATCGATCAGAAAACCGCCCTCGAAAACCAGGTCCTGGGGAGCTACGAGGAAATCGGAAAAGACATGATGCTTCTCGCCTCCGTGCGCTCGGTGGACAAGGAGGGCCGCCTGAAACGGGCTCCCGATATTCCGCTCGGCAAGAAGGAGGCCATTCGCGCCCGGCAACGGCAGGAATTCAACCGCGACGATATCGAACAGTTCAAGCGGACCCAGGTTGCAGGGGAGGGAAACGAGGGGCTTCTGGTGTTTTTCGAAACGGAGCGCACGCGGACCGACGCCGCCTTCCGCGAGCGCGTGCGTGCCCTGATCGACCAGGAAAATGAGGACCGGGTGATCCTCCTGAAACGCATCGTGGCGACCAATGAAACGTTCTCCGAAGGCGACCTTCCCAAGGTGCAGAAAATCTTTGCCAGCCTCAACCGCGACAACGCCCGGCCGGGAGACAAGATCCAGATGGAAGACGGCAAATGGGCCGTGAAATAATCGATACTCCGCAGAAAATGCTGAGCGGCGGCCCGAGAGGACCGGAGGTCAGGCCGGGAGATCCAGCGTGTCGCCGGGAGCGATGCGGTACCCGGCAATGAAGCACTTGGCGAGCATGTGTTTTTTCCCCTCCGGGTGGAGGCGGGTCAGGACCAGGCGGTCCTTCCCGGTGCCCACTTCGATGCCGTAATCCGAAACGCGGGCCACTACACCCGGCCGATCCGCCGGATCTCCCCGGTGAATTTCCGTCGCGCACACCCGCAATCGTTTCCCCTTGTAAAACGTGAACGCGCCCGGCCAGGGCTCCAGCCCGCGCACCAGGTTATGCAGGCGCACGGCCTCCTGTTCCCAGCGGATCAGCCCGTCATCCTTTTTTAACTTGTGCGCGTAGGTGGCGCGGGACTCGTCCTGGGGGATGGGCAGGATGGAGTTTTCCTCCAGCCGGTTCACCGTCTCCAGGGCCAGTTCTCCCCCGACCTTCGCCAGCCGGTCATGTAACGTCTGCGCGGTATCGTTCTCTCCGATGGCCACCGCACGCATGAGAAGAATGTCTCCCGCATCGAGCTGTTCCGCGATTTTCATGGTGGTCACGCCGCTCTCGGTATCGCCGTTGATGATCGCCCGGTTGATCGGGGCGGCGCCCCGGTATTTGGGGAGCAGGGAGGAATGAACATTGACGCAGAAAATGCGGGGGATCTCGAGGAATTCCCGTTTCAGGATCTGCCCGTAGGCCGCGACCACGATGAGGTCGGGATTCAGCTTGCGGATCTCTTCGATGAACTCGGGCCGCGACGCTTTTTCAGGTTGCAGAACGGGAATCCCCCGTTCAAGCGCCAGTTGCTTGACGGGAGGGGGGGACACCTCCTGCCCGCGTCCCCGAGGCCGGTCGGGCTGGGTGACCACGGCCAGGACTTCGTGGCGCGAAGAGGCGAGTCGATCCAGCGTGGGCAGGGCAAACTCTGGCGTGCCCATGAACACGACCTTCATGCTTTCATCTCTTTGAGCTTCTTCTTGAATCGGGTTTTCAGCAGGTCCCGCTTGGCCTTTCCCAAATTGTCCCAGAACAATTTGCCATCCAGGTGATCCATCTCGTGCTGAATGGCACGGGCCAGGTAGCCCTCGGCCTCGTAACGAATTTCCTTCTGGTCCAGGCTGTATCCCTTGAGCTCGACCTTGTTACTGCGCCAGACCTTGGCAAACACTTCGGGAATGCTGAGGCAACCCTCCTCATCGAGCACCTGGTCCTCCGAAGCGGAAATGATGGGATTGACGACAACGATGGGGTCCCGCTTATCCGTCTGGATCCCCATGTCCACGACGAACAGGCTGATGGGTTCCCCGATCTGGTTGGCGGCAAGCCCCGCTCCCGGTGCATCGAACATGGTCTCGGTCATACTTTGCGTCAGCTCGACCAGGCGGCCGTCGATGTTCTCCACCAGGGCGGCTTTCTTTCTTAAAACCGGTTCCAGACAGTTGTAAATCTTCAATAGGGCCACTCGGTATGTCCTGGCTTGAATGGGTTGAACGGATGGTCAACGGGCTTTGGAGGACGGGGATCCCGGTGGATCCGGAACGTAAACCGGTCCCCAGACCTTGACGGGCCAAGGGGAAATCACGCGAGAGGGGATGTTTCGGTGTCCTCATTTTTATTCTAATACATTCATCCCGGGTTGTTAACGATTAGATTCATGTCAAAGAAAGGGAAAGGATGGGATGAGGGTATTCCTTTGAATTTCATCCCGAGTTTTTTCGATGATTCCCAATTCCCCGTGGCCTTGCCACGGGGTTTCCTCCATCATCGGTGTCATTTCGATCAAGCATGGGGGGGCATGCTCCCGTTATGTTCCAGCCAGATCCTTCGCCAAAGGCTCAGGATGACAATGAAGAAGGCTGAGGATGACATTTAGAAAGGCTCCATGAAATTGTCGTTCTGAGGCGCAGACGCGCTAAAGAATCTTGCAGAGGATTCGGAATGAGACATGCCCCATTCACCTTCCAGCCTGCCTGTGGCAGAAGGGGCGCAAGGCCGAACTCCCAATGCTATTTTATTTCCCATGAATTGCCATCGCCACGTTCCGGCCTTGCGGCCCTATGGCGAGTAGACTCGGAATGACAGGGAAGAAAGCAGGTGAAAAGGGACAAGGGGTGTCATTGCGAAGCGTCGGCCGAAACAATCCAACCGGGCCAGCCCTCTGCCCCCCCACGGGGAGTGGGTTAGTAGTGACGTAACATTTCTACTGCAAACTTGGTCCGGTTAAGATTTTCGGTGGACGAAGCGATGACCTCGCCGGTAGCCACATCGGTGAGCGTCAAGTGCACATCGATATTGGTGCCCAGGTCGGTGATTCTGCCCGTCAGAATGGCCTGGGAATTGAGGGCGTCGCCCAGCGTTTTCAGTTCATGCGTGGTATACAGGAACGCCGGTTGCAGGTTCAGGTCGGTCAAGGTCGCGTTGACCTCGCCTTTTTGCGCGACGCGGAACAGTTTCTTCGTGGTAATGGCCTCGATGATTCGGGACGAAAGATATTCGCCAAGGATGGGCGCTTTACCCCCTTCGTCCGTCAGGTCCATTACCGCGACCTTGTTGATTTCGTATTCCCGGGAATCCTTGGCGAGGTGTTCCGTCAGAGATTCGGCCTTTTCCTTGTAGTAATTGGAATCGGTTTGGGTGCGGAACAGCTTGGCCCAGTAATCGGAAGGAGCCATCCGGACCTCGCACCCGGCAAGCACGGTCAAGGACACCATTAGAAGCAGAAGTTTGAATCCTCTCATTTCGGCAGACCCCTCAGCGGTTCATAAAGTTACTTTTACAAAAACATAAGCAATAAAGATGCCAACATTTTAATATTGACCTTTTTTGCTATTTTTAATATAACATATTGTATTTTTTATAATTATTTTATTATCTCTAGCGGATTTCAACCGGGATTAGATGAGCGGAATTTCTTTTTTTGACGGGAAAATTGTTCCAGGGCAAGGAAATTTTGACGGGGACGACGCGTTTTCTATGAAGCGGACGGCAAGATCCGCGACTAAAAAATGTTTGCTTTTCGAGCTTTATTCTAAACTCATTAGGAATTAGTCCGATATCCAATATCGAGCGGGTCCAGGTTTGGCGAATCAGGAAGAGGTTGGCCCAAAATTTCCAATCGGCGGCATTAAGTTTCAAAAGGCTTTCTTTTTTAGTGGGTTAGGGGTAAAATAGGCTGGCAAATCCAACCAAACTGAAATAAGCTTTTAAAGCTCTTTTGGGGCTGGGTATCCGTTGTCTTTAAACCGCGGGGTTCCGGAAAGGGTGATTTTTGCCCCGGTAACTTTTGCGGGCATGTGATGATTGACATTTAAAATTTACCAGCGACAAGAGCAGGATCCACGATTGAATGTTTAACCGATAGGAAGCCGCAGTCGGGTTTCCACGATGGAATACTCTGGATTCATGGCTATTAACCCAACCCAGATTGAGCAGGTCAAGAATCAGATTGAGATTCTGAACAACCAACTTACGCTCTGTCAGGACAAGATAAAGGGCGCGCCGGTTATCGAGCCCAAGAATAACACCCCGGAACAGGAAAGGGCGAGGTTGATTGCCATCGTCCATTCCCAGAAGAAAAAGCTACCCGCCATCACCCGGCAGGTGGAAACCCTGGGTAAAAATGATCTCCAGGCGGCACAGGTCATTGACAGTCTGAAGGCGGTCGATAACCTCTTCAAGTCCATGAAGTCGGATATCGCCCAGATTGTCGAGGATCAGTACGAAGCCAAGCTGGAGATGTACAAGCAGGAGATATTCAAATCCATCGATATCGTCCTGGATCCCATCGACCTGCTGATCCCCAACATCCGCCACGAAATCGCCTTCCTGGATAAACACTATAATTTGCCGGTCAATGCGGAAAACAGTATTTTGCCCGAATTGAATGAGTTGGTTGAAGAGCTGGAAGAAGGGGAGATTTCCTTAAACGACTTTTTCACCGGTTACGGCTCGGGAGAAAACCGGAAGCGGGGATACAACGAACTCCGGGCGCATAAAGATATCTTTTCCGTTTTCCAGTTTTACGAAAACTCGCCCGAGGCGTACTGGCCCATCAGCGCCTGTTATACGGAGTTCTGCAAGACGGTCGAACCGTTTTTGAATGAATACCGGTCGGAATTGGAATTGGGGAAATTCCTTTACCAGATTCGTGACAAGAGCCGAACCATTAACCGCATGGGGGACATATTCGAGTTCAACGATTTCATGCATCAGGTGGTCAAAAAATCCTCCAGGAAATATTCCTACCGGAAGGAAGTCAAGAAGATCAAGTCCATCCTTTCCCAGTTTGGGGAGATGAGGAAGACCCTGATTGTTTACAATCAGGATGAGATCAACCGGCAACTCACCGAACTCCGGACTAAATACATCGAGGAGGGGGAAATTCGCCGTCTGAACGAATTCTGGGCTGAGGCCCAGGAGCTGATGGACGACGGGCGCCTGCCCTTCAAGCGGCTGGAACATCTTTTCGAAAAGTTACGGGCCAAGGACTTCAATATCATTATTCAGGAAAAGGATGCCGACGACCTGACGATCGCCATCACCCCGCATCACGAGCAGAAATATGGCCGGGACATCCTGGAGCGGATCAACATTATCATCCAGGAAATCGACTTCTGGTATCCCCCGGACACAAAGCAACTGTTGTTCCAGAGCCTGTCCAAGACCACCGAAAAAATCCAGGCCGACGAGCCGGTCGATAAAAAAGAGTTTCTGGTCCTGATGCAGGGATACGACCGGGAAATCGAGGCCAACATTCGAGCCACCTACGCCGACCGGGTGCGCGAGTTGAACAATGTCTTCACGGCGTTCCAGAAATCGTTTTTCACCAAACTCGACCGCGATCGCCTGGAGAAACGCCTGGAGGACAAGGGGATATGGGACCTGATCACTCCCATGCTGAAGATCGTGAATAAAAACCTTTCCGTATTGTCCTCCGGCAATCAGCCGCTTAAGAAAAACGTCAACAAGTTCAAGTTCCTCAAGGCCGCATCGGATGAAATGTGCCAATTGCTGTACGATCTGGCCATGCAATATTTCGTTCTGTTCCCCGGCGTGGAAGGAAAGAGTATCACCAATATGGTGAACATCCTGACCGCCTTTAACGAATTTCATGACGTGAACGCCCTGTGGAGCGCTTTTTCCCATTACCATAAAAAGACCTCCCTGCCCAATCTGGCCGTCAACGAAAAGGTGATCATCCAGATGACGCAGAATTCCCGTTGCCGGGCCCACCTCAAGGAATTGTTCCCCGACGACTGAAGGTTCTTTCCCCCCGCGTCCGCTTTATCCCATCGAGCCAACTGCAATTTTCCGGGAAAGTTTTACCAGCAATCCGCTGGGAATTACGGTATAAAGGGAATACAAGCCACCATCAAATTTTGCAAGAGGATCCCGGAAATTATGATATTTGGACAAGGGAATCGGCGGGTGATCGTTG
>PCWF01000127.1:6771-11272 GCA_002796165.1 Nitrospinae bacterium CG11_big_fil_rev_8_21_14_0_20_56_8
TCAATGTGGCACCCAAGGAGTCGACCTGGGTTAAAACCGAAAAAGTGGTCCCCACCAAGGAAGAAGCCTTCAGCGGGAAAAAAATGGCCGACGAACCTATTTCCGTCAATCCCGCGTTGGCTCAGACCTTGAAAGAGGGAAGCAAAAAATCGATTCCCGCTTTTACGGATGACAAGGGTTGCCTGGAGGCCGTGGAGCCCCTGGATCTAATCCGCACCGCCGTTCAGGTCAATGGGGGGCTTTGGGGCGCTTTTGAGCAGGCCCAGGGATTGAAAACGTATTCCGACCGCGGGATGCAGTTGGACAGCAAGACGAACACCATGATGTTTTCTCTCAAGCACCTCTGCCGCACCGCCGCCGGGGTTCCCGTCAATGACCTCGCGCGGCGCATTCTCAAAGACATCAAGGAAAAGGGAGCCGAAGGCGTGCGGGAGAAGTACGTCGAGGAACTCGGCGAACCTTCGGCGGATGTCGACCGGTGGATCAAGTTTGCCGAAGCGTCCCGCGCAAGTAAGACGCGGGAAATCGAATTTACCGCCATTCAGGGCCTGATCGCCCGCGCGGCCCCCATGATCGACCTCTACCGCGACTTGTCCCAGCGCAAGATCGACGAACCCAACCGGCAGGCTTATCTGACCGATGCCGTGACCCTGCTCGCCGCCCTTGACGAGTTTCTCACCCAGGACCCCAACATGGTCATGGCCGTCAACGAAGACAATCTCGTCCCTTACGAAAATTTCCGCGTGGACCTTTAGTAACCGGTTCCTGAATAACGCTTCGCGGGTGAATGGTCGGGAGACATCCCACAGAGCCTGCATTTATACGGTCGTGGGCCTTTCGGCAAGTTCAAGACAGAGGGTTCAGTCGAGTATTCCATTGACCGGGAAGGCCCGTGCTCTCCCGCCCCTTATGTTCTCTTCACGGCCCGGCGCGGAACCCCGTCCTGCGCACTATTGAAAAGAGAGCTTTGCGTAACTTGCGTTTCGCGGGAAGCACCCTGTTCGTTATCGCGAGCCGTCAGAGACGGCGTGGCGCTCCAGATGCTATGGATTGCTTCGCTCCGCTCGCAAAGACGCCAGGGACGCAAAAAAGGATCACCTTGTGCCCTCTCCGGCCAGGGGTCCATCGGGTTTCAGGCGGCCGATCTTGTTCTGGAATTTCCCCATGAAGTAGTGCCCCATCTCGGTGAACCAGACGTTCCCCTCGCCATCCACCACCAGTTCGTTGGGGTGGGCTTTGGGGGTGGGGATCGGGAATTCCTCCATTCCCTCCGAGGTGCCCGGTTTGGCCCGGGCCAGGTCCAGCCGCCCGATACTGTCCGCCCGGTTCAGCGTGTACCACACCCAGCCCCGTTTCTCGTCCACCACCAGGTCGTGCGGACCCTTGCGGCCCGGGAGGGGAAACATCTCCATCGTCCAGGGTTGGGTTTTCCAGTCCAACCGGGCGATTTTGCTTTCGAACAACTGAGTGAACCACAGCGTTCCATCGCCGGTCTGGGTCAGCCCGTGGGGGACGGACTGTTCCGGGAGGACGTCGATTTCCACGATTTTCCCCGTGGCGATATCGTACCGCGCTACTTTGTTGTAAAACATCCGCGCCCAGAATTTTCCTCCCTGCGTGTACCACACTCCGCCGTCGACGATCTCCAGGTCGTGCGGGTGTCCTTCCTTCACCTGAAATTCGGCGATCTGGCCGGATTTGGGATCCAACCGCGCCAGCTTGTTGGATTCGAATTCCAGAAACCAGATCGAGCCATCGGCCCCCTCCTTAAGATGATGCGGCTCGCTGTTCGGGGTGGGAATGGGAAATTCGCGGATGGTCCCCGTCCCCGGATCGAGAACCCCGATGCGGTTCCCGCTCATTTCCGAGAACCAGATCATGCCGTCGCGCGCGATCAGCAGGTAGTGAGGTTTGCTGTTGGCCTGGGGAAGCTCATATTCCGTGATGCCTTTCGAGGTTCCCGGCTCCGCTTCCCCCGGCGCCAGCCTGCCGATCCGGTTGCCGTTGATCTCCGTGAACCAGAGATGGCCCGCCGCGTCGAACGCCAGATCGGTGGGACTGCTGTCCGGCGTGGGGGTTAGAAATTCGTCGATGGCCGCCGATTCCGAATGGACCGGATAAATCGACAGGCACGCGATCATAAAACCGAGCGACCGAAAATGGATCAAAAGTTTTTTTCCCACAGGAATGGCCTCCCATGAAAAAAGTTTGAGGTTGATTGGGATGTAACTTCAATATTAAACTCTATCCTCTGCGAAAAAAACAATTTTCACTTCTCTTTCCGGTAGATTGACGAGACCTATGATAAAGACAACCGTTCGAGACGACGACCCCATCCACCATTCCACCGATTGCTTGGTGCTGTTTTGCCTTGAAGAAAAGAAACCCGCCGGATTGTTGAAAGAATTGGACGGACGGCTCAAGGGAACGATCTCCTCCGCTTTTGAAAACAAGGTGTTCGAAGGAAAACCCAACCAGACCTTCTGGGTCAATACCCTGGGGGCTCTGGGAGCGAAACACCTGCTTCTCACGGGCCTGGGCAAGGCGCGGGAGATGAACGGAGAAAAGATCCGCCAGGCGGCCGGCACCGCGGCCAAACTCGCCGAAAAATCAAAAAGCAAGACCCTCTCCTTCGCCGTGCGCGAGGGTGCCCTGGCGCGGATCAAGCATCCCTGCCCGGGAGAGACCGAGCCCGATCCCGCCTGCCCCGTGGCCGAAGGGAGCTACCTCGCCCTGTACCGGTTCGACCATTACAAGAGCAAGAGCGCCGAAGGGGAGGAAAATGCCGATGTACGGTCGGTGGAATCGATCGTTCTGTTAGTAGCTCGAGCCCAGCACCGCGCGGTGGAACGGGCCGCCGAGCGCGCCGCGAAAATCGCCTCTGCGGTAGTTACCGCCCGCGACCTCATCTCCCATCCCAGCAACACCGCGACCCCCACTTACCTGGCGGACACCGCACGCGCCATTGCGAAGAAACACAAGATCGCCTGCAAAATCCTCGACCGCAAAGAGATGGAAAAACTCGGCATGGGCGCCCTGCTGGGTGTGGCACGGGGAAGCCACGAGCCTCCGGCCTTCATCGTCCTGGAGTATTTCGGGGCCGGGAAGACCCAACCGCCGGTGGTTATCGTGGGGAAAGGGATCACCTTCGATACCGGCGGCATTTCCCTGAAGCCCCCGGCCAACATGGACGAGATGAAGATGGACATGTCCGGCGGAGCCGCCACCCTGGGAACCCTGCAAGCCGTGGCGAGCCTCAAGGTCAAGGCCAACGTGGTGGGGATCGTTCCCGCCACCGAGAACATGCCCGGCGGGTCGGCCATCAAGCCCGGCGACATCCTCAAAAGCATGTCCGGGAAAACCATCGAGGTGTTGAACACCGACGCCGAAGGCCGCCTCGTCCTGGCTGACGCCCTGGCCTACGCCGCCCGCTACAAACCCAAGGCCATCATCGACCTCGCCACGCTCACCGGCGCCTGCATCGTCGCCCTAGGGCATTTGGCCGCCGCCGTGATCGGGAGCGACGAAAAATTGATCCGCAAATTGAGCGACAGCGCGGGTATTACCGGCGAACGGATCTGGGAACTGCCGCTCTGGCCGGAACATGAAAAGGCCATAAAGAGTGACATCGCCGACCTGAAAAACATCTCCGGTCCGGCGTTCGGCGCCGGGACGATCACCGGGGCGGCGTTTCTCAAAGCCTTTGCCGGGGACTTCCCCTGGGCGCATCTGGACATCGCCGGCACCGCATGGACCGGGGAGGCCGGACCCTACCAGGCCAAGGGCGCGACCGGATTCGGCGTGCGGCTCCTGCTCCATTACATCGAGTCCGGCGCGGGACGCAAAAAGAGCTGATCGCCTTATGACCAACCTCATCCTCATGTTCCTGCACCTGACCGCCGCCGCCATCGGGGTGGGAAGCCTCGTTTACGCCGTGTTCCTGTTTCTCCCGGCCATGGATAAAATTCCCGAATCCCTTCAGCCGGGGCAGGAGGAGCGGTCACCCCAATACCGGGCGTTGGATATCCTGGGCCCCACCGTTTTCGCCTGCGTTCTGGTGCTCATCGGAACGGGCACCTATTACCTGCTGGAGAACTACACCGAGCAGGCCGGATTGAAACCGGGTTACTACAACCTGTTCGGCGTCAAAATGCTGTTCGTGATCGGGTCCTTTTTCCTGAGCCTGTACATCGCGTTTCCCCTGCGCCAGCGCATCGCCAACCTGGACCTCAGTCCCGAAAACCGCGTCCACGTTCCCGTAACGCTGGCCAGGATTCGGTCGATCGCCCGGCTTTTGCTGGGGCTGATCCTCATGGCCGTGTTCTGCGGGATCTGGCTGGTCCGGTACTGAAACGTGAAAAAGAAGATTGTCAGCCCCGCCCGATTTGGTTAACATTCAGAAGTTGCCAGACTTAAGGAACGATTTTATGCAGGAAGAGCAGTCTCCATCCCATCCCGATTATTTCCCCGCGCCGCAGGACGTATCCGCGCAACCCGAAAA
>PCWF01000057.1:0-6674 GCA_002796165.1 Nitrospinae bacterium CG11_big_fil_rev_8_21_14_0_20_56_8
ATTCCGGAAATTGAATTTGATTTCGACATCGTAAAAAGCGGACGCGCCATCCGTCTCAACGGTATATTTCGCGGTCCGGGAACCGAGGGGGGGAATACCGTTTTTCTGGGTGCGAACGGGAGGCGGTCCGTTGAATGAAAAGGCGGGAAACACCGCCGGCCGGACAAATGCGAAGTTGTCCACATCCCGTGGAATGAAGAGATGGTCTTCCCTCTCATGTCCGGCAATGGTCATCAACTTGAATTTGGATTGAAGGTTGAACAGGTCATGATCGTACTCTGCTTTCCCCTGCAGGACGTCCAGGCTCTTGTTATCCCGGAGATCGCCGTGGGAATCGAGATCCCCGCTCTGGTAAACGATCCCGCCCTGGTCGTCCGTCACTTTCACGTTCAGCCACACCTGCCTCTCCGTGTTGAATCCCGCGGGCAGAGAATGGCCGCTGATGGTATTGTGAACAGTGACCGCGATTGCAAGATCGTCCCCCCGCCCGACGGATTCGGGAACCGAGTATTCCTGCCTGGAAGCGTTTTTAAGCAGGGCCACCCGCTTGCTCTGCGCCATCTCCAGAAGTTCCTGGCTTTTTTCCACAAGTTGCTGATAGCGTTTCCATTTTCTCTGGTCGAGGCGGTTGAGTTCCTTGCCTTCCTTTTGCTTTTGCCGGACCCCCTCCAGCCAGTTATAAAAATTGGGGTCATCCATCAGCACCGGCCATTCAAACCGGCGCAGGGGGAACTCCGAGATGTCCAGCACCGAGTAATCGGGGCCGGCAAACGTGTGGTCGCTCAAGGTCCTTTCGGGGAAGGTGATTCCCTTGATTTCAGCGATCGGTCCCTTGGCGCGAGGGCTCTTCACCCCCTGCTCGATCCCCATGTGGCAGTCCTGGCAGGTCGTGCCCTCCTTCGCCGCCGGACTGTTGCGCCACTCCCCGAATAAATCCTCCAGGCGGTAGGAATTGGGAACGGGAACGTCATGACATTGTCCGCAGAACTGGCTTTCCCGGATGTTTTGCGTATAGGTCGCAGCGTGGGTGAACCGTTTTTCCTCCGGCCGCCCGATCGGGATTTGCTTGATCTGGTCGAACGGCCCGAAGAGGGGCGTTTCAAGATCGCCCTTGTTGACCACCACTTCACCGCGGGTTTTCCCGTGGTTGCCTTTCAAACGGTGACAGACGACGCAGGTAATTCCTTCTATGGAAACCGTGTTGCGAAGCTCCACCGGGGACAAGGGCTCCTCGCCCATGATGACACTCATGGGAGAGTGGCAACGGACGCAAAACGATCCCGCCGTGCCGCTGGTTTTCTGATGAATCAGCTTATTGAGGTTGTTCATGAACGGGCTGAGCTGGCCATAGGCGTGATTGGACGTCCGCCACTCGTTAAAATGCCGGGGATGGCAGGTTTTGCAAACGTGGGCTGACTGGTACCCCATGACCTCCTCGATCTCCAAAGTCTCCGCATGCGCCGACGGGAGGAGAACCTGATGGATGGCAAACACCGCCCCGGCCAGTAAAAAATACCGGGCGATCAACCCGAAATTTTTTGTCAAGAATGTCATGTTATTGCCTCTCGGTTTCATATTTACAGACCCGCCCTGAACCTTTCGCAGGAAAAATTATCTCATGCAAAAAGCAAAAAGAGCACATAAGTCCCTCGCACCCAGCCGAAATGAGCCACTGGGAACAAGCCCTCGTCCCTATAATTTCACAGAGACTTCAATAAATTACTGTCAACCATGACCTGTCTGCCCTGGCCCCTGTAGGCAGGCATGGGCAGGAAGGCGCAACTGGGGAAATCGTGAATCGTGGGAGGTTCCCTCAAACACCCGTGTTTCAAAAAATCTGGAGGAGACGGGGTCCGTCCTGGAAGAAGAATTAACAGGAGCAATCCCCTTGTATTCGGCAAGCCCCATCCGGGTCCCTTAAGGTGAACGGACCATGCCTGGGGGAAGTCAATTGGAGACAGGCAAGAAACTACCCTGCAAAGGCTTTGGGTCCTTTTAGCCAAGGTTGTTTCTTTTATTGGGTTAAGATTCATAAGCGCGGAAAAATCCGGGTCATACAAAACAATCCGAGGGAGATTATAGTCAATTTGAATTCCAGGTCAACCATAAAATGGTGGGATCGGCAATCCAGCCATTGTGTTAAAAATCGTTGCGGATGCTTGAAAACCCCGCCCCGGAGCGTGTTTTCCAGTTACTTTATATATGGTTGGCAAGTTGCTGAAAAACTCCCCCAATGTCATCCTGAGTCCTTCGGCAAGCTCAAGATAAACTCCGCGCTGGATCGGGCTCGACTTGAAAGCCAGGCTGGGCAAAGGGGTTGGAACAAGATTCTCAGAATGACACCTCGAAGAGTTTTTCAGCAATCTGTCAGAGCTTACTGTTGTCCAAATCAAGTACCGAAAAGCGAAAGCTATTCCGGTCCCGGTTCCACGATTGAAATATTGAATTAACTTGCATTCCCCGTGGTCTTGCCACGGAGGTTTCCTTCATCGTTGTCATTCCGAGGCTACTCGCCGTAGGGGCGCAAGGCCAAACTCCCAAGGCGATTGTTACCTATCCATCGCCCTCGTCCCGTTCCGGCCTTAAGGCCCTACGCCCAGTAGGCGACGAGGAATCTTGCTCCAAACCCCGAGCAAAGCATGTGTCCTTCACGTTCCAGCCAGATCCCTCCCTTCGGCTCGGGATGACAATAAGAGGCTCCCCTGCATGGCAAGAAGAAAACACTCACCATGACAGGTTATGGGGGGCCTTGAAATACCCCGCCCCTTGGGGCGGGGATCATTTATTGGGTCATTTGGCCGTGAGGGGCCTCCCCTTGAGCGGTCCCCCTTTCAGTCTTCCCAGACGATCTGGTTTCTTCCCCTCTGCTTTGCGAGGTACAACCTGACATCCGCATGTTTGATGCAACTGCCCAGGTTTTGATCTTCATGGATACAGGCGATCCCCAGGCTGAGGGTCAACTTGAATTTGTGGTTCTTGAAAGTCAACGCTTCCTGTTCGATCCGGGACCGGAGTTTTTCCGCCAGCGCGCTTCCACCTCTCAAGGGAGTTTCCGGCAATAGCATGAGGAACTCCTCACCTCCCCACCGGCATACCACATCCTGCTTTCTGGAGTGTTGAATCAGAATCCGGGCGAGTTGTGCAAGGGAAAAGTCGCCCGTGTCATGGCCATAGGTATCATTGACCTTTTTAAAGTGGTCGATGTCGGTCATGATCAGGGTGAATGGTTTATTGTTTCTTTCAAACCGCAGAACTTCCGATTCCAGTTTTTCCTCCATTCCCCGGCGGTTCAGTAAACCCGTCAAGGGATCGGTGCGCGAGGAAATTTCAAGTTCGCATTTGGCTTCGCGGAGTTCGGCGATAAGATTTTCCCGTTCCACCTCGATCTTTTTTTGGTTGGAGATGTCTTCCAGGCTTCCAAAAATCTTTTTACCTGTATCGTGGTAAAGAAAATTGGTCCGCAATCTTACCCAACGTCTTTCCACTCCAGGGAGGTTGATCCGGCATTCAACGGACAGTTCATTCCCCTCGCCCTGGGATTGTCCCCAGGAGTAAAACACCATTTGGCGGTCATCGGGATGGATGACGTTCCACCAGATCTGTCCCAGGGCGTTTTTAAAGGAGCATCCTGTAATCTTCTCCCACGCCGGGTTGACGAAGGTGTAACGATCGTCCCCATCGATTTGAAAAACTCCAATGGGTACGAATTGAACGATGGATCGAAACTGTTCAAGACGAGCCCCGATATTTTTTAATTCATCAGTTTCAAAAGGTGGCACTCCACTGGGTCTCCGGCCGGGGACTGCTTATTCGAAGGGAGGAGCTTGCTGGACTTCGGAATAAACTTGAGGAAATAATCTCCGCCTTTACTATTGAAGTCAAATGCAATTTGGATAACAGGTGACTTTTTAATGTCAATCGAGGAGAATCCGGTGACTTTAACACTATTGAAAAAACCGAGCCGCGTTTTTTGGGGATGGAAATTTCGATTTTCGGAAAACCCTAATCCAGTAATTTCCAAGCAGTTATTGTTCTTTGTTTCGGTAGAAAAGAAACTTTGGAAGTGAAACTGGGAGGAGTTTTGTGGTTTTCAAGGGGGGGCCAAGGGGGAAAAGGTTTAGGGGCCTTCGAAGTCACCGAGCCCGTCTTCCTCGAACAGATCTTCCATGGTTTCCCGATCGATCTTATCCGTATCGAGCCGGTCGGACCGGTCGATGAATTCGTTGAATTTCTGCAGGTGTTCGGGGGCGATATTGCGGGGAGCCAGGCGGGTCAGGATCGTTTCTTTGTCAAAAAAATTAAAGAGCCCCCCCAGACTTCCATTGAGGAATGGAGTGTAAAGAGAGTTCACGCCGGCGAAGTCGATTTCGACGGTCTCCCCGTTTCGTAATGGGGTCAGCAACAACTCCCGGAGCCGAATCCCGTCTCCCAGGGAGGTGCAGGCCGGACCGAATTCTTGCTGAAGGAAAATTCGCATTCTACGATATTAAAAGTTAAGGGACATCATTCCGGTGATTCTGTTTATACCATTCTACGCTCCCGCTTCGCATGAAAAAATTTGAGAGGGTGTCTTTCCGGAAGGATAAATGGATGCGCGGGACGGGAAATCATCCGGCTTACGCCTCCCGTGGCTCCTTAAATTCTTGGGGTTTTTCCCCGACATCTATGATAGCCTGCCCGCACAATTTACTTACATTCCGGCAAGGAAGGAAAGGAGCTTCATGTCTTCGAAAATCGGTTGCAAATTATTAACCGGGATTATGTTCATGGTGGCCGTGTTGTTTGTGGTGAGTCCGGCCCTGGCCGCAGAAAATGGGGTGATAACGGGCGACATGGTGACGGTGGATTACGAGGGAACTCTGAACGATGGAACGGTGTTCGACAGCTCCTCCCGGCATCAGACTCCGTTGACTTTCAAGGTGGGCACCGGTGACGTGATCAAGGGATTCGAAGATGCGGTGATGGGAATGAAAAAAGGCGAACAGAAAAGTTTTTCCATCCAACCTGCCGATGCGTATGGAGACTACGATCCCACGCTGAGTCAAAAGGTAGATCGGAAAAATCTTCCGCCCACGCCGGAACCTCAGGTGGGTATGGTGCTTCTCGTCAATCCCCCGGGCCAACGTCCCATGAAGGCGGTGATCAAGGAAGTCACTCCGGAGATGGTGACGATCGACATGAACCATCCCCTCGCGGGCCAGGTATTGAACTTCAAGATTACCCTGACAGAGATCGGCCAGTAACCCGATCCCCCGGGTTTTGGTTATTTATGAAAAGGGGTTGTGGCCGACAACCCCCTTTTCTTTTTCCGGAGACATGAGCGAGCGAAACGGGTTTGAACATCCCGTCGGAGGGAGCTTCTCCCTTGGGTTCCGGGGAGCGGATACGCTCCTTTGGATACTCGTAATTACCGTCTGTTTTTTCATTCTTGCCCTGAGGAATTTTCTCCTCGAAGTACAGTACCCCATCATGTACACCCAGGATGGGCGCTACGTGTTTCCCCTCTTTTTTGAGCGGCACGATTTCTCCTCCATCTTTAAATTCTGCGATGGAGGGTATCGCACGGTTGGCCCCTACCTGCTGGGCTATCTCCTGACCTTCCTGCCGGCCCGTTGGATCCCTCATGGCTTCTCCCTGGCCTCGCTTTGCCTGAGTGCCTTCACGTATGCCCTGGTTTTCCGGTTGGGTTTGTGGATTGTCCGGGATCGCGTGTTTGCGGTCCTCATGGCGTTTTGCGTGGCGGCGCTCCCGTTGGGGAACGCTCAACTGGTGGGCACGGTCGCCTGGCAACATTACAATCTGACGATTATTCTCTGCCTGCTTCTCCTGCTCCCCTTTCCCCAACGCTTATGGAGCCGCGTCCTGTTTAGCCTGGGGGTGAATATTCTGATCTGGTCGCATCCGCTTTCAATCGTCATCCTTCCCGTCTGCGTGTGGAGACTCTGGTCGCGTCCCCAACAGAGGCCCGAGCATGTCCTGTTCATGGTTTCCGCGGTGGGCTATGGCGTCTGGGGGGTTCATCCGGGCCCGCAGGATTTTTCAAGCTGGCCCTATCTGGCACAAATATTCACCCAGCGTGTGGTGCTTGAGTCCTTGATTGGTCCCAAAAACCGGGCCTACCTGCAATTTCTCGAAGGAGCGTCCCCCATAGCCGGTGCGGTTTTTCTCGTGCTCGTTCTGATTGCATGGCGTAGCTGGGGTAGCCGTTCCGCAAGGGAAAAGGAAGCCCTGATGGTGCTGTCATATTTTCAGGTGTCCCTCCTGGGGATGGTGGTGCTCGGCAAACACCTTGAATGGATTTTCCTGGGAATGATGGCCTTGGGCCGATACGTGTATGCTCCGAAAGTTTTATTTGTGGTGGTGTTCTTCATCCTGGCTTTTCCGGTGTTTCGGGACATTCCCCGGTTTCGCATCCTGTTGGTGGGATTGGTTTTACTGTTGACCGCCATCAACTTGAACAGCAACAAGATGTACCGGACCAACGTGGAGGAAGGGAAGCGAATCGTGCAGTTTTTCGAACGGGTGGACCGGGAATCGCGAAACTGTGCGGGCCGCGTGGATTGGCCCATGGTCCTTAAACGCGGAGCATGGGACCCCAGAAATGGTCCGGGAGACTGGAGCATCGAGATTTTTCTCTGCCGTGCCTAGTACTTGGTTGCAAAAATAAGTAACCA